>NZ_JAMQTI010000001.1:0-534081 GCF_032883055.1 Mycobacterium sp. 29Ha
CCGATGATACTACCCAACCCGGGTGGAAAAGTAGGACACCGCCGAACACAAATTAAAGCCCTTTGCCCCCCAATTCAATTGGGGGGCAAAGGCATTTGTGGGATAGCTTGAGCTAGAACAACGTCTGCGCCGTACCGTTGTGCGCCTTCTCCATGTCGAGCAGTGCCCGCTTGCGGTCCAAACCGCCGCCGTATCCGGTGAGACTGCCGTTGGATCCGATGACCCGATGGCAGGGCACGATGATGCCGATCGGGTTGTGACCATTGGCCAGACCCACCGCCCGAAAGGCTCCGGGTGTGCCGATCTGCCTTGCGATCTCGCCGTAGGTCCGAGTCTCGCCATAAGGGATCGTGAGCAGGGCAGCCCACACCCGTCGCTGGAACTCGGTGCCGATGAGATCAAGGCTCAGATCGAAATCGGTTCTCTCCCGGGCGAAATAAGCCTCCAGCTGCTCAACGGCATCGGGGAACGCCGTGTCGTCGTGTTCCCAACCGTCGCGGCTCGGCTCATAGGTCTGATCGACCATCCGCAAATGCCGCAACCGCCCGTCCTTGCCGGCCAACGTGAGTAGTCCAACCGGGCTGTCCATTTTCCGAAATTGCAACGCTTCCATCAGTTCTCCTTCGGCGGCCATTCGTTGACCGCGTGATCCAAAGCTGTCCACAAATGCTGGGTGGCATACGACCGCCACGGTCGCCATTGCATGCTGTGTTCGGTGAGCGGACGCGGCTCTGCCGGTATGCCCAACTGCTGTGCCGCGATCCGCACTCCGAGGTCACTGGAGGGAAAAGCGTCAGGGTCGCCAAGGCCGCGCATTGCGATGACCTCGGCGGTCCATGGCCCGATGCCGGGCAGTTCCAGCAGTTGCACACGCGCACGATCCCAGTCGCATCCTGCGTCGAGCACCACATCCCGCTTGGCCAGCGCCGTGATCAGCGTGATCAGCGTCCGCTGGCGGGACTTCGGAAACGCCAGGTGCGCCGGGTCGATCTCAGCGAGATCCTCGACCGAGGGGAACACATGCGTGAGGCCGCCATCTGCGTCGGCGACGGGCTGACCGTAGGCGGTCACGAGACGGGCGGCGTGGGTGCGTGCGGCCTTGACGGACACCTGCTGACCGAGCACGACCCGCAGTGCCAGCTCCTGCTCGTCGACGGTCCGCGGAATTCGCTGCCCCGGCGCCTTGGCGACCAACGCACCGAGGTCCGGATCGGCGCCGAGCGCGTCGACGACCGCCTCCGGATCCGCGTCCAAGTCGAGCAGACGCCGGCATCGTGCTATCGCCGCGGCGAGATCCCGAAAGTCGTCCAGCCTGATCTCGCACTTCACATGGTCGGGTTGTGGTGTGAGACTGACGATTCCGTTGCCATTCGCCAATCTCAGCGTCCGCCGGTAGCTGCCCGCACGCACCTCCTCGACGCCCGGAACCGCGCTCGCCGCCAGGTGGCCGAACAGGCCCTCGTATGCGAACGGCATGCGCACCGGTAGCCGCAGGGACAACGCGCCCGTCGCGCTCTCTCCGCGACCGAACCTCGAACGTGCCCGTTGTCGCAACGCCGTCGGGGTCAGGTCGCATACCGCGCGCACCGTGTCGTTGAACTGACGGATGCTGGAGAAGCCCGCCGCGAATGCGACATCACTGAACGGCAATTCGGTGGTTTCGATCAGCACACGGGCGGTCTGAGCGCGTTGCGCTCGCGCCAGCGCAAGGGGGTTCGCCCCAACCTCTGCCTGCAGCAGCCGTTCCAGCTGACGCGTGGTGTATCCGACGCGGGCAGCCAGGCCGGCGACGCCCTCACGGTCGACTGTGCCATCCGAGATGAGTCGCATCGCCCGCGCGACCACGTCGCCACGCACATTCCACTCCGGCGACCCGGGTGAGGCGTCCGGCCGGCATCGCTTGCAGGCGCGGAAGCCGGCTTTCTGTGCGGCGGCGGCGGTGGGGTAGAACCGCATGTTGCGGGCGTACGGCGGGCGCACCGGACAGCTGGGTCTGCAGTAGATCTTCGTGGTCAGCACGGCGGTGACGAACCAGCCGTCGAACCGCGCGTCCTTGGACTGGACGGCTCGGTAACAGCGATCGAAATCCTCGTGCACAAGTCAACGATTACACGTGCCCTCCGACATCACTGGCGGAAAACCGACATCGTCGTGGGGCGCCGATTTCGAGGTGCTAACGATCTCGTCAAGTGTCGGCATCTCTACTCGCATTGCCGGCGAGAACGTGCTCTGGTGGATGGAGTGATGTCGACTCCCGGGCTGACTGCCCTTCGCCTGGCCGCCGGTGCGGTGGCGTGCTCAACGCTGGCCATCATCGGATTGGGACCGGCTACCGCGGCGCCCACCGCAGATGATCAGGGCTACATCGACTCGACCGCTCGGTGCCCCTCGTCGAGTCAGGCCGTCGTCTTCGGCAGCACCGCAACGTCCCGGGTGGCCATCTGCGAGGCCGACGGCGAGTACGAATATCGCGGAGTGCGATTGAGGGACGGCGCCAAACTGATCGTCCCGGCGGCCAAGTCCACCGACGGGTACACCGCCGAAAACCATGGCATCACCTATTGGGTGACCGAAGACTCGTTGGTCGTCAGCGCGGGCAAAGAGGTGATTCGCGACGAGACGATGGTGGACTTCAACTCTCCGCAGCAGTCCGGCGTGGGCGGATCGCCGGCGCCGGCTGAGACATCAGCGCCGACAACGCCGTTGCCGCCACCGCTGCCCGCGGAGGTGGGCGGTGGCGAGAGTTGACCTGCCGACTATCCCCGTAGTGCGCCGCTGAGGTACTCGGCTCGGCATGCCCGACGGGCCACCTTGCCGCTCGTCGTGCGCGGGATCGCGCCCGCCGGTACGAATCGGACGTCTGCAATCGATAGTCCGTGGATGCGCGTGACGGCTGCGCGGATCGCCTCGGCCGCGGTATCAGGATCGGTGCCGCGGGTGCCTGACGCGCGTTCGGCGACGATGACGACGCCGGAGTCGGTGGCGAATGCCGCGACATACCCCCCGCGCACCATCGGCGACGCGGACTGCGCCGTCGCCTCGACGTCCTGCGGGTAGTGGTGGAGTCCGTCGACGCGGATCGCGTCCGCACGTCTGCCGATGACATACAGCTCGCCATCGAGGTAGACCCCGAGATCGCCTGTGCGCAACCATGTCCCGTCGGCCGGCGCACCGTCGGCGTGGCTTCGCGGCTGCAGGCGTGACCGTAACGTGGCGTCGAACGTCAGCCGCGACGCCTCGGGCTGCCCCCAGTACCGCCGAGCGGTGTTGTCTCCGTGCAACCAGATCTCGCCTACCTGACCGTCGGCCAGTTCGGTGTGGGCTTGAGGGTCGACGATGACTGCCCACTGGCTGCGCGCGATCTGGCCACACGACACCTGTGCCACCGCGTTGTCCGCATCCGCCGCGACCCGCACCGCGACACCTTCGGCCAGCCGGCCCCGGTCGAAGTACGCGGCCGTGGCTGTGGCGGATGGAGCGATGGTCGACACGAAGAGCGTTGCTTCGGCGATTCCGTACGACGGCTTGATTGCCGTGGCCGGCAACCCGAATGGCGCAAACGCATCGTTGAACGCCGTGATCGCGTCGATGCTGACCGGCTCGGAGCCGATGATCATCACCACGTTGGCGAGGTCGACGTCCTCGCCCGTCGCGGGCACGCCGCGCTGCGCCGTGTACGCGTAGGCGAAGTTCGGCGCGGCGGTGACCACTCGTCCCTCCCGGGATCCGTCCGACAACGCCCGGATCCAGCGCTGCGGGCGACGAATGAACGCGGTCGGCGACATCAGCGTTGAGTGGCCGCCGTATACCGCCGGGAACCCGATCATCGACAACCCCATGTCGTGGTACAGCGGTAACCAGCTGACGCCGTGGGTGTTTCGGTCGAGCAGATCGATGGACAGGATCATCTGCAGCAGATTCGTCCCGACCGCGCGGTGCGTGATCTCCACCCCGACCGGCGGCCGTGTGGAGCCCGAGGTGTATTGCAAGTGTGAGACGTCATCGACGTCGAGGTCGACGGGACCGAATGTCTCGGCGGCCGAGTCCGGAATGTCATCGACTGCGATGACCGGCACATCGGGCGCGAAAGCGAAGCCCGCGAGGAAATCGCGCACGGCGCGGGCCGCCGCGGTGGTCGTCAGGATCGCCGCCGGACGGGCGTCTGTCAGTGCCGTTTCGAGACGTTCGGCGTGCCCTTGGAGTTCGGGGGCGAACAACGGCACCGCGATCGTCCCCGCTTTGACTGCGGCGAAGAATGCCGCAACGTAGTCGAGGCCCTGCGGGGCCAGGATCGCCACGCGGTCGCCCCGCGACGCGAGACTCTGGACGCGCGCGCCTATCGCCTGCATCCGACGGCCCAGCTGGTTCCAGGTCAATTCCATGGCGCGTCCGTCGGCCGAGCCGGCGAAATCCAGATAGCGGTAGGCGACGGTGTCGCCGACGCTGGCGATGTTGCGATCGATCAGCGATATCAGGGTCGTACCGGGCGGCAGCACGATGCCGCCGTCGGCGTCGAGACAGTCCTCGATCCTCAACAGACCCTCGGGGGCAATCGAACCGTGCACATCCACGATTATAATTACTGTGACGCCTGGTACCACTTACATCGCGGACGATGTGACGAAAAGCGCCCTCTGATGATCAGACCGGAAGTGCGAGCCGGGTCGGTACGTCGTGGCCACGCAGAGTCACCGAATCGCCGAGCGTCCAGTGCGCGCGTTCTTCCTCGTTGACGGCTGAGACCGCATCAGAGGACGCGAGCAGGTGACCGGGTGAGTCCTTCGCCAGCTCGCAGAGCCGTGCAGCCTCGTTGACCGGCTCACCGATCACGGTGTACTCGAAGCGCTCCTTGGCGCCGACATTTCCGGCGACGGCCTCACCGGCCGCGACGCCGATGCCGGCCTCGCATTCGGGTACCTCTTCGCGGATGCGCCGCGCGATCGCCCGCGCGGCGGCGAGGCCTTCCTCCTCCGGGCTGTCGAGGTGAACCGGTGCGCCGAAGACGGCGAGGGCCGCGTCGCCCTCGAATTTGTTCACGAAACCGTGGTGGCGATCGACTTCCTCCACGATCACCGCAAAGAACCGATTGAGCAGATCGACGACTTCGGTTGCGGGCCTGCCGGTCACCAGCTGTGTCGAGCCGATGATGTCAACAAAGATCACCGCGACGTGCCGTTCTTCGCCGCCCAATTTCGGCCGTTCCTTCTCGGCCGCGGCGGCAACCTCGCGACCCACGTGTCGACCGAAAAGGTCGCGCACGCGTTCCCGCTCCTTGAGGCCTTCGACCATCGAGTTGAAACCGCGTTGCAATTCGCCGAGCTCGGTGCCGTCGAACACCACCAGATTCGTGTCCAGATCCCCCTGCTCCACCCTTTGCAGCGCGGCACGCACGACCCGCACCGGTGTCGCGATCAGCCACGACAACAGCAGCATCAGAACCCAGCCGAAGGTCAATGCCACCACCGCCAGAATGCCCACGGCGACCGCGAACTGGGTGGCGGAGAGATTCTGTAGCGACACCGCGAAGACGGCGAGCAGGAGGATGCCGAGCACGGGCACGCCCGAGCTGAGCAACCAGACGGTCATCGTGCGGCCCATCACGCCGTGTGCCAACCGACGTGGTGGACGACCGGCCTCGAGGGCCTGAGCGGCGACGGGACGCAGTGCGAACTCCGTGATCAGGTAACACCCGGTGGCGACGACGATGCCGCAGAAACTCACCGCCAAGAGGAACCGCGGAATGAACGCGGTGTCATAGATCCCGTACCAGGTGGTCAGCAGGACTGCGCCGACGCCCCACAGGAACAGCAGCATCTTCGCCACCCGCCACGGCGCAAAGAAGACGTTGCGTTGATCGGCCCGGGTCGGCGGGCGCTCTTCGATTGCCCACCGCAGCGAGTTGACGATCCGTGAGGTGATCCAGACAGTGCCGACGATCAGGGCGAAGGCCATGTATCCGGGCGCCACGGCCCACGTCAGCCATGCGGGTGCGTCACTGAAGATGCTGGGGACCGGGATGGCGACCGCGATCATCAGCAGCGCGACGCCGATGCCGAGCATGTTCGTGAGCAAGATGAAGAACGTGAGGATCAGCTGGATACGAATACGGCGGCGGAGCTGACTTTCCGAAGGCTTGCCCAGCAGCCAGGAGCCGAATTCCGGAGTATCCGGCAGTCGGCCGCTCTGGCGTGTCACCTTCTCGAGGACACGGCCCAGCCGCTGCGGAACGCTCTTGTTGGCCGTCATCGTGGCTAAAGCCTAGGTTGCCGTCCGGCCCCCTAAGGTGGTTCGGGTGCGTCTCGTCATCGCCCAGTGCACCGTCGACTACGTCGGGCGCCTGACAGCTCATCTGCCGTCGGCCCGCCGCCTGCTCCTCATCAAGGCCGACGGCTCGGTCAGTGTCCACGCCGACGATCGCGCGTACAAGCCGCTCAACTGGATGAGCCCGCCCTGCTGGCTCACCGAGGAACCCGACGGGCCCACGCCCGTATGGGTGGTCGAGAACAAGGCGGGAGAGCAGCTTCGGATCACCGTCGAGGCCATCGAGCATGACTCCAGCCACGAACTCGGTGTCGATCCGGGATTGGTGAAGGACGGTGTCGAAGCGCATCTGCAGGAGCTGCTCGCCGAACACGTCGAGCTGCTCGGTGCGGGCTATTCACTGGTGCGCCGCGAGTACATGACCGCGATCGGGCCGGTGGACTTGCTGTGTCGAGACGAGAAGGGCGGCTCGGTCGCCGTCGAGATCAAACGGCGGGGCGAGATCGACGGCGTCGAACAGCTCACCCGTTACCTCGAACTCCTCAACCGCGACACCGTGCTGGCGCCCGTCGCGGGAGTTTTCGCCGCCCAGCAGATCAAGCCCCAGGCTCGCACGCTGGCGACCGACCGTGGGATCCGTTGCGTGACTTTGGACTACGACCAGATGCGCGGCATGGACAGCGACGAGTTCCGGCTCTTCTAACCCATGCCCCGGCGCCGTCCATCGCCGCGCAAGCAACGCGCTGTACCGCCGCTACCGCAGAGCAGGCGGATCGAGACAGGGCCGGACGGATATGACTACGAAGTCCGTCCGGTTTCGGCCGCGCGGGCGACGAAGACCTACCGCTGCCCCGGATGCGACCACGAAATACGTCCTGGCACTGCGCATGTACTCGTGTGGCCGGCAGATCGCGGCGAACAGGCGTCAGAAGACCGGCGTCATTGGCATACGCCGTGCTGGACCCACCGAGGTACTCGGGGGCCTACTCGCAAGTGGTCGTGACGAACTCGGTTCCGAAGCCAGCGTCAGTGATCGGCGGCAGGCTCGACGAGCTCGATGAGGACGCCGCCGGCATCCTTGGGATGGATGAAGTTGATCCGTGAATCGGCTGTGCCGCGACGAGGCTCGTCATAGAGCAGGCGCATACCCTCGGCGCGAAGCCGCTCGCTGAGCGCGTCGATGTCGCTGGTGCGATACGCCAGCTGCTGCAGGCCGGGTCCGCGCTTGTCGAGGAACTTCGCGATGGTCGAGGTCTCGTCGAGTGGCGCCATGAGCTGAATCTGCGCGCTGCCGACGGGCGCGCCGCGCACCGAGAGCATTGCCTCGCGCACACCCTGGTCCTCGTTGATCTCTTCGTGCAGGACGATCATGCCGAGGTGGTCGTGGTACCACTTGATGGCGGCGTCGAGGTCGGGGACCGCGATGCCGACATGATCGATAGCCGTCACGAGGGCGCTGGCGAGCGCCGGACGTGCGTCTACTTGTTCAGTGGTCATCACGTAACGGTAACCTTGAGACAGATGTTTGCGGAATGTGTCATGTGCCACATCTACGAATACCCAGTTCCTGGAGGAAATAAATGACGACGTCGGTGATCGTTGCGGGAGCGCGTACGCCAATCGGCAAGCTGATGGGCTCGCTGAAGGATTTCTCGGGTAGTGACCTCGGCGCCGTCGCGATCGCCGGTGCGCTGGAAAAGGCCAACATCCCGGCGTCGGCCGTCGACTACGTCATCATGGGGCAGGTCCTGACCGCCGGTGCTGGGCAAATGCCCGCCAGACAAGCTGCGGTTGCCGCGGGCATCGGCTGGGATGTGCCCTCGCTGACCATCAACAAGATGTGCCTGTCCGGAATCGACGCGATCGCGCTGGCCGATCAATTGATTCGCGCGGGCGAGTTCGAGGTCGTGGTCGCGGGCGGCCAGGAATCGATGACGAAGGCGCCCCACCTGCTCATGGACAGTCGCGCGGGCTACAAGTACGGCGACGTCACCGTTCTCGATCACCTGGCCTACGACGGTCTGCACGACGTCTTCACCGATCAGCCGATGGGTGCGCTGACCGAACAGCGCAACGACGCCGACCAGTTCACCAGGGCCGAGCAGGACGAGTTTGCGGCACGTTCGCACCAAAAGGCCGCTGCGGCATGGAAGGACGGGGTCTTCGCCGACGAGGTCGTGCCGGTGAACATCCCGCAGCGCAAGGGTGACCCGATCGAGTTCACCGAAGACGAGGGCATCCGCGCCAACACCACCGCCGAGTCCCTGGCCGGACTCAAGCCGGCGTTCCGCAAGGACGGCACCATCACGGCTGGGTCGGCGTCGCAGATCTCCGACGGCGCGGCGGCAGTCGTCGTGATGAGCAAGGAGAAGGCCCAGGAGATGGGGCTGACCTGGCTGTGTGAGATCGGCGCTCACGGCGTGGTGGCGGGTCCCGATTCGACCCTGCAGTCGCAGCCGGCCAACGCCATCAAGAAGGCCATTGCCCGCGAGGGCATCTCGGTCGATCAGCTGGACGTCATCGAGATCAACGAGGCGTTCTCGGCGGTGGCGCTCGCGTCAATGAAGGAGTTGGGCGTCGACCCGGAGAAGGTCAATGTGAACGGCGGCGCGATCGCCGTCGGGCATCCGATCGGCATGTCCGGCGCCCGGATCACCCTGCACGCCGCCCTTGAGCTGTCACGACGCCGTGGCGAGCGAAGCGACGGGAAGAAACAGGGTTCCGGGTACGCGGTGGCGGCGCTGTGCGGCGCCGGGGGCCAGGGCGACGCTCTGGTGCTGCGGGCAGGCTGAACGCCTACGACACCGCGGCGAGCCGCGCCTACGACACCGCGTAGTAATATACGTCGGTTTCGGGCACAATGGCGGCCATGACAGGCGCTCTTGATCTTCGATCCGTTGCCGGGTGGTTCCGACTGGTTGCTCTGCTCGAGGCCGTCAGTTGGGTCGGTCTGCTGGCCGGAATGTATTTCAAGTACCTGGCCAGCTCGCCGACCGAGATCGGCGTCAAGGTGTTCGGGATGGCCCACGGACTGATTTTCGTCGCGTTCGTAGCGGCCGCATTGCTCGCCGGAATCGCATTGAAATGGTCGTTCGGGACGTGGTCGCTGGCGCTGATCGCGAGCATCGTGCCATTGGGCAGTGTGATCTTCCTCATATGGGCTGATCGGACCGGCAAAATGGGTGCCTCGATCCCGTCCGCGGCGATCATGCAACCAGGGCAGCCGGTTCCAGAATCGACGTGACAAACTTGTAGCCGTGACTCGTCCACGTCCCGTTGCGGCCTCCATGGCAGGTGCGATCGACCTTTCGGCGCTCAAGAAGCCGGCCGGTGCCGCCGCAGGTGGCGCCGCCGCCGGACCGTCAGGCGGTGTGGAGGTCACCGAGGCCAACCTCGAAGCCGAGGTCCTGGTCCGCTCCAGTCAGGTCCCTGTCGTGGTCTTGCTGTGGTCTCCGCGCAGCGACGCCAGCGTGCAGTTGGGTGACGCGCTGGCCAGTCTCGCCGCCGCCGACGGCGGAAAGTGGTCGCTCGCGACGGTCAACGTCGACGTCGTCCCGCGGGTAGCGCAGATGTTCGGCGTCCAGGCGATTCCGACCGTCGTGGCGTTGGGCGGGGGACAACCGCTCTCGAGCTTCCAGGGCATGCAGCCGCCCGAGCAGTTGCGCGGATGGATCGACTCGCTGCTCAACGCGACCGCGGGAAAACTCAGCGGCGGAGGCGCCGGAGAGGATCCCGAACAGGTCGATCCCGAACTGGCCCAGGCGCGGGCGCATCTGGACGCCGGCGACTTCGACGCCGCGCGCGCTGCGTATCAGGCGATCCTCGACGCGAGGCCGAACGACTCGGAGGCCAAAGGTGCGGTGCGTCAGATCTCGTTCCTGCAGCGGGCATCGGCACATCGTCCCGATGCGGTGGCTGCGGCCGACGCCGCACCCGATGACATCGACGCCGTCTTCGCCGCGGCCGACGTGGAAATTCTGCAGCAGAACATCGCGGCCGCGTTCGACCGGCTGATCGCGTTGTTCAAACGCAAGACCGACGACGACCGCACCACGGTGCGGACGCGGCTGGTCGAGCTGTTCGACCTTTTCGATCCGGCCGATCCCGAGGTGATCGCGGGCCGACGCAAACTGGCCAACGCGTTGTACTGAGTCGGCCGTTCGCGCGAAAGGCTAGGCCGGGGCCACGGGTTCGAACCACAGGGCGGCCAGCGGCGGCAGCACCATGACCGCTGATGCCGGACGGCCGTGCCACGGCTCGTCGGTCGCCTCGACCGCACCGTAGTTGCCGATGCCCGAACCGTTGTAGATGTCGGCGTCGGAGTTGAGCACCTCCCGCCACGTGCCTGCGTGCGGCAGGCCGAGCCGGTACCGGGCGTGTTCGGACCCGGAGAAGTTGAACACGCATGCCAGCATCGAACCGTCGTCCCCGAACCGCATGAAGCTGAGCACGTTGTTGGCCGAGTCGTTGGCGTCTATCCACGAGTAGCCCTCGGGCTTGCTGTCCTGCGACCACAGCGCCCGACTGCCGCGGTAGACGCCGTTCATATCGTGGACGAACCGCTGTACGCCGGTGGAGAAGCTGTTCTCGTCGAGCTGATACCAGTCGACGCCCCGCTCCTCGGACCATTCGGCACGCTGCCCGAACTCCTGGCCCATGAACAGCAATTGCTTTCCGGGGTGGGCCCATTGGTAGGCCAGCAGGCCGCGCAACCCGGCGGCCTTGGTGTGGTCGTCGCCCGGCATGCGGCCCCACAACGTGCCCTTGCCATGGACCACTTCGTCGTGGCTGATGGGCAACACGAAGTTCTCGCTGAACGCGTACAGCATCGAGAACGTGATCTCGTGGTGGTGGTAGCTGCGATGGATGGGGTCGCGTTTGATGAACTCCAGGGTGTCGTTCATCCAGCCCATGTTCCACTTCATCGAGAAACCAAGGCCGCCAAGGTTCGTCGGCCGCGTCACACCCGGCCAGGACGTAGATTCCTCGGCGACGGTGACGATGCCTGGCGCGAGCTTGTGCACCGTGGCGTTCATCTCTTGCAGGAACTGCACCGCTTCGAGGTTCTCGCGGCCGCCGTAGATGTTCGGTGTCCAGCCGTCTGCTGGTCGTGAGTAGTCCAGATAGAGCATCGATGCGACCGCATCCACGCGCAGCCCGTCGATGTGGTACTCCTGCAGCCAGTACAGCGCGTTGGCGACCAAGAAGTTGCGGACCTCAGGGCGGCCGAAGTCGAAAACATAAGTGCCCCAGTCGAGTTGTTCGCCGCGTCGTGGGTCGGAGTGTTCGTATAGGGCGGTGCCGTCGAAGCGGCCCAGCGCCCACGCGTCCTTCGGGAAGTGCGCAGGAACCCAGTCCATGATCACGCCGATACCGGCCTGATGGAGGGTGTCCACCACATGGCGGAACTCGTCGGGGGTTCCCAGTCGCGATGTCGGCGCGTAGTACGACGTCACCTGATAGCCCCACGAGCCGCCGAACGGATGCTCGGCGACCGGCATCAACTCGACATGTGTGAACCCGTTGGAGACTACGTATTCGGTGAGCTCGGTGGCCAATTCGCGGTAGCTCAGCCCCGGCCGCCAGGACATCAGATGCACTTCGAGCGTGCTCATCGGTTCGAAAACCGGATTCTGGCTGGCCCGCTGGGTCATCCAGTCCTGGTCCTTCCAGGTGTATTCGCTCCTCGTGACTTTCGACGCCGTCTGCGGCGGAACCTCGGTGGCGAATGCCATCGGGTCGGCGCGGTCACTGATCGAGCCGTCGGCGCCGTGCACCCTGAACTTGTACAGTCCGCCGATCTCGAATCCGGGCCAGAACAGCTCCCACACACCCGTCGAGCCGAGCACGCGCAGCTGTGCTTCGTTGCCGTCCCAATGGTTGAACTCGCCGATCAGGCTGACGCCCTTGGCATTCGGCGCCCACACCGCGAAGGAGACACCATCGACGACGCCGTCGGGTGTGGTGAAACTGCGGGGATGGGCGCCCAGGATCTCCCAAAGCCGCTCATGGCGACCCTCGGCGAACAGGTGTAGGTCGATTTCGCCGAGGGTCGGCAGGAACCGGTATGCATCGGCGGTGGTGTGCACTTCGTCGCCCGAGCCGTAGCTGACCTCGAGTCGGTAGTCCGACAGGTTGGTCATCGGCAGGGCTACCGCGAACAGGCCGCCCTCGACGTGCTCGAACGGATACCGCTCGCCACCCACGAGGGCCACCACCTCAACGGCATGCGGCCGGTAGGCGCGTAACACCGTGTGATCGCCGTCGTACTCATGTGCGCCCAGAATCGAATGGGGGTCGTGGTGTTCGCCTGCTAACAGGCGGTTCAGATCAGCCGTGTGCGGCCGCAGGTGCGGGCTCGTACGGTGGTTGGTCTGCGTCATTTCGTCACTCCCTACGCAGCAGATTGAGTCGTTGTTCGGCCGGCACCTGGGGCATGTTCAGCACGTGCGACACGGCGTTGGCCGGATCGAGGCGCACGTAATTGGCCTGCCCCCATTGAAATTCGTTGCCGGTGATTTCGTCGCGTACCCAGAAGCGATCGTAGGGTTCCATCCCCAACGCAACCATATCGAGCCAGAGCGTCGCCTCTTCGGGGCCGAACGGGTTGAGCGTCACCACCACCAGCACTTGATCGCCCGTCACTGGATCGAACTTGCTGTAGGCCAACAACGCGTCGTTGTCGACGTGGTGGAACTTGATGGTGCGCAGTTGGTGCAGCGCGGGATGTACGCGGCGGATCTCGTTGAGTCGCGTCAAGAAAGGCTCGAGTGATTCACCGTCTGCCAGGGCGGCTTCGAAATCGCGGGGCCTCAACTCGTACTTCTCGGAGTTGAGGTACTCCTCGCTGCCTTCGCGGACCGGCCGGTGCTCGTACAGCTCGTAGCCCGAGTACACGCCCCAGGTCGAGCTCATCGTTGCGGCCAGTACCGCGCGGATCGCGAACATGCCGGGTCCGCCGTGCTGCAGGCTCTCGTGCAGGATATCCGGCGTGTTCACAAACAGATTGGGGCGCGCGTAGTCGGCGTGCTCCGCGATCTGCTCTCCGAACTCGGTGAGCTCCCACTTCGCCGTGCGCCATGTGAAGTATGTGTACGACTGCGTGTAGCCGAGTTTGGCCAGACCGTAGAGGCGCGCAGGCCGGGTGAAGGCCTCGGCGAGAAACAGCACGTCGGGATCTTCGCTCTTGACCCGGCCGATCAGCCACGCCCAGAAATCGGGTGGTTTGGTGTGCGGGTTGTCCACGCGAAACACCTTGATTCCGTGCGACACCCAGAACCGGACCACCCGCAGTACCTCTTCGTAGATTCCCGCGGGGTCGTTGTCGAAGTTGATCGGGTAAATGTCCTGGTACTTCTTGGGCGGGTTCTCGGCGTAGGCGATGGTGCCGTCGGGCAATACCGTGAACCATTCCGGGTGGTCTTTCGCCCACGGGTGATCGGGTGCGCACTGGAGGGCCAGGTCGAGGGCGACCTCCATGCCGTGATCGCGTGTGGCGGAAACGAACTCGTCGAAGTCTTCGATCGTGCCCAGCTTGGGATGGACCGCGTCATGGCCGCCCTTGTCGCTGCCGATTGCCCACGGCGAGCCCACGTCGCCGGGAGCAGCGGTAACCGAATTGTTGCGGCCCTTGCGATGGACCTTGCCGATCGGGTGAATCGGCGGAAGGTAAACCACGTCGAAGCCCATTGCCGCGATGCGGGGAAGCGCCTTGGTCGCCGTCGCGAACGTTCCGTGAACGGGCTTGCCCTTCTTGTCCCACCCGCCGGTCGATCGCGGGAAGAACTCGTACCAGGAACTGAACCGGGCCAGCGGACGATCCACCCACACGCCGTATGACTCTCCGCGCGTGACCAATTCGCGCAGCGGATACTCGCCGAGCAACTCGGTCACCTGGTCGGCCAGCGCCGCGCCTGCCCTGGTGAACGGGTCACCGGGCTTACGCAACAGCTCCGCCGCCTCGATGATCGGGTCCCGCAGCTTGCGCGGAATGCCCGTGGCAGCCCGTTCGAGCAGCCGCGCCCCCATCAGCAGGTCGTTGGACAGTTCCTCTTCGCCCTGACCCGCGTCCAGCTTCGCGATGACGGCCTTGCGCCACGTCGAGATCGGATCGCTCCACGCCTCCACCCGGAAGGTCCACAGCCCGACGCTGTCGGGGGCGAACTGGCCGTGGAAGACATCCGGCGTGGTGCCCAAAGCCATCGGCAGGTGATGCCGGGTGATGCGCGCGCGCGGATTGACGACCGTCTCGATGGGTACCGGCTCGGCGGCAATGGGGTTCGCACCGGCCGGTCCCTTGACGAGCTGTGGATAGTCCGAACCGTGACAGCGGACGACAAGAGTCGCCGCGACGGCGTCATGGCCTTCTCGCCATACTGTCGCGCGAACCGGCACGATCTCGCCGACGACCGCCTTCGCAGGGAAACGGCCACCGGATACGACGGGGGCGACGTCATCGATCTCGATCCGACCGACCACTTCCTACCACTCCTTCACGCTGCGTTAACCGAGCTCATCAATCGCCTCGTTGCGCCTATACCCACGGTAGTGCGCTGCCCAACCAGGCGGAGGTGAAGCGGTATGGATACCAGCCTGCAGGACGGCGAAACATCAGTAATGTTGAGTCGCGTGATGGCCCGATGAAAGCTCTGAGAAGGTTCACCGTCCGCGCCCATCTGCCTGATCGCATGGAGGCGCTCGAACGGCTTTCGATCAACCTGAGGTGGTCATGGGACAGGCCGACCCAGGACTTGTTCGCGACGATCGATCCAGAGCTCTGGCAGCAGGTCGGATGCGATCCGGTCGCGTTGCTGGGACAGGTCAGTCCCAAGCGGCTAGACGAGCTCGCCGCCGACGAATCGTTTGTCCGTCGGCTCGATGAGCTGGTCGCCGAACTCGACGATTACCTGTCGCGGCCGCTCTGGTACCAGGAGCAACTCGAGCACGGTGCACAGCTGCCCAACGGCATCGCGTACTTCTCGATGGAGTTCGGCGTCGCCGAGGTGCTGCCCAACTACTCCGGTGGTCTGGGCATTCTGGCGGGCGACCACCTGAAATCCGCCTCCGACCTCGGTCTGCCGCTGATCGCGGTCGGACTGCTCTACCGGTCGGGTTACTTCCGGCAGTCGTTGACCGCCGATGGCTGGCAGCACGAAAGTTACCCGTCGCTGGATCCGCAGGGGTTGCCGCTGCGCCTGCTCACCGATACCGATGACAACCCAGTGCTGATCGAACTCGCGATGCCCGAGGGCAACGAGCTGCGTGCCCGCGTCTGGATCGCCCAGGTCGGCCGAATTCCGTTGTTGCTGTTGGATTCTGACATTCCGGAGAACGACCACGATCTGCGCGGCGTGACCGACCGGCTCTACGGCGGTGACCAGGAGCACCGGATAAAGCAAGAGATCCTCGCCGGCATCGGCGGTGTCCGCGCGATCCGGGCTTTCACCGAGGTCGAGGGGCTGGCTTCGCCCGAAGTGTTCCACATGAACGAGGGCCACGCCGGGTTCCTTGGTGTCGAGCGCGTCCGTGAGCTGATCGACGCCGGACTGGATTTCGACACCGCCCTGACCGTGGTGCGCTCGTCGACGGTGTTCACCACGCACACGCCCGTCCCCGCTGGAATCGACCGCTTTCCGGTGGAGATGGTCAAAAGGTACTTCGGCAGCCCAGCCGATGAGCGCTCGCGCGAAGAGCACGGTTCGAGCGGCCCGTCCTCTGAATCTTCGCGGTTGCTGCCCGGAGTCTCGCTGGACCGCATCATCTGGTTCGGGGCCGAGGACGACCCGTCGAAGTTCAACATGGCGCACATGGGTCTGCGACTGGCCCAGCGGGCCAACGGCGTCTCCCTGCTGCACGGCAAAGTCAGCCGCGGCATGTTCAACGAGTTGTGGCCCGGTTTCGACCCGGATGAGGTGCCGATCGGCTCGATCACCAACGGCGTGCACGCCCCGACCTGGGCGGCCCCCGAATGGCTTGAGTTGGGCCGCGAACTCATCGGCAACGATGACCTCGGCATGCTGCGCGAGCCCGAGGTGTGGGGTCGGCTGAACGAGGTCGATCCAGGTCACATGTGGTGGATCCGCTCGCAGCTGCGCGCCAAGCTGGTCGAGGACGTTCGTGCACGGCTGCGGCGGTCCTGGCTGGAGCGCGGCGCGTCGGAGGCCGAACTGCGCTGGATCGCAACGGCTTTCGATCCAAATGTGTTGACCATCGGGTTCGCTCGACGCGTCCCGACTTACAAGCGGTTGACGTTGATGCTGCGCGATCCAGAACGGCTGGAGAAGCTGCTGCTCGACAAGGATCGGCCGCTCCAGCTGATCGTCGCTGGCAAGTCGCATCCGGCCGACGACGGCGGAAAAGCGTTGATACAGCAGGTGGTGAAGTTCGCCGACAGGCCAGAAGTCCGACACCGGATCGCGTTCCTGCCCGACTACGACATGTCGATGGCGCGCCAATTATATTGGGGCTGCGACGTATGGCTGAACAATCCGCTGCGGCCGCTGGAAGCGTGCGGTACCTCGGGCATGAAGAGCGCACTCAACGGCGGACTGAACCTGTCGATTCGCGATGGCTGGTGGGATGAGTGGTATGACGGCGAAAACGGTTGGGAGATACCGACTGCCGACGGCCTGGCCGACGAAGGGCGGCGCGACGATCTCGAGGCGGCGGCTCTGTACGACCTGATGGAGAAGTCCGTCGCCCCCAAGTTCTACGACCGCAACGAAGCGGGCGTCCCCGAGCGGTGGGTGGAGATGGTGCGCCACACGTTGATCGCGCTTGGGCCGAAGGTGCTGGCGTCGCGGATGGTGCGTGACTACACCGAGAAGTACTACGCACCAGCCGCCCAATCGCTGCGCAAGACCGTCGAGGCCGGAGCTGACGGTGAACCGTTCGGTGCGGCAAGGGAATTGGCAGCCTACCGGGAACGTGTCGCAGAGGCGTGGCCGAAGATCCAGATCACCGACGTCGACAGCTACGGGCTGCCGGACACTCCGGTGCTCGGTTCCGAGCTGACGCTGACGGCCACGGTCGATCTGGCGGATCTGACACCAGACGAGGTGTCCGTGCAGGCGGTACTGGGTCGCGTCGACGCCGGGGACACGCTGGTGGGGCCGGTGACCGTGCCTATGCAGCACACCGGCACCGCCGACGGCGGCAACGAGATCTTCACGACGACAACACCGCTGCCGGTCGCGGGGCCAGTGGGTTACACCGTGCGCGTGCTGCCTCACCACCCGCTGTTGGCCGGGGACAACGAGCTCGGACTCGTCACGCTCGCGTGACGACCCGAAGACGAGCGCGAGTCGAGGCATGACGTCGGCCCTCACGGTCGCGATCGACGGCGGGCCGTATGCGTTGGCTGCCGGTGCCGACGGCGCGGTATGGGTGACGCTGGTTCACAGCGGGGCGATCGCACGCGTGTCGTCGCGCGGTGACGTCGAGGTCTTTCCTGTCGCGCCCGCCAGTCGTCCGTCGATCATCACCGCGGGACCAGACGGTGCGTTGTGGTTCACCCGCAACGGCGACGACCGCATCGGGCGCATCAGCACGGCGGGAGAGCTGACCGAGTTCGAGCTGGGTGAGAACAGTGCACCGTACGGGATCACCGTCGGACCCGACCGCGGACTGTGGTTCACGACGATGACGACGGGCGAGGTCCGCCGAATCTCGGTCGACGGCGAGCTGTCTGACCCCCATCCCGTCGGAGGCGCGCCTTCGATGATCGTCACCGGGCCCGACAACGCGCTGTGGTTCACCCTCAACCGACGCAACGCTGTCGGCCGGCTGGCACTGTCGGGTGAGCTGACCGTGCGTGAATTACCCACTGCCGCAGCCGGTCCGGTCGGTATCGCGAAGACGCACGACGACGCGATCTGGTTCACCGAAATCCTCGCAGAGCGGTTGGGCCGGATTCCGATGGACGAGGCGATCCAGGAGATCGACCTGCCCGGTAAACCGCACGCCGTGGTCGCTGATCCGGCCGACGGGGTGTGGGTGAGCCTGTGGGGTTCCAGCCAGCTGGCCCGCGTGAGCGCCGACGGCGAGATCGTCACGATCGAGCTCCCGCCGGGTAGCGAACCGCACGGCCTGGCGATCGATCCCGAAGGCGCGCTATGGGTCGCGCTGGAAAGCGGCTTCGTGGTGCGCATGCCTTTTTAGGGACTGCCGCTTGCACGCGGATCGAACGATCTCGCCGACACCTGCTCGACGCCCGTCGTTGTCGGGTTAGGGTCCGAGGTCAGTGCGTTATCAACTGCGACGCCTGGGAAAGGGCTCGGCTGTGACGGTTGGGGAGGTGCTGCGACGCAGCATCACGGTATCTGCCATCGGTGGATTGCTGAGTGCGTCGCACGGAATCGCCGCTGCCCAGCCCCAGCCCGGGCCGCAGCCCGTTGTGGTCGACACGGTGGCGGCCCCGCCGGAAGGCGTGCCGCCACCCCCACCCGTCGACGAGGGACGCGTCGAGTCGACCCCGCCCGCGGTGACCGAAGCGCCCGACGGATGGACGCTCACACTGTCGGCCAAGGACGAAACCCAAGCGCCCATCCCGCCGCTGACGACGGCGTTGTCGTCGCGTGAGTACGTCGTCGGCGGAACCTTCATGGGCGAATTGAGAGGTCCAGAGGAGGAAGAGCCTCCCGGCGGAACCTTGGAGGTCGGGTACGAGATCGGGTGCGGCATCGACATGAGCACGTCAAACGGTGTTTCGCTGACCGGCACGATGGGCTTGAACCCGTCGATCGGGCTGATAGGCATCGACGTCATCTCTCCGGGGATCGACGGCGTCCTGCCCGGGCTGGGAGGAAACCTCGGCGCCGGTGTCACAGTCGGACTCAAGCCCGGCCTGATCAACATCATCCCGGTGACGAAGAAGGATTACACGGGTGCCGACCCATGGGTGATGGTCAGCAAGTTCCGCGTCAAGATCGACGGTTGCGTCGGTGAGTCGTTCATCCGCTCGTATGCGTTCCTCACCAGGTCGACTGCGCAGTCTGAAGCGGTGCTGGCCTGGTACGGCGTGACGAAGAAGATCTAGTCGAACCGCTTGAAGCAGCGCTCCTGATCGCCGAGCACGCCGACGCGGAATGCATCGATCCGTGAGAAGCCCGACGGCACCGATTCGCCGTTGACATCGCTGGCAGCCAAGCCGTTGGTGAGTATCCCCGACACCGCCTCGTCCACGTCACCGGCGGTCAGAACGATGGTGTTCCCGTCGGGAGTGCTGCTGTCCTTCGAGAGTTTGGCGGTCGCGACACCGGTCAGGCATGCGGTGCGCAACGCGGCCTCGGCGTTGTCCAGCGCCACGCCGCCGTGCTCATGCTGGATCGCCTGCATGTACCGCGACATCAGAACCGAATACGCGGCGTTATCACCCTTCGCGTGGGTGACCTCCTCGTCGACCTCGCCTGGAGAACCCATCTCCGCGAGCGCGGGCAGATCGACGGCGATCGTGTTGGTCGCCGGGCAGAACGACACCGGCGGGCTCGGCCGCGCGTCAGGGCAATCGGCGGGTTCGAGGCTGAGCTCCGGCGGGTTCTTCGGACTGAAGACGGTGTTCATCGCGGCGATGACGTCCTGCACCGACTTTTCGGTGATCGCCAGCTCACCCGTGTGATCTTCGGGGAGTAACACGGGCAGGTCGCCGCGGCGCTGTTCGATCTCCCGCATGTCGATCGATGCGCAGGCGGCGGCGCCGTCGGTGAACCCGAGCTGGAATGCCGATACGCGTTCGAAGGCCGAACCGTGTTCGTCGTAGCCGACCATAGGGTCGTCCTCGCTCAACACGGGATCCCGCGACGCGATGACCGCGGCCAGCACATTGTTCAGACCGTCGCCGGTCGACACTGTGAAACGCGACGAATTGCCCTCGGCCACCCATCGCAGGTAGGCCCCCTCGAAGCAGTCCGCCTGTTGTTCGCTCACCAGGACCGGGGTGTCGTCGTCGACCAAACCGGCCTGGTCTTGAATGGCATGGCCGTATTCGTGTCCGAACACGTCGAGCGCGCTGACGTCGCCGAACTCCTCTGCGAGCGCGGGCAGGAATTCGCCACGGTCCCACCCGATGTTCTTGTCGGGGAAGCAGTAACCGGCATTGATGACGCCGAATGTGCTGTCACCGCAGAACTCAGTGTCGTCGAAACCATCGGCGTCCCAGGAGATCAATTCCCTGACCGGTCGAAACTCACCGCCGAAAGACTCGCTGTACGCGCGTTGCCAGTATTCCTCGATGTCGCTGATCGCCTGTCGGGCCAGTTGATCGACAGCGCCGTCGTCCGTGCCCTCGACGTCGCGCGTGGGCTCTGGAGCACTCGACCGCAAGCCGCTGGGCCCATCGGTGGCAGGCATACCCGCGACGCTGAACGGGTCGTCGAAGACCGAGACGGCGTTGCCCTGCAGCGTCGTGCTGCACGACGTGACGAACAGCGCAGAGGACACCGCGATCACGGCGACCGCCAACTGTCGGGGCATCGACGCCGCCTTTCGAGGGTCGGCCGGCGGCCCGGGCGGCCCGCACGGGGAATTAGCCGACACGATAGTGAAAGGAATCAGCCCGCGCGTAAGCGTTCGAGCGCCTCGCGGACCCTGACCGAGTCGGTGGTCGCCCAGAACGGCGGCAGCGACGCCCGCAGAAACCCGCTGTACCGCGCGGTGGCCATCCGCGAGTCCAGTACCGCGACGACGCCCCGATCGTCGACGCGCCGCAGGAGTCGTCCGGCGCCCTGAGCCAGCAACAGCGCCGCGTGGCTGGCGGCGACGGCCATGAATCCGTTGCCGCCGCGGGAAGCGATCGCGCGCTGGCGTGCCGTCAGCAGCGGATCGTCGGGCCGGGGGAACGGGATGCGGTCGATGAGCACCAGCGACAGTGACGGCCCGGGAACATCGACGCCCTGCCAGAGCGAGAGGGTCCCGAACAGCGACGTCTCCGCGTCCTCGGCGAAGCGTTTCACCAGCGCCGACGTGGTGTCGTCACCTTGACACAGGACGGGGGTGTCGAGACGGTCCCGCATGATCTCAGCGGCGGCCTTTGCGGCGCGCATCGACGAGAACAGGCCGAGTGTGCGGCCGCCCGCGGCGGTGACGAGCCCGGCGATCTCGTCGAGCTGTTCGGCCGATCCGGTGCCGTCGCGCCCCGGCGGTGGGAGATGTGCGGCGACGTAGAGGATGCCCGACTTCTCATGCTGGAACGGCGATCCCACGTCGATGCCGCGCCACCGGACCTTGTCGTCGTCACCGGCCAGCCCCCACGCCGACGCCATGGCATCGAACCTGCCGCCGATGGTCAGCGTGGCGGAGGTGAGGACGGCCGTGGTCTGCTCGAACAGCCGGGTGCGCAACAGACCTGACACCGACAGCGGAGCGACGCGCAGGACCACTCGCGTGTTGCCGCGGTTCTCCTCCCGATCGAGCCACACGACGTCGGTGCGGTCCGGAATGGCCGGCACGAAGGAGTCCAGGATGCGCGACGCGGTGTCTCCCATATCGGTCAGCGCGGTGACCGCCTCGGCGCGCGCGGAGGCGGCTCTCGGGTCGCTCGGACTGGTGTCGATCGCCGACCGAACCCGGTGGGCGATGTCGCGCAGCGCGGTGAGGTAGGTCGCCATTTCGTCGTCGAGCGTGTCGATCCGTCCCGGTGTGGCGTCGTGGATGACCGATGACAGCGTGGCGGTGGCGGCCTCCAGCCGTTGCGCCAGTTCCTGATCGACCAGCCGACTCGAACGTCGATGCGCGACCGCCATCGACGTCGCCGAGAGTTCGCCGGTGGCCACGCCGGTGACGCGGTCGACGAGTTCGTGTGCTTCGTCGACCACGAGCAGGTGGTGTTCGGGAAGCACGGCCGCATCCGATACGGCGTCGATGGCCAGCAGTGCGTGATTGGTGACGACGACATCGGCGTGGCCGGCCTTGTCGCGGGCTTTCTCCGCGAAGCAGTCGGTGCCGAACGGACACCGCGACACCCCGATGCATTCTCGGGCCGACACGCTGACCTGCGACCACGACCGGTCAGGCACCCCGGGTGTCAGCTCGTCGCGATCGCCTGTCTCGGTGTCCGACGACCATGCGACGAGCCGCTGCACATCGCGGCCGAGGGCTGACGCCGCCACCGGCTCGAACAGCTCCTCCTGCGGCTGCTCATCCGGTTCGCTCGTCGATCCGTTGTGAATCTTGTTGAGACACAGGTAATTTCCCCTGCCCTTCAGCAGTGCGAACTCGGGGGTGCGGGGCAGTGCGTCGGTCAACGATTCGGCGAGTCGGGGGAGATCACGGTCGACGAGCTGGCGCTGCAGCGCGATGGTCGCCGTCGATATGACGACCGGTTCCTCGGTCTCGACTGCCCGCGCGATCGCCGGCACCAGGTACGCCAGGGACTTCCCGGTCCCCGTGCCCGCCTGGACGGCGAGGTGTTCACCGCTTTCGAAGGCATGGGCCACCGCCTCGGCCATCTCGATCTGGCCGGGGCGTTCTGCACCGCCGAGTGCGCTGACCGCCGTTGCCAGCAGTTCGGTGACGTCTCCGGTCTCGCCCGTGACTACTCCTAGGGACTCGCGGGGGAGATTATGCGGGTGGGAATGGCGGGTTCGCCACGGGAGAGTTTCAGGCCGTCCCAGGGCAAGCTCAGCAGACCTTCCTCGACACGTTCGCGCGCGGCGGCGAGATCGAATTCGGCCGTCGGTTCGCCGTTACGCATGATGTCGACCATGAGGTCGCGTCCCGACTCGCGTTGTGGTCGCCGACCGAAGGGGTACACGACCTCCTCGAGGATCGTCCCCGTGTCCTTACATGTGCGCATAGCTTGCTTGCGGCCGCCATGAGATTCCTTGTGGCTGCTCCGTTTCTCCACGGGCAGACCGTCTACCTCGACCAGCTTGTAGACCATGCTTGCGGTCGGCGCGCCCGACCCGGTCACCACCGATGTGCCGACGCCGTAGATGTCGACGGGCTCGACGCGCAGTGCGGCGATGGCGTACTCGTCCAGGTCACCGGACACCACAATGCGGGTGTTGCGGGCGCCGAGGCCGTCGAGCTGTGCCCGCACCTGCCGGGCGAGCACCCCGAGATCGCCCGAGTCGATGCGGACCGCGCCGAGGTCCTGGCCCGCCACCTCGACGGCATTCGCCACCCCCTGCGTGATGTCGTAGGTGTCGACGAGCAGCGTGGTGCCCACCCCGAGGGCTTCTACCTGGGCCTTGAACGCCGCCTTCTCCCATTCCGATGTTCTTCGCCCAAGCGGCTCATCACCGAGGCCCACTGGCCCAACGGTGTACAGCAAGGTGAACGCGTGCGCACTGGTGCCCAGTGCCGGCACACCGTAGGTGCGCTGCGCCTCCAGGTTCGACGTGCCGGTGAAACCGGCGATGTAGGCGGCGCGCGCGGCGGCGACAGCGGCAAGTTCGTGGGTTCGCCGCGAACCCATCTCGATCATCGTTCGGCCGTCGGCGGCGCTGACCATGCGGGCTGCGGCCGACGCGATCGCGGTGTCGTGGTTGAGGATCGACAACGCGAGAGTTTCCAGGACGACACACTCGCCGAACGTGCCGTGCACACTCAATACCGGGGAACCCGGGAAGTAGAGCTCACCCTCGCAGTAGCCGTCGATGTCCCCGCGGAACCGGTAGTCGGCGAGGAACGCCAGCGTCTCGCGATCGCAGGAATCCGAAAGCGCCGCCAATGCGGATTCGTCGAACGTGAACTGTGCCAAGGCTTCCACGAATCGTGCCGTTCCGGCGACCACGCCGTAGCGACGCCCTTCGGGCAGCCTGCGGGCGAACACCTCGAACGTCGTCCGGCGGTGTGCGGTCCCGTCGCGCAGGGCGGCGGCGAGCATCGTCAACTCGTACTTGTCGGTGAGTAACGCCGTAGACCCCGGGACCACACCGCAACCGTATCGGCTGGGCGGCCGCTGCCTCGACTCAAATGGTCGGGCACGCGTGTTGCGGCCCCCCGGTGCGATCAGCACGATCCGGCGGACGCATGACCCGACTGTCTCGCTATCCTTATCCACATGGTTACGCCGGCGAAGGCCCGACCGGGAACTCGCGAGGAACGGGACGTCGCCACTCTGGATGCGACGGATAGCCCGTGGGTGACCCTGGTCTGGGACGACCCGGTCAATCTGATGACATACGTGACGTACGTCTTCCAGAAGCTCTTCGGCTACAGCGAGCCGCACGCGACCAAGCTCATGATGCAGGTGCACACCGAGGGTAAGGCCGTGGTGTCGGCGGGCAGCCGGGAGTCGATGGAGGTCGACGTGTCCAAGCTGCACGCCGCGGGCTTGTGGGCGACCCTGCAGCAGGACCGCTGATCCGACTGTGCGCAAATGGAAACGGGTCGATACCGCCGACGGCCCGCGCTTCCGATCGGCCCTGGCCGCTCACGAGGTGTCGCTGCTGCAGAACCTGGCGACGTCGATGGTCGGAATGCTCGACGACCGCGAATCGTCTTCTCCCGCTGATGAACTCGAAGAGATAACCGGAATGCGGACCGGCCACTCGTCGCCTCCGCAGGATGAGACGATGAAGCGGCTGCTACCGGACTTCTTCCGACCGCAAACCGATCATCCGGCCGGCTCCGGCCCTGCCGAGAGCCTCAACAGTGCGCTGCGCAGCCTGCACGAACCGGCGATCATCGAAGCCAAACGTGAAGCAGCACAACGATTGTTGGACACGGTGCCGCAGCACGGTGGCAAGTTCGAACTCAGCGAAGATGACGCTCACGCCTGGGCGGCCGCGGTCAACGACATGCGGCTCGCACTTGGCACCATGCTCGGCGTCGCGCAGGACGGCCCTGCCGAACTGCCGCCTGAACATCCGATGGCGGGACATCTCGACGTGTATCAGTGGCTGACGGTGCTGCAGGAGTATCTGGTGCTCGGGATCATGGGCAGGTCATGACCATGGGTGCGATCACGGATGTCGCCGGAATTCGCGTCGGCCATCACCACAAAATCGATTCCGATGCGAACCTCGGTTCGGGGTGGGCCACTGGAACAACCGTCGTTCTGACACCACCGGGGACCATCGGTGCCGTCGACTGCCGCGGTGGTGCACCCGGCACCCGCGAGACCGATCTGCTCGATCCCATCAACTCGGTGCGTCACGTCGACGCCGTCGTGCTCAGTGGTGGCAGCGCGTTCGGATTGGCTGCGGCGCACGGGGTGATGGAGTGGCTGGAGGGGCAGGATCGCGGGGTGGCGATCGAGAGCGGCGTCGTACCCATCGTTCCGTCCGCAGTGATTTTTGATCTTCCGGTCGGCGGCTGGAAGTGCCGGCCGAACGCCGAGTTCGGTCGCGCCGCCGCCGAGAGCGCGGGTACCGACGTGGCCATCGGCACCGTCGGCGCTGGCGTAGGGGCACGCGTCGGGGTGCTCAAAGGTGGTGTCGGCACCGCATCGGTGACGCTCGAGTCAGGTGCGACGGTAGGAGCGATCGTGGTTGTCAACGCCGCCGGTGACGCCGTGGATCCCGCGACCGGGCTGCCGTGGCTCGCCGACCAGATCGAGGAGTTCGGTCTGGTGTCCCCGCCGGCTGATCAGATCGCGGCATACGCCGACCGCCACACCGAGCTCAGCCCGCTCAACACCACCATCGCCGTGGTCGCGACCGACGCGGTCCTCAGCAAGGCGGGGTGCCGCCGGATGGCCGTCGCCGCCCAGGACGGCCTGGCGCGCACCATCCGGCCGTGTCACACCCCACTCGATGGAGATACGGTGTTTGCGCTGGCCACCGGAGCCATCGAGGTACCGCCCGATCCGGCGACACCCGCGTCGATGTCGCCGGAGGTGCCCCTGATCACCGCGCTCGGGGCGGCCGCAGCGGACTGCCTGGCCCGCGCGGTGCTGGTGGGCGTGCTGGCAGCCGAGTCGGTCGCCGGAATACCGACGTACCGGGACATGTTGCCCGGAGCATTCGAATGAGAGGCTTTTTACCGTGCTGGTGATCCGAGCGGATCTGGTCGATGCCATGGTCGCCCACGCCCGCGCTGACCACCCCGACGAAGCGTGCGGAGTGATCGCGGGGCCGGAGGGGTCCGATCGCCCGGAGCGGTTCATCGCGATGACCAACGCGGAGCGTTCGCCGACCTTCTACCGGTTCGACTCCGGTGAGCAGCTCAAGGTGTGGCGCGCGATGGACGAGGCCGACGAGGCGCCGGTCATCATCTACCACTCGCATACCGCCACCGAGGCGTACCCGAGCCGCACCGACATCTCCTATGCGTCCGAACCGGACGCCCACTACGTCCTGGTGTCGACGCGCGACCCCGACGAGCACGAGCTGCGCAGCTACCGCATCCTCGACGGCGTCGTCACCGAGGAACCCGTCAAGATCGTCGAGCAGTACTAGAACTCTGAAAGGAGTGACCGGCGCATGTCTGTCACCGTGTCGATCCCGACCATCCTGCGCTCCCATACCGGCGGCGAGAAGCGCGTCGCCGCGGACGGCGCAACCCTGAGTGCGGTGATCAGCGATCTCGAGGCGAACTACTCGGGCATCTCCGATCGCCTGATGGACAGTGCCAACCCCGGCAAGCTGAACCGGTTCGTCAACATCTACGTCAACGACGAGGACGTGCGGTTCTCCGGAGGGCTGGACACCGCGATCTCCGACGGCGACTCGGTGACGATCTTGCCCGCCGTCGCAGGTGGCTGAGTGACCCGATACGACTCCCTGATCCAGGCGCTGGGCAACACGCCGCTGGTGGGCCTGCAACGGTTGTCGCCCCGCTGGAGCGACGAGGACGGCGCTCCGCACGTGCGGTTGTGGGCGAAGCTCGAGGACCGCAACCCCACCGGCTCGATCAAGGACCGGCCCGCGCTACGGATGATCGAGGATGCCGAGCGGCGAGGTGAATTACAGCCCGGCGCAACGATTCTCGAGCCGACGAGCGGCAACACCGGCATATCGCTCGCGATGGCCGCGCTGCTCAAGGGCTACCAGATGATCTGCGTGATGCCCGAGAACACGTCGATCGAACGACGGCAGCTGCTGGAACTCTACGGCGCGCGCATCATCTACTCCCCGGCCGAGGGCGGGTCGAACACCGCGGTCGCGCACGCGAAAGAGCTTGCGCTGCAGAATCCTTCGTGGACCATGCTGTATCAATACGGCAACGAGTCCAATGCCCTTGCGCACTACGAGGGCACCGGGCCCGAGCTGTTGGCCGACTTGCCTGAGATCACGCATTTCGTGGCGGGCCTCGGCACCACCGGCACGTTGATGGGGACCGGGCGGTACCTGCGCGAGCACAAACCGGACGTGCAGATCGTGGCGGCCGAACCTCGTTACGGCGAGGGGGTGTACGCCCTGCGCAACATCGACGAGGGCTTCATTCCCGAGTTGTACGACCCGGACGTGCTGACCACCCGCTTCGCCGTCGGCTCCTACGACGCGGTCAAACGCACCCGCGAACTGATCCAAGTGGAGGGCATCTTCGCCGGTATCTCCACTGGCGCGATCCTTCATGCCGCGCTGGGCATGGCGGCCAAGGCGCTCAAAGCGGGGGAACAGGCTGATATCGCGTTCGTCGTCTGCGACGCCGGTTGGAAGTATCTGTCGACCGGCGCGTACGCCGGTAGCCTGGATGACGCGGAGGACGCGTTGGAAGGGCAATTATGGGCATGACAGGTTCGGGATACCCGGGGCTGCCGGGGACGCCTGCGGAGCCGAGAAAGCGGCCCGCCTGGATCGTCGGCGGAGTGACGATCATCAGCTTCGTCGTGCTGCTCTGGGTCATCGAACTCTGGGACAACCTGACCAATCATCGCCTGGACAACAACGGGATTCGGCCGCTGGAGAGCGACGGCCTGTGGGGGATCATCTGGGCGCCGCTGCTGCACTCGGACTGGAATCACCTGATCGCCAACACCGTTCCGGCGCTCATCCTCGGCTTCCTGATGACGCTCGCGGGGTTGTCGCGGTTCATCTTCGCGACGGCCATCGTCTGGATTCTCGGCGGCCTCGGCACGTGGCTGCTCGGCAACATCGGCGCGCACTGCCCGTACGTCGGCGTGCGCTGCGAGACCAACCACATCGGCGCCTCGGGGCTGATCTTCGGTTGGCTGGCCTTCCTGATCGTATTCGGCTTCTTCACGCGCAAGATGTGGGAGATCGTCGTCGGCGTCGTGGTCCTGTTGGTCTACGGCAGCGTGTTGTTCGGGGTCCTACCCGGCACCCCCGGCGTTTCGTGGCAGGGCCACCTGTGCGGTGCGATCGCCGGCGTCGTCGCGGCGTACCTGCTGTCGGGGCCTGAACGCAAGGCGCGTGAACGTCGCAAGGTCACCGCGAAGAACCCGTACAACCTGACGCCGTGAGTTCTGCAACTGCGCCCGTCGGGATCTTCGACTCCGGTGTCGGCGGGCTGACGGTCGCCCGCGCGATCATCGACCAGCTACCGGACGAAGACATCATCTACGTCGGGGACACCGCCAACGGTCCCTACGGTCCGCTCACCATTCCGGAGATCCGCGGGCATGCGCTGGCGATCGGCGACGATCTGGTGTCCCGCGGTGTCAAAGCGCTTGTGATCGCGTGCAATACGGCGTCGTCGGCATGCCTGCGCGACGCCAGGGAGCGCTACGCGCCCGTGCCCGTGGTCGAGGTGATCCTGCCCGCCGTCCGTCGTGCCGTGGCCGCCACCCGCAACGGCCGCATCGGCGTCATCGGCACGGAGGCAACCATCGCGTCGGGGGCCTACCACGATGCGTTCGCGGCGGCGCGCGACACCGAGGTGATCGGGGTGGCGTGTCCCCGCTTCGTCGACTTCGTCGAGCGGGGAGTGACGAGTGGACGCCAGGTGCTCGGCCTCGCGGAGGCGTATCTCGAGCCCCTCCAACGCGCTGAGGTGGACACGCTGGTGCTGGGGTGCACGCACTACCCGATGCTCTCGGGTCTGATCCAACTCGCGATGGGCGACCACGTGACACTGGTGTCCAGCGCCGAGGAGACCGCCAAGGACTTGCTGCGCGTACTCAGCCAATCAGATTTGCTGCATCCGCATCCGGGCGACGCCGGGCCTGCGGTTCGACGTCGTTTCGAGGCGACCGGCGATCCTGAGGCGTTCACCACACTCGCGGGCCGGTTCCTGGGCCCGACAATCGACGGTGTTCGCCCTGTTCAGCACACTGTCATAGTCGAAAAATGAATTCGGTCACGCAAACCAGCGATGTTTTCGTCTTGCGGATGGTGGGCATGGCAAGCTAGTGAGCGTGCGAATCACCGTACTCGGTTGCTCCGGCAGTGTTGTCGGGCCTGATTCGCCAGCGTCCGGCTACCTGGTCACCGCTCCGGACACCCCACCGCTAGTCCTCGATTTCGGCGGCGGCGTGCTCGGTGCGCTGCAGCGGTACGCCGATCCGAACTCCGTATACGTACTCCTCTCGCATCTGCACGCCGACCATTGTCTTGACCTCCCGGGCCTGTTTGTGTGGCGGCGCTATCACCCGTCGCCTGCGCAGGAGCGCGGCGTGATGTACGGGCCGGCCAATACCTGGGCTCGGTTGGGCGCCGCGTCATCGCCCGAGGGCGGGGAGATCGATGACTTCTCCGACATCTTCGATATCCGGCACTGGGTGGACAACCGCGCGGTAGATCTCGGGACGCTCAACGTCGTGCCTCGCCTCGTCTGCCATCCCACTGAGTCATACGGTTTCCGGATCACCGACCCGACGGGTGCCACGTTGGTCTACAGCGGTGACACCGGCTACTGCGATGCGCTGATCGACCTCGCCCGTGGAGCCGACGTGTTTTTGTGCGAGGCGTCGTGGACGCATTCCCCGGAGCGGCCTCCGAGGCTGCACCTGTCGGGAACAGAGGCGGGCCGGGCCGCCGCCAACGCGGGCGTCGGTGAACTGCTGCTGACGCACATCCCGCCCTGGACGTCCCGTGAGGATGTCATCAGCGAGGCCAAGGCCGAGTTCGACGGTCCGGTGCACGCCGTCGTGTGTGGTGAGTCGTTCGAGGTCGCCAAGTCCTGAGGCCGGACTGCCGGCTCAGCCGGCGAGGCGCGTCGGGCCCACCCGATAGGGTTGGCCCGTGTCCAGACGAGAAGATGGTCGGCTTGACGACGAGCTGCGACCGGTCCGCATCACCCGCGGCTTCACCACTCACCCCGCCGGTTCGGTACTCGTGGAGTTCGGCCAGACCCGGGTCATGTGCACGGCGAGCGTCACCGAAGGTGTGCCGCGCTGGCGTAAGGGCTCGGGACAGGGCTGGCTGACCGCCGAGTACGCGATGCTGCCCGCCGCCACCCACGACCGTTCCGACCGTGAGTCGGTCAAGGGCCGCGTCGGGGGCCGCACGCAGGAGATCAGTCGGCTCGTCGGGCGGTCGCTGCGCGCGTGCATCGACCTGGGTGCGCTCGGTGAGAACACCATCGCGATCGACTGCGATGTGCTGCAGGCCGACGGCGGCACCCGCACCGCGGCGATCACCGGGGCGTACGTCGCGCTGGCCGATGCGGTGACGTACCTCGGTGCCGGGGGCAAGCTGTCGGATCCGCGGCCGTTGTCGTGTGCGATCGCGGCGGTCAGTGTCGGGGTGGTCGACGGCCGCGTCCGCGTCGACCTGCCCTACACGGAGGACTCGCGCGCCGAGGTCGACATGAACGTCGTCGCCACCGACACCGGGACGCTCGTGGAGATCCAGGGCACCGGCGAAGGCGCGACGTTCCCGCGTTCGACGCTGGACAAGATGCTGGACGCCGCGATGGCCGCCTGTGAGCAGATCTTCGTGATCCAGCGCGAGGCGCTCGAGTTGCCCTATCCCGGAGAGCTGCCTGCGTCGGCCGAGCCCGCGAAGAAAGCGTTCGGAAGCTGACGAAAGCCAGGGTTCGCGCGACTCCCTAGCGCGCTTACCGGGTTGACTACTTGCACCAGGTACGTGCTCTCGACCCGCTAGTGCCACAGGACCGCGACACCCCCGGCCCGGATGGGGCCGAGGGTGTCTCGATCACCTATTACTTGGAGTTGGCGGCGGCCTTCTGGCGCGTCTCCTGTGCCTTGGCCTCGGCGCGAGCCGTTTCGGCTTCGGCCTCAGCCCGAGCTGCGTCGAGCTGATGTGAGGCCTTCTCGACCTGGGCGCGACCCTCTTCCTGAAGACTGCTCTGGTTCAAGATCAGCCCGATGACCTGCTTGGTGAAGCCGATCGCACCGGAAACGATTCCGCGGACTGCCTCGATGGGACCGCTGTTGTTCTCTGCCATTGTTTCCCCTCCGCTCATTGACGACCGACCGTGTTGTCGGTGTCGTAACGCACTAGCGGTACCCCTTGCGCTAGCTGTTGCAAGCAGACTGTTAGCAGTGTCACAACCAGTGACCGTCTACCGTTGACCGGTGCCCGAAGTGCTTGTTGCGAGCCGTAATCAGAAGAAGCTGGCGGAGCTGCACCGCGTCCTCGACGCCGCGGGGGTTTCGGGTTTGACGCTGCTGTCGCTGGAGGATGTCGACCCGTTCGACGAAGCGCCGGAGACGGGCGCGACGTTCGAGGAGAACGCGTTGGCCAAGGCGCGCGACGCATATCGCGCGACGGGGTTGGCATCGGTGGCCGACGATTCGGGACTCGAGGTGGCGGCGCTGAACGGAATGCCGGGTGTGCTGTCCGCGCGGTGGTCGGGCGTGGCCGGCGATGCCGCCGATAAGGATCGAGCCAATACCGCGCTGTTGTTGGCGCAATTGGGGGATGTGCCGGACGGGCGGCGCGGGGCCGCATTCGTATCGGCGTGTGCATTGGTTTCTCGTGCAGGGGAAACCGTGGTGCGCGGTGAGTGGCCGGGCAGCATTGTGCGGGAACCGCGCGGTGACGGCGGATTCGGCTACGACCCGGTGTTCCTGCCGTCGGGATCGGATCGCACGGCAGCGGAGCTCAGTCCCGCCGAGAAGGATGCGGCGTCGCACCGCGGTCGGGCCTTGGCGCTGTTGGTGCCGGCGCTGCGGGAGTTGGCCGGCTAGGCGCACGCAAATTTTGTATAGCCAGCCTAATCGGTAGCATCCCGGTGATGCGCCGCCTCACTACGCCGGGTTTCGGCGACGTCGGGCGCACTCGTCATCCCGCCGTCGTGGTCGCTGTGCTGGCGACAACCGGGACCTGCATGTCGTTGATGCAGACGTTGGTGATCCCGCTGATTCCCGAGCTGCCGAAGCTGCTCAACACCAAGGCGTCCACTGCGTCGTGGGTGATCACGGCGACGCTGCTCGTCGCGGCCGTGGCGACACCGGTGGTCGGCAGGCTCGGCGACATGTACGGCCCCAAACGCCTGCTGATCGCCTGCGCGATCCTGATGACCGTCGGCTCTCTGATCGCGGCGTCGACGAGCGCGTGGGTGCCGGTGGTCATCGGCCGCGCGCTGCAGGGCTTCGGTGTGCCCATCATCCCGCTCGGAATCAGCGTGTTGCGGACGTGCGTACCCGCCCACCGCGTCGGCACCGCAATGGGATTGATGAGCGCATCGCTCGGCGTGGGTGGGGCACTCGGATTGCCATTGGCGGCGATCATCGCCGATCGCTTCGACTGGCACGCGGTGTTCTGGTTCGCGGCGATGTTGGGCGCGATGTCCGGAGTTCTGTTCGCGGTGCTGGTACCCCGAATTCCGGCGGCGGCGTCGTCCGACCGACTCGATCCGCTCGGCGCGCTCGGCCTTGCGGCCGGTCTGGTGACGCTGTTGCTCGGAATATCCAAGGGCGGCAGTTGGGGCTGGGGAAGCGCCACCACGCTCGCAATGTTCGCCGCATCGATGGTCATCTTCGCGATGTTCGGGTGGTGGCAACTGCGCATCGACTCGCCCATGGTCGACCTGCGGACGACGATCAAGCGGCCGGTGCTGATGACGAATGTCGCTTCGGTGGCGGTCGGTTTCGCGATGTTCGCACTCGCGCTGATCGGCCCACAGGTCCTCGAGTTGCCCGTCGCCACCGGCTACGGGTTGGGGCTCTCGATGGTCGAAGCGGGGCTGTGGTTGGCGCCGGGCGGCCTGGCCATGATGGTGGCCTCGCCGGTCGCGTCCAGGATCGCCGCCGCCCGAGGGCCGAGGTTCACGCTGACGCTCGGCTGCGCGATCATCGCCGGTTCGTACCTGGCGGGGTTGGTGTTGCTCGGCGCTGCATGGCAGCTGTGCCTGTTCAACGTTCTCGTCAGTGTCGGCGTGGGGTTCGCCTACTCGTCGTTGCCCGCACTCATCAACGCCGCGGTGCCGATGTCGGAGACGGCCGCAGCGAATGGCATCAATGCGCTGGCGCGCGCGCTGGGAACGTCGATCTCGAGCGCCGTGGTCGGTGCGGTCTTGACGGGATTAACGATTTCCATTGCGGGTCAGGAGTTTCCGTCGTTGACGGCGTTTCGCATCGGTCTGCTGATCGCAGCGGGTATGGCGATACTCGCGGGCGTCCTCGCGGCGATGATTCCGCTGACCGATGCCGATCAGGATCGCGTGCCGGCAGCAGTGGGCGCATCGACGAGATAGCCGTCGATGAAGTCGTGCAGTGCGGGCGCGAGCGCCTCGACGCCGGAGTCGTTGAGCTTGGCGAGCAGGATGATTCCCTGGTACTGCGCCAGCAGTGCGTGCGCAAGCCGATCCGGGTCGGTGCCCTCGCGTAGTACGCCCGCATCGGCCGCATCGTGGCACGCCCGGGCGAGGTGGCGCTCCATTGCGCCAAGCACCTCGGCGAGGTGCTTTCTCAGGTCGTCGTCGGTGGTCGATAGTTCGGCGGCGAAGTTCCCGAACGGGCAGCCGACCGCCCGCCCGAACTGAGCTTCCAGGGCGCTCTGAATCGTGCCGATCGCGTCGGGGATCGCGTGCAATCGTTGCGCCGGCGTCGCGGCGGGGGTGCCTTTCAAACGTCGCGCGAAGACCTCGGCGTGCAGGTCGATGACTGCTTTGGCGAGTTCGGACTTCGATGGGAAGTAGTGATAGAAGCTGCCTTTTCGCACATCGGCGGCCTGGCACAGTTCGTCGACCCCGACAGCTTGGTAGCTGCGTTCGAGAAACAGCCGTGCGGCTGTCGTGACGATGCGCCCACGGGCGTCCGAGGTTCGGGGCATGGGCCGATTCTACATAGTTGACCGGTCGGTCAACTCGGGTCTACGTTGTCTCCATGACTGAGGTCTTCCGAACGCCGGACGAACGCTTTGAGAATCTGCCGGGCTACGACTTCGCGCCCAACTACGTCGATGTCGACGGCCTGCGCATGCACTACGTCGACGAGGGTCCGCGCGGCGGCAGGCCGATTGTCTGCTTTCACGGGGAGCCGAGCTGGGCGTACCTCTATCGCAAGATGGTCGGTCCTCTCGTGGAGGCCGGCCACCGGGTCGTCGTGCCGGACTACGCGGGGTTCGGACGTTCGGACAAGCCGACCGACCGGGAGTGGTACACCTACGACCGGCATACCGAGCTGGCGTCGCGCGTGCTCGCGGGTCTGGATCTGAGCGACGCCATCGTGGTGGTGCAGGACTGGGGTGGCGCGATCGGACTGCGGTGGGCCGTGGAGAACGCCGATCGTGTTGGTGCGCTGGCGATCTTCAACACCGGTTTGTTCACGGGGCGGGTATCCAAGGGGTTCATGGCGTGGCGCGACTTTGCCGAGAAGAACCCGGACCTGCCGGTCGGCTTCGTGATCCAGGGCGCGACGGCCACGGAGCTTCCCGAGGATGTCGTCGCTGCTTACGATGCACCGTTCCCGACAGTTGAGTCGAAGGCCGGCGCGGCGCAGTTCCCGCTATTGGTGCCGCTTACCGAAGATGCGCCTGGAGCACTGGTGATGAGTGCGGTCGCCGACGAGCTGTCGCGGTGGCAGAAGCCGGCGTTGGTCGCGTTCTCCGATCAGGATCCGATCTTCCCGTATCCGAAAGCGGGGCAAGCATTTTGCGATCTGATTCCCGGCGCTACCGAGCAGGTGAGGATCGACGGCGCGTCGCACTTCCTGCAGGAGGATCGTGGTGAGCGACTGGCCGAAGAGGTGCTCAAGCACCTGACGTGACGGCTAGAGGCCGTGCTTCTGCTTGATCTCTCTGGTTTGAATCTGCTCGACGATGATGCCGACCAGGGGGATGGTGCCCGCCAGCAGAATGCCGATGGTCTTGGCGATCGGCCAGCGCACCTTCACCGCAAGGTTGGCGGTGAAGAGCAGGTATACGAAGTACACCCAGCCGTGCACGACCGCGATCCAGTTCAGGCCCTCCACGCCGAAGCCGTACTTCATCACCATCTCGTAGCAGAGCGCGATCAGCCAGATGCCGGTGATCCAGGCCGTGACGCGGTAGCCCATCAGCGCCTTGCGGATGCTTTCAACGGGGGTGCCGGTGGTCTCCGTCATGTCGTCGGTCGTTCCTTGTCTTCCTTGGCGAGTTCGGCGAGGTACGCGTTGTACTCGCTCAACACGGGGTCGTCGTCGTCGGCGGGTTGGGTCGCGGCGGTAGGTCGTTGGGGCAGCAGGCCCGCGGGTATCTCGGTGATCTCATCGTGCCGCGTCGGCTCCGGCGGCGCTTCCTCGTAGCGCACGAATTTGTAGTACGCGTAGACGACGAAGCCGGCGAACATCGGCCACTGCAGGGCGTAACCGAGGTTGACGAAGGTGCCTGATGCGGACTCGAAGCGGGTCCACTGCCACCAGGCCAGGGCCAGGCAACCGGTGGCGCCAAGCACCGCCAACGCGATGAGCGCCGGCCTCCTACGCCGCGTAGTGGACACCTTCCAACGGTACCGCGCGGGTCTTCGGGCCGATGAACTCGTCCAACCGAGCGGTATCGGCCTTTCGGTAGATCGACACGATGTACTTGGTCGACCGCGTCCAGTGAATGCCGAGCTTGTCGAGTGCGGCGGTGAACAGGCCGATGATGTCTTCGGAGCGGTTCGAGAAGTGGTAGCGGACGCTGCGGACCCCGCGGTCGTTGGCGACGACGCGGCAGCCATCGCTATGGATGAGTCCGAGGACGAACTCTTCAGTGGCTTGGTCGACGAGCGCCTGCTGCCAGGGTTCGAGGGCGATGCGCCGATTGTGTTTGACTCCCGGACCGTGCTGAGGAAGTAGGCACGGCCAGTAGTTGGAGAAGAGGGAGACGTCTACGCACCCGACGCGTTTCACGATCCCCGCCCGTTGGCCCGGCATCAGCAACTCGATCGCCTGACAGCAGCGTTCGATGATCGCTGGGTATTTCTGATCGAGTGTGATCCGTGGACGCCACACGCGAGTCGCCCTCGAGATCGAGCCGTCACCCAGATACATGGCGAGCACATAGCAGTAAGCGGCAACCGGAAGCGCGGAGAAGTCATGGAACATGCCGCAAGGCGGCCCGTCGGCCAGCCTCCGCCAAACCTGCGGTCTACGTCGCCAATCCCGCACGGTCGTGCGCGGAATGCCGAGTTGACGCGCAATTGCACAGTCGTTCACACCTGCAGCAATGAGGCGTTGCGCAGCGTTGAATTCCTCGGCAGATCGCATGACCTGCCCCTTTCGTCGGACCTGCCATCAAGCTAGGCCCGACGTCTGACAAGTCCGCCGAGGCGGGTTGGATACGATCGGCACATCGCGGGCGTGATGTAACTGGCAGGCATGCGGGCTTTAGGTGCCCGTGCTCGAGAGAGCGTGTGGGTTCGAGTCCCACCGCCCGCACTCTTTCTCAGATCTCCGGTTTCCGATGCACCCACGGCTTCGCCTGCTCGAGCTGACTCGCGACACGGATCAGGACATCTTCGCGCCCATACGCCGCGACCAGCTGCACGCCGACCGGCAGCCCCTCGTCCGTCCACTCGAGCGGGAGGCTGATCGCCGGCTGGCCGCTCGTGTTGAACGGGGGAGTGAACGGTACGAACTCGCCCGCGCGCCGCATCGGTGCCATCGGGTTGTCGGGATCGTTGACGATCGTGCCGAGCTTCAGCGGCAGTTCGGCGAGCGTCGGCGTGAGCAGCAGATCCCAGCCCTCGTGCCACCACGACTGCATCGCGCGGCGGAACTGGGAGACACCAGCGAGCGCGAGCGCGTAATCGATTGCGCCGAAGTGTTTCGCGAAATCGGCCTGGGCCAGATTCATCGGCTCCAACTCGTGGTCTGCGAGCGGACGGCCGAGCTGTCCTTCGAACCGCAGCCGCGACATGCCCATGTTCGTGCTCCACATCGCGCCGAACTTCGAGCCGAGCGTCTCGTCCTCCAATGCCTTCGGCCACGCCGGCTCGACATGGTGACCCAGCGATTCGAGCAGCCGACCGACGGCCTGCGTCGCGGCGGTGACTTCGACATCGACCCTCCCGCCCTGCGCGTGGTGATCGAGGATGCCGATCCGCAGCCGACCCGGATCTGTGCCAACCTCCTCGACGTACGGGCGCGCGGGCGCCGGCGCGATCACGGTGTCGCCGACACCCGGGCCGCGGGTCGCGTCGAGCAGGGCGGCGGTGTCGCGCACGGTGCGGCTGACGCAGTGTTCGACTGCAAGTCCGCTCTCGTCACGGACCGGTCCGAGCGTGATGCGACCCTGGCTCGGCTTGAGCCCGACCAGTCCGCAGCACGCCGCGGGAATGCGAATCGACCCGCCGCCATCGCTGGCATGCGCGAACGGCACCATTCCCGACGCAACCGCCGCGGCGGCACCGCCGCTCGATCCGCCGGGCGTACGCGTCGTGTCCCACGGGTTGTGCGTCGCGCCCCACGCCACCGGCTCGGTGGTCGGCACGCTGCCCAGCTCCGGACTGTTCGTGCGGCCCGCGATGACCAAGCCCGCCGCGCGGTAGCGACTGACGAGCGTCGTGTCCGCGTCGGCGATGACGTGTGCCTCTTTCAACGCGACGTTGCCGTTGCTGATCCGTTGTCCGGCGTAGTCGGCGAACAGGTCCTTGATGAGGAACGGCACGCCCCGGAACGGACCGTCGGGGAGATCGCCGGCGGCGACCTCTCGGGCGTGATCGAACCAGCGGATCACGACCGCGTTGAGCTCGGGGTCGATGCGTTCGATGCGCTTGATCGCCGCTTCCAACAGCTCGCTCGGCGACACCTCTCCGGATGCGACGAGCGCCGCCTGATCGGTCGCATCCATCCAACGGGTCTGGTCGGCAAGCGAAGTCATGACTGCCTGTCTAGCACCAACAAGAATCGGCTGCGGGAATAACGTGACATGTCACGTGTTGTCGTGAAGTGAGAGACGATGGCAACTCCGCCACCTCGACACCAGGGAGATCAACATGGCTCAGCTCGCAGGCAAGACGGCGCTCGTTACGGGCGGGAGCTCAGGCATCGGCCTCGCCACGGCGAAGAGGTTCGCCGCCGAGGGCGCGCACGTTTTCATCACCGGCCGCAGTCAGCGCACCCTCGACGAGGCGGTAGCGGCGATCGGCGATGAGGCAACCGGAATCCGCAGCGACGTATCGAATCTCGATGACCTGGACAGCGTCGTCGACGCCATCTCTTCGCGCGGGCGTGGTCTGGATGTGGTGTTCGCCAACGCCGGCGGCGGAGGGCTCGCGGCGCTGGCCGACGTGACGGTCGAGCAGTTCACCAACACCTTCAACATCAATGTCGGCGGCATCGTGTTCACGGTGCAGAAGGTGCTGCCCCTGCTCAACACAGGCGCGTCGATCGTGTTGACCGGATCGACCGCGGCCTCCGGCGGGAATCCCGGCATGAGCGTCTACGCCGCGTCCAAGGCGGCCATCCGATCATTGGGACGTACCTGGGCGGCGGAGCTCGCCGACAAGGGTTTGCGGGTGAACACCGTCATACCGGGCCCCGTGGAGACGCCGGGACTGACTGGGCTGGCTCCGAGCGGCCAGGAGCAGGCACTGCTGGACGCGGAGGCATCGCGAGTGCCGATGGGCCGCGTAGGTCGGCCTGAAGAGATCGCGGCCGCGGTGTTGTTCCTTGCCTCTGACGAGAGCAGCTTCATGACCGGAACCGAGGTGTTCGTCGACGGTGGTGAGAGGCAGGTCTAACGCCGCGCGCGGACGTCGATGTCGGGGCGGGGCAGCGTCCCGTGGCGCAGGATGGATTCGTAGACCGCCGACAGGACGTCGGCGAGCGCCTTCTCCTGGCCGCGCTTCAGATCGGAGAAGAACACCTGCTTGACCCAGGCGGCGTGCTTGGGTGCCGCGGCCCGAAAGGCGCGCCAGCCGCTGTCGGTGAGCACCACGTCGGTAGCTCGGCCGTCGGTTTCTGAGGGGACCCGCTCGACGTGACCGCGCATACTCGTCCGCTGCAGATAGTGCGACAGCCTGCTGCGTTCCCAGCCGATGGTGATCGCCAGGCTGGTGAGCTGTGCGCGACCGCGGGGCGCGTTGGTCAGTGCATTCATCACCGTGTAGTCGCCGAGCGACATCCCGCACTCGGCCTGCAAATGCCGGTTCATCTCGTATTCCAGCCGATGGTAGACCCGCATGTAGCTCAGCCAGGTTCGTTGTTGCGACGGGTTGAGCCCGCCGTCGTCGGTCACTGCTCAGAAGCCTCCGATAGGTGATATTTCACGTATCGTAGCCCCGAAGTTCGCTCAGGCGTGCGTCGCGAAGTACTTCTGGCCGCCTGCCGGGATCCGCCCGAATCCCGCCTTCAGTACCGGTGCCAGCACCTTGACCGGCAGCGCGAACGCGGGCTTGGGTTCAACCGCCAGTGTCCAGGTGAACAACGTCTCGCTTCCGGCGGGCTCGACGAGGTAGTGCTCGGCGAAGCGCTTGAACAGGGGCACGGCGCACTCGTAGACGTAGAACGACTTGCTGTGCCCGTCCTCCCATTGGAAGAAGCGCTCGCGCATCACCGACCCGCCGGGCGCGGTGACGTCGCGCGTGGTGCCGACTCCGAAAGGCCGTGGCGAAGTCCACGTGACGTCTTTGATCATCGGCCCCCAGGCGGCCAGTGACTCGTCGGAAACCAGTGACTCCCAGACCTTTTCAGGTGAGGCGGCAAACCGCTTCTGGTAGCGGAAGATGTGCGGTGCCGAGGTCAGGAAATCGGCGTCGGCGGGTTCGAGCGCGTGCCAGCGGGTCATGAATGACCATCCTCGCACTCAGCGAGCTAACCCGTCTTTCGTACCGGGTATCCGTTCTGCTCCGCCAGCGACCGCAGCTGCTTGAGCGCGAAGCGGCGGGCGCGGCCCGCCTCGGGGATCAGGATGCCGGCCCACACTCCCTCGGCGCCCGGCGTCGAACATGCTTCCCGAGCGCATCGCCACCGGAGGGGGCAGGCGCGGCACAGCGCCTTGGCGCCCTCGTCGGCGGTCGTCGTCCATCTATCCGGATCTTGCGTACAGGGCGCCATTGCCGAGTCATCGAGGATGGCTGGTGCCTGGGGCGCATCGACAGCGCGAAGCTGCGCGACCGCGCTCGATCGTGTCTGGACGTGCACTGCTCCGGCCTCCCCGTCTTCATCGGTCACGTAAACAATACGTTTGTATGGTAGACACAATACGTTCGTATTGTCTAATCTGGGCCTGTGAGCACGGAGACCACCTCTCGATGACTGCGGTGACAGAACGCGACCACGTCGGTGGCGACGAACTCAAGAAACTCGAGCGGATCCGCCAGGCGGCATTGAAGAGTTTCGCGACGAAGGGAGCTGCGGGGACGTCGCTGCGTTCGGTCGCCGCGGACGCCGGTGTCTCCCTCGGATTGGTGCAGCATCACTTCGAAACGAAGGCCGGTCTCATCAAGGCCGTCGACGACTATGTGATGGGCGTTGTGATCGCCGTAGTCGCCCAACCGGTGACTGCGCCGCACGCCAAGGACTCGATCGCCGACATGGGCAGCCGGGTCACCACACTTCTGCTCGAGCATCCCGACGTCGTGGACTACTTCGGTCGCGCGCTCATCGACGGCAGCCAGCTGGGCATCACGATCTGGGACACGCTCTCCGCCTTCGGTATGGCGCGCTGGACCGCGCGGAAGGAGAGCGGCGAAGCTCGCGACGACATCGACGTCACCTGGGCGGCGTTGAACTCGCTCGTCCTGGCGCTCGGCACCCTCATCGTGCGAGGGCACATCGAACGGCAGATTCCGGACGCGTTCAAATCGCCCGAGCAGGTCGACAGGTGGCAGAAATCGGTGAACGCCCTGCTGCGCGAGGGTCTTTTTCCGCATCCTCGCGACGACGAGTGAGCGTACTCAAACCTATTCGTCCGCAACCCTTTTGCGATAGCCGCTCGGCGTTTCTCCGCTGAACTGCGCGAAGGCACGCGTGAATGAGCTGAGGCTGTCGAAACCGACGGCCGACGCGGTCTCCTGAACTGACTGCCCCGGAGCGGCCAGCAGTGCCATCGCGCGCAACATCCGCGCGTGCAAGAGATATGTGCGCCATGACAAGCCGAGGGTGTCCTGGAACAGTCGCCGCAACGTACGTTCGGACACCGACACCGCGCGGCTCACCTCCTCAGCGCTCACCGAAGCAAGGTGCGCCTTCGTGTATGACATCGCCGCGGCGACAATCGGGTGCTCGGACGTCGGCAGGCTCAGTGGGGCCTCATGGTCGAGGGCCTCGGCGACCAGATCGGCCAGGGTGCGGAAGAACGCGTCTGATTGGGCGTCGCCGTCGGCACGGTCGATCTGCCACCGCAGCGCGTAGATCATCATCTCCCGGATCAACGGCGACACCGCGAGAATGCGTGCGCGATCGCCGGGGGCGGCCACCAGCGCGGGATCGAACATCACCGCAACGGTCTTCACATCTGGGTTCATGACGGCCTGATGCTCGAGGCCCGCGGGTATCCACGCCGCCTGCTGAGGGGGAAGAAGGTAATGCGCCGAATCGGTCTCGACCTCGACGACGCCGTGCAGCGCGTACTCGATCTGGTGCACCTCGTGGCTGTGCCATCCCGTGATCAGCCCGTCGCCCTCGTACAGGTAGCTGCCGCCGAGTGCCCGACCGCCCCGGCGGAGTTCAATGACGCGTCGGGCGGGGCGGTGGGAAAGATCCTGCGCGGGGCGGCGGGAAGGATCCTGCCGGGGTTTGGCCGCTGCGGACAAAACTCTGTCCGAAGTCGCAGAGCCGGTCATGGCAATAGACGGTACTAGTTGGTTATGCAGACCGACGACCTGATCCTGGTGAGCATCGACGACCACGTGGTGGAACCGCCGGACATGTTCCTCAACCACGTCCCCGCCAAGTACAAGGACGAGGCACCCATCGTCGTCACCGACGAGAAGGGCGTCGATCAGTGGATGTACCAGGGCAGGCCGCAGGGTGTCAGCGGGCTCAACGCGGTGGTGTCCTGGCCGGCCGAGGAGTGGGGACGCGACCCCGCCGGCTTCGCCGAGATGCGACCAGGGGTCTACGACGTCCACGAGCGCGTCCGGGACATGAACCGCAACGGCATCCTGGCGTCGATGAACTTCCCGACCTTCACCGGTTTCTCGGCGCGGCACCTCAACATGCACCGCGAAGAAGTCACGCTGGTGATGGTGTCGGCGTACAACGACTGGCACATCGACGAGTGGGCGGGCAGCTACCCGGACCGCTTCATCCCGATCGCCGTACTGCCGACGTGGAACCCGCAGGCGATGTGCGCTGAGATCCGCCGAGTGGCCGCGAAGGGCTGCCGGGCGGTCACCATGCCGGAACTGCCGCACCTGGAAGGACTTCCGAGCTACCACGACGACGACTACTGGGGCCCGGTGTTCGCCACGCTGTCCGAAGAGAACGTGGTGATGTGCCTGCACATCGGCACCGGTTTCGGCGCGATCAGCATGGCGCCGAACGCGCCGATCGACAACTTGATCATCCTGGCCACCCAGGTGTCGGCGATGTGTGCCCAGGATCTGCTGTGGGGCCCCGCTATGCGCGGCTACCCGGATCTCAAGTTCGCGTTCTCCGAAGGCGGAATCGGTTGGATTCCTTTCTATCTCGATCGCAGTGACCGGCACTACACCAACCAGAAGTGGCTGCGGCGCGACTTCGGCGACAAGCTGCCGAGTGACGTGTTCCGCGAGCACTCACTCGCGTGTTACGTCACCGACAAGACGTCGCTGAAGCTGCGCCATGAGATCGGCATCGACAACATTGCGTGGGAGTGCGATTATCCGCATTCCGACTGCTTCTGGCCCGATGCGCCGGAGCAGGTGCTCGCCGAGCTGAACGCCGCGGGCGCTGACGACTCGGACATCAACAAGATCACGTGGCAGAACGCGTGCAACTTCTTCGGCTGGGATCCGTTCGCACTCACCCCGAGGGAGCAGGCGAGCGTCGGGGCGTTGCGCGCCAAGGCAACCGACGTCGATGTGTCGATCCGGCCCCGCAAGGAGTGGGCGCGGCTCTACGCCGAGAAACAACTCGCCAAAGCGTGATTCACACTCGCGGGGCGTGCACTTTCTGGCGCAACGGCTGAGCCGCGGTCTCCCGCGTGGTCATGATCGTGGCGAGGGTGATGATCGCCGCGGCGATGACGTAGAACGCGGGTGCGAGTTCATTTCCGGTTTCGGCAACCAACCAGGTCGCCACGTACGGTGCCGTGCCGCCGAAGATCGCGACGGACACGTTGTACCCGATGGAGTAGCCGCTGGAGCGCACCCGCGTGGCGAACAGTTCGGCACCGGCCGCCAGCGATGCCGACACGAAGACCGATTCAATCGCGGCCAGGGCAGCGTGCGCGGCGATGGCCGCGGCCAGTGATCCGGTGTTGAGCAACATGAACAACGGATAGGCGAACACCGCAAATCCGACCGCCCCCGCGATGAGCAAGGGTTTTCGGCCGATCCGGTCCGACAGCGCGCCCAATGGAGGGATGAGAATGATCGCGACAGTGCTCGCGATGATGATCGAGACGAAAGCATTGGTCTTCGTGAATTCGAGCGTCTTGGTGAAATATGTTGGCAGGTAGGTGAAGACGATGTAGAAACCGACGTTGTGGATCACCACCAGGCCGGCGATCTGCAGGATCGGACGCCAGGACGTGGTGAACGCCTCCTTCAGCGGTGAGGACGACACCTCTCCCTCGTCGCGCAGAGTTTCGAATTCCGGTGTGTCGCCGAGCCGCATCCGGATGTAGAGGCCGACCACTCCGAGTACGCCGGCGATGAGGAAGGGTATCCGCCAACCGTAGGAGTTCATCGCGCTCTCCGAGAGCAGCGTTTCGAGTCCGGTCACCGTCAGCGAACCCAGCAGGAAGCCAACGACGACCGACCAGACCAGGAACGACACGACGAATCCGCGGTGCTTGTCGGGGGCGAATTCAGCCAGATAGCATGCGCCGCTGCCGTATTCGCCACCTGCTGAGAATCCCTGCACGCAGCGCAGGAGGAGCAGCAAGAGTGGCGCGGCTACGCCGATGGACTCGTAACTCGGTACCAGGCCGATGAGAAGAGTCGAGCCCGACATCAGCAGGATGACAAGCGCGAGCACCCGTTGCCTGCCGATCCGGTCACCGAGTGGCCCGAAGAAGAACCCGCCGAGCGGTCGCATGAAGAATGCGGCGGCGAAGACGGCGAAGGTGCTCAGCAGCGCGGCCGTCTCGTCGCCGGAGGGGAAGAACTGGTCGGCGATGTAGGTCGCGAGGGTGCTGTAGATCGCAAAGTCGTACCACTCGACGGTGTTTCCGATCGCTGCGCCGCGCACCGCCTTCCGGACTTCTGCGGGGTCGGCTTCGCGCTGCCGCTTCGGCGCCTCATCGATGGTCATGACCCTCCTCGTTGTCGAAGTCGCCGTGACGACGGTCGGTGATGAACATGTGGCCCGGTGCGTGGAAGATCGCGAGCGAGGGCCGGGCCTCGATGGCGACCGCCTGCGGAGTCACGCCGCAGGCCCAGAAGACCGGCACCTCGTCCGCGCCCACCCGGACCGCGTCACCGAAGTCCGGTGTCGCGAGGTCGCTGATTCCGATCTCGGCCGGGTCGCCGATGTGCACCGGCGCGCCGTGCATGGCGGGAAAGCGGGCGGAGATCTCGACGGCACGCGGGACGGTATCGGCAGGAAACGGCCGCATGGACACCACCAGCGGCCCGTCGAAACGACCGGCAGGAGTGCACCGTCGGTCGGTGACGTACATAGGGACGTTGACGCCCTGCACCTGGTGCGCAATCGGTAACCCGGCCGCGGCCAGGGCCCATTCGAAGGTGAACGAGCACCCCAGGAGGAACGACACCAGGTCGGTGCGCCATTTACCGGCGATGTCGGTGGGTTCGTCGACGAGGTGACCGTCATGGAACACCCGGTACCGCGGCAGGTCGGTACGCAGATCGGCGTCGGCGGCGATACCGAAGGGGTGTGGTGATCCGGTGTCGGTCACCTCGAGCAGTGGGCACGGTTTCGGATTGCGCACACAAAAGCGCAGGAAGTCGAGCGCCTCGTCGGCGGGCAGGATGACCAGGTTGGCCTGTGCGAATCCCGGCGCAAGGCCGCTCGTCGGGCCGGTGTGCTCGCCGGCTCGGATGGCGGCTCGGTCAGCGGCTGCGGTGTCCGCGGCCCGCAAGGTCATGCTCGTGCATTCCCGTTTGCGACGAGGACCTAACCTGCGGGCTCCTCTCGCACCGGTACCGAGATGTCGGTCGGGATGGTCCGCCCCCGAAGCACCTCAGAGCCGCGGACGACCCAGTGCTGACGTTCGTCGTCGCTCGCTTGCGCGAGTGCGGCACCAGAGCAGAGCACCCGATCGTCGAAGTCCTTGGCGAGATCGGCGAGTCGCGCGGCCTCGTTCACGGCGTCGCCGACGACGGTGTATTCGTAACGGTTCTCGGCACCGATGTTGCCGGCGAACACCGGCCCGGCCGATATGCCGATGCCGAAATCAACCGGGAGTCTGCGTAGTTCGGCACCCAGAGAGCGGGCGGTCGCGAGTGCGGCGGAAGCGGGATCGTCGGTGCGCAACGGTGCACCGAAGACGGCGAGCACTGCGTCGCCCTGAAACTTGTTGACCAGTCCATGGTTCTCATCGACATGAGCGACGACCATCCGAAAGAACTCGTTGAGCACCGACGCGACCTCATGTGGCTCGTGAGTCGCCGCGAGCTGCGTCGAGCCGACAAGATCAATGAACAGTATGGCGGCATTGCGTTCGTCACCCGACAGCGATTCGTTGGCGTCGATCGCGCGGCGGACGACCTCTTCGCCGACGTGCCTGCCGAACAGATCGCGTAATTGTTCGCGTTCGCGTAATCCGGCGACCATCCGGTTGAATCCACTTTGCAATCGCCCTATTTCGGACCATTCGTAGACGTCGAGGGACTTGTCGAGCTTGCCCCGCTCAACCTCGGCCATGGCGTCGACGACCTGACGGAGTGGATCTGAGATCGAGATCGACACCAGGATCATGGCCCGAAGTCCGAGCACGACCGCGACGAGCGCGAGCACGAGGAGGGCCAGTTCGACGGGTGTGTTTTTCGAGATGATCCATCCGTTGGACCTCATCACCAACAGGCTCGCGATCGCGATGCCCGGTAGCGCGGTCGTGACCGCCCACATGATCAACAACCTGGCACGCACACCGGGTGCGGTGGTGGGCGTGATCTCGCTGAAATCCCTTGTGACACCGGCGAGCAGCGGGCGCAGCGTGCGGAGGGTGAACAGAAACCCGGTGCAGACAGTCGCGATCGTGCCGAAGATGATGGCAGACGCGACCACCACCTGTAGTTCCGCTGGGGCACCGAGGTTGAGCGGAATCATCACCGCAGCCCCGACGATCCATGGTGCTGCCGTGATCGCCGATTGGCGGCGCAGCATCTTCAACGCCAGCCGGCGTTCGTCGTCGGTGGGTTCGCGGATGCCGAGCCATTTCAGCGACGGTGCGACGATACGTACGGCCCCGATCGCCACAATTGCCGTACCGATCACGATCACCGCCGCCGCGGCGACGGTGATCACGGGTGTGGCCCGAGCATGGCCGGTCAATGAGATGACCAGGGCGGTGACCTCGGCGGTCGTCAGGAGATAGGCGGACGTCAACCCCGCTGCATACCGGATCAGCAGCCTGCGGGGCTTCACATGGCCGAAGGTATCAGTCGCTCGCGGGCAGCGGCTTGGCTTCTTTCAGTGACAAAGCCGTGTCGCCGACCGACAGGGTGCCCGCCCCCGCCTTGGTCACGAGGACCTCGGCGCCGGACTCGTCGACGTAGCGCTTACCCATCGCATTGCCCTCGGAGAATGCCGGATCGATTGCGGCGTCGGCGGACTTCTCGCTATCCAGCGGCACCATCGGCACCCCGCCCGCGCGCAGATCGTCGAGGCTGTCCGCGCTGCGCACGACGATCACCTGGGTGTCGCAGACTTGGCTCTGCAGTCGCGTGCCGTTCTTGATCATGTTCGGCTCCTTGCTAATTCGAGGCTGTCAGTTCTTGGACCAGTTCGCGGCGCAACACCTTGCCGGTCGCATTGGTCGGCAGTTCGTCGCGGAAGACAACGCGGTCGGGTGTACGCGATCCGCGCAGTTGCGATCGAACGTGCTCGCGCAACTCGTCGGGGTCGGGGTTCGCGCCTGCCGCCGGGACCACCACCGCGACGATGATCTGCCCCCACTGCGGATCCTCGGGCCCCACCACCGCGCAGTCATGCACCAAGGGGTGTTCCACAAGGACGTCTTCGATCTCGGCCGGCGCGATGTTCTCTCCGCCGCGGATGATCGTGTCGTCCGACCGTCCGCCGATGAAGAGGTAGCCGGCGTCGTCGAGCATGGCGACGTCCTTGGTGGGGAACCAGCCGTCGGCGTCGAGCACGGAACCGATCTCGGCGTAACGGCCCGACACCTGGTCGCCCCGGACGAACAGCTCACCGGTTTCGCCGGGCCCGACGACCTGGCCGGCTTCGTCGCGGATCTGTACCTCGATGCCGGGGACCGGCTGACCGACCGAGCCGAGTCGACGGGTGACCGTCACATCGGTCGAAGCCATGGCGTCTCGGTGATCGTCGGGAGTGAGCACCGCGATCGTCGAACTGGTCTCGGTGAGTCCGTAAGCGTTGACGAAACCGACATCGGGTAACAACCCAAGTGCTTTGCGCACCAACGGAAGTGCGACCTTCGAGCCGCCGTAAGCGAGGTTGCGCAGGCTGGGCAGCGCGACCGGCTCCGCTTCGAGGGCCGAGATGATGCGGTCGAGCATCGTCGGCACAACGGTCGCAGACGTGACCCCCTCGTCCCGCACGAGGCGCACCCACTCGGACGGGTCGAACTGCGGCAGGTACACCATCTTTCGGCCGGCATAGAGGTTCGAGAGCGCCGCGCTGACCCCCGCGATGTGGTACGGCGGTACACAGATCAACGCCGCATCATCGGGTGCGGCCCCGTCGAACTCAACCGTTCCGGTGATGTAGCTGGTCAAATTGTTGTGCGTGAGTTCAACCGCTTTGGGCCGCGACGTGGTGCCCGAGGTGAACAGCACGACGCCGACGTCTTCCGGGTCGGGAAACTCGGCGGCCGGCTCCGCAGTGCGGGCGGCGGCGATGAATTCCTCGGATCCGATGACCTGCTTACCGGCGCCTGCGACGACATCGAGGTACTCCGCGTCGGCGACGACCAGCGGCTGCGGCAGACGGTCGATCAGCTCGCGCAGGCCGTCGGCGCTCAGGCGATAGTTCAGCGGTGTGAACGTCGCCCCCGCCCGCGCAGAGGAGAACAGCAGCAGCGGGAGCATGGCACCGCCAAGGCCGACGTAGGCGACGTGCGATGTGCCGGCCGCCGCGATGACGCCCGCCCCACCGTCGGCGAGCTCGCTCAGTTCAGCTGTCGTAAGCCGCATCTCACCCGACACCAGCGCGGTGCGGTCCGGGTTGGTTGAGGCTGCCATCTCCAGCAGCAACGAGATGCTCATGATTTGTCGACGAAGATATCAAGGATGGGGTCGTCCCCACCGCCATAGCCGGACAAGTCGGTCAGGCCGGCCGATGCCAGCGCGTCGACATCGATGAAGCACTGTCCGGTGACATCGGCAGCCGGGCGGGAGAGGATCGCGACTGCCGCGTCGGCCATGATCCGCGGGTCACGCGACCTGGCCAGCATCTCCTGGAAGCCGGGCGAGTTGGCGACCGCGGCGGTGGCGATGTACGTCTCGGGCCACAGGCAGCTGAAGCCGATGCCCGTGTCGGCGTACTCCGCCGCCCAGCCCAGCGACAACAGCGTCATGCCGTACTTCGACAGCGTGTACGACGGGTGCGCGCCCAGCCAGTGCGGGTTCATGTTCAGTGGCGGAGCCAAGGTGATGACGTGCGCGTTCGGAGACTTGCGCAGGTGGGGCAGCGCGGCCTTGGTGAGCAGGAAGGTGCCCCGGACGTTGATGTCCATCATCAGGTCGAACTTCTTGGCGGCCAGGTCTTCGGTCGGTTCGGTCGCGATGGCGCTGGCGTTGTTGATGACGATGTCGACACCGCCGAAGTGTTCGACCGCCGCATCCACAGCGCGCTGCACGTCCTCTTCCTTACGGACGTCACCGACGACCGCAATGCCCTTTCCGCCCGCGGCCTCGACGTCGGCCACGGCGGTGTGGACGGTGCCTGGCAGCCTGGGATGGGGTTCGGACGTCTTCGCGAGAAGGACGCAGTTGGCGCCCAGCTTCGCTGCGCCCAGCGCGATCGCCAACCCGATGCCGCGGGAACCGCCTGACACCACGAGCGTGCGGTCGGTGAACGGTGACGGGCTCGTCATGGGCCTCCTCTGGATGCGCAGTCCCAGGATTCTACCTGGATTCTAATGGAACGGTAGTGACGTTCTCATTCTAGGCAAGTGCCATAATCGCTGTTTACTGGGCCTTCGGTCGCATTGAAGGGGGACTCGTGGGTCCCTCTCACTGCACGTTTCCAGTGTGCGGTATTGGCATTCTCATTTTTTGCAAGTACGTTATCGAGTGATGACTCCGCCATCTGACCTGCCTGTACAGACCCCCTCCGGCATCCCGCTCGAGCCCATCTACGGACCGGCCGACGTGAGTGGTGAGCCCCCCGCGCCTGGCACCTATCCGTTCACGCGCGGCAACTTCGCCAGCGGGTACCGCGGCAAGCTGTGGACGTTCCGGCAGTATTCGGGCTTCGGCACGGCCGAAGAATCCAACCGCCGCTATCGCTACCTGCTGGATCAGGGTGGCACCGGACTGTCGGTGGCGTTGGACCTGCCCACGCAGTGCGGCTACGACTCCGACGACGAGGAGTACGGCGAGGAGGTGGGCCGCGTCGGTGTCGCCGTGGACACCCTGGCCGATGCCGAGATCCTGTTCGACGGCATCCCGCTGGACAAGATCAGCACCAGCTTCACGATCAACGGCACCGCGGCGATCCTGCTGGCCTTCTACGTGGCGGCCGCGGAAAAGAAAGGGGTGCCGCGCGAGAAGCTCACCGGCACCATTCAGAATGACATCCTCAAGGAATACGCGTCGCGCGGCACCTGGATCTGGCCGCCGGAACCGTCGCTGCGGTTGATCGCCGACACGATCGAGTTCTGTGCCGCCGAGGTCCCGCGCTTCAATGCGATCTCGGTCGCAGGGGCTCACTTCCGCGACGCCGGCGCCAACGCTGTGCAGGAGATGGCGTTCACCCTCGCCGACGGCGTTACCTATTGCGACACCGTCGTCGAGCGCGGCCGGATGACCATCGACAAATTCGCCCCGCAGATCTCCTTCTTCTTCTACACCCACGGCGATTTCTTCGAGGAGATCGCGAAGTACCGGGCCGGCCGCCGCCGCTGGGCCACGATCGTGCGGGAGCGCTACGGCGCCAGCAGCGACAAGGCGTCGATGTTCCGGTTCGGCTGCGTGGCCGGCGGTGCGTCCCTGTATGCGCCGCAGGCCCAGAACAACCTCGTCCGGGTGGCCTATGAGGCGATGGCCGCGGTGCTCGGCGGGGTGCAGTCGATGTTCACCGCTGCCTGGGACGAGCCGTTCGCGTTGCCGAGCGAGGAATCCGCGACGCTGGCGTTGCGGACCCAGCAGATCCTGGCGTACGAGACCGGCGTCGCGAAGGTGGCCGACCCCCTGGGCGGGTCCTATTTCGTGGAGGCGCTGACCGATGCCACCGAGGAGAAGATCATCGAGATCATGCACGATCTCGAAGCGCACGGCGGCATGGTGCGCGCCATCGAGGACGGCTACCTACAGGGTCTGATCGCCGACGAGGCCTACAAGATTCACCAGGAGGTCGAGTCCGGGGAGCGGCCGGTGGTCGGGGTCAACAAGTTCGTCGTCGACGAGCCGCCGCCGGAGATCGCCACCTACGAACTCGATGCTGAGGGCCGCGACAAGCAGCTCAAGCGGCTGGCGAAGGTCAAGGCCGACCGGGACGACGTCGCCGTGAAGGAAGCGTTGGCCGCCTTGGCGCGCGGCGCGGAGGGCGACGACAACCTGATGCACAGGCTGATCGACTGCGCAGGAGTCTATTGCACAGTGGGGGAGATGGTGTCGACGCTGAAATCGGTGTGGGGCGAGTTCCAGCAGCCGGTGGTGTTCTAGTGTCTGATTCCTCTCCCACCCAAGCCCACCCGGCATCCGCTCCCGCACAGGGCAATCCGGCGCGCGTGCTGGTCGCCAAACCCGGCCTGGACGGCCACGACCGCGGCGCCAAGATCGTGGCGCGCACACTGCGCGATGCCGGCTTCGAGGTCATCTACACCGGGATCCGTCAGCGCATCGAGGACATCGTGTCCATCGCACTTCAGGAAGACGTTGCCCTGGTGGGCCTTTCGATCCTCTCCGGTGCGCACGTAGCACTGACTACTCGCACCGTTGACGCACTCCGTGCAGCCGACGCCGGGGACATCGCCGTGGTGGTGGGGGGCACGATCCCCGAATCCGACGTGCAAAAACTGCTCGACGCCGGCGCCGCCGCGGTGTTCCCCACCGGCACATCGCTGGACACGCTGGTGCGCGACGTCCGGGCGCTGACGGAGAAGGCGGGACGGCTATGAGGCTCGGGCGGGCGAAGCGGGGTGGGCAATGAGACTCGGCGTGATGATCGGGGCTGAGCGCGGGGACATGGCCCGCAAGGTCAAAAAGCTCCTCGAGGACATCGAGTGGGCGGAGTCCGCAGGCATGGACACCGCGTGGATGCCCCAGGTGCCCAACGACTTCGACTGTCTGACCATGGTCGCCCTGATGGGCTCGCGCACGTCCCGCATCGAACTGGGCACCGCCGTCGTACCGTTGCAGGCACAACATCCGATCGCCCTGGCGCGCCAGGCGCTTTCGGTACACGCGGGCACCGGTGGACGGCTGGCGCTCGGCGTCGGGCCGTCGCACCACTGGATCGTGCGCGACATGCTCGGCATCCCCTATGAGAAGCCGGCCGCGTATACCCGCGATTATCTCGAGGTGCTCAACGCCGCGATCGCGGGTCCCGGCGACGTGGACGTCGAGAACGACAACTTCACCGTGCACAACCCGACCGTGCTCGCCGCCGAGCCGCCGATGCCGGTGCTGGTGTCCGCGCTTGGACCGGTGATGCTGCAGATCGCGGGGGAGCACGCGGATGGCACGGTGTTGTGGATGGCCGACGAGAAGGCCATCGGCGAGCACATCGCGCCGAAGATCAACAAGGCCGCCGCGGAGGCAGGAAGGCCCGCACCGCGAATCGTCGCCGGGATTCCGGTGTGCTTGTGCGCCAACTCGGAGATCGACGCCGCCAAGGACCGCGCGAATCGGATTCTGGCCGAGGCGGAGACCTCGCCGAACTATCAGCGGCTTCTGGATCGTGGCGACGCACGCGACGTGGGCGACCTGACCGCCGCCGGTGACAGTGAACAGATTCTGCGTCGATTCAAAATGTTCGCGGATGCCGGGGTGACCGATCTGTCGGTTCGCCTGCTGCCCATCGGTGAGAACCGCGATGAGCTGATCGCCTCGAAGTACCGGACGCGTGAGGTGATCGCGGAACTCGCCAAGGCCGTGCGATGACAGGAGGCCCACCGCTGGCGGGCATCCGCATCCTGGAGGTCGGCGTCATGCTCGCCGGCCCGTACGCGACGATGCTGCTGGCTGATCTCGGCGCCGAGGTGATCAAGATCGAGCCGCCCGGCGGGGAGATCTCCCGCCAGGTCAGTGACAGCTATTTTGCAAGCCTCAACCGCAACAAGCAGAGTGTGTGCCTGGATCTGCAGTCAGACGAAGGACGCGCCCGTCTGGGTGACCTCGTCGCGAATTCGCATGCGCTGCTGGTCAATATGAAGCCGTCGGCGATCAAGCGGCTGGGCCTCACCTACGACGCGCTGCGACCGTTCAACGACCGAATCGTCTGTGTCGCGTTGACGGGGTTCGGGCTGAACGGCGGCGACGACCCAGCCTTCGACTATGTTATCCAGGCGGCGACAGGCGTGGCCGCGATGACGGGCCATCCCGACGATCCGCCGACCCTGCCGGGTTACTCGTCGGTCGACAACTCCACTGGGCTCGCCGCGGCCCTCGGCCTGCTTGCGCAGATCGTCTCGGGGCGCGGTGGACAGGTGGACGTCTCGCTGCGCGACGTGATGCTGTCCCAGTTGAACTATCGCGCCTCGGCGTACCTCAACGACGGCGCCGAGCCACAACGCTATCCGTATGGGGCGCACTCGTATTACGTTCCAGCGCAGCTATTCGAAACTGCCGACGGATACCTGGCGCTGTTCATCACGCATGACGCTTTCTGGAAGTCGTTCGCCACCGAGGCGGGAATCGAGGGCTTCACCACGATGGCCGAGCGGGCGGCGCACCGCCAGGAGGTGCTCGCCGTCGTCGCCGCCCAGCTCGCAACCGACAGCGCTCTTGGGTGGGAGGCCAGGCTGCGTCCGCTGGGCATACCGGCCGCCGCGGTGCGCACGCTGCCCGAGGCGCTGGAGGCGACCCCCGAAGTCGTGGTCACCGCAGGGGATTTCAAGTTGGTGCGCAGCCCGATCCACATCGACGGGTACCACCCCGAATACCGGCCACCCCCGCGCCTCGACGAGCACGCCGAGGCGCCGACGGCTCAGTCGTCGTAGGTGAAACAGACCGAATCCGTGTCCGGAATGGCTTGGCAGGTAAGTATGTATCCGTCTTCGACTTCATCTTCCTCGAGCGCGTCGTTGACACGCATCGTGGCCTTACCCTCGACCAATTTGCCCATGCAGGTGCCGCAGTTGCCTGCTTCGCAGGAGAATGGCGGAGAGAGCCCGGCGCGCCGCGCGCTCTCAAGGAGAGTCTCATTGGCGACCCGTCGAACCGACGCCGTTTTTCGGTCGAGCACGATCGTCACTTGCCCGTCGTCGGGTGAGCCCGGGACCGGTTCTGCCGTCATCAAGCCTCTCCTGGCACATCGGTTCTGAGAATTAGAGAATACCATTCTCTTTTAGTGATACGCTATTCTCGATTCTTGATTCACATCGTGCCGTAGCGGCGAGTGAGGACAGGCTGTGGGTGAGGCGATCGCGCTCGCTTTCGAGGAGCGTGAATACACGCTGCCCGAACTCGATGCCCTGGCCTGCGGTATGGCCACGACTCTCGAGCATCGCGGAGTACGGGCGGGTGACCGGGTCGCGGTCATGTCGTCCAACCGACCCGAGTTCGTCGTCGCACTCCGGGCCGTCTGGCTGCTGGGCGCTGCGGCCGTTCTACTCAGCCCGGCCTGGAAGCGCACCGAGGTCGAACACGCGCTCACGTTGACCAATCCCGCGCACGCCGTGGGAGACCACCCGGTGCTTGCCGAGTGCATGCCGATGCTGTCGTTGGACGAGGCGATCACGCCCGCGTCGCGACGCTTCGGTACGCCCGCACCGGAGAGCGATGCGCTGTTCGTTTTCAGCTCAGGCACCACCGGGATGCCCAAGGCGGTGCGCCATACTCGTGCTTCGTTTGCGGTCGCGGTGCAGCACTGGCGCGATGCGCTGGGCTTGTCGTCGGCGGATCGCATGCAGATCATGACGCCGCCGTCGCACATCCTGGGGCTCCTCAACATCGTGATGGCGCTCGAGACGGGCACCTGGATTCGGCTGCACCGGCGGTTCGATATCGACAGCATGTTGCGGCACATCGAGTCCGATCGGATCACCATCGAAATGGCCGTGGCGCCAATCGCTCTGGCGCTGGCCGCGCATCCCGATCTCGAGAAGTACGACTTGTCGTCACTACGGTACGTGATGTGGTGCGCCACACCGGTCACCGAAAGCATCGCCGAGGCGGTCAGCCGCCGTACCGGCGTGAGCTGGGTGACCGCCTACGGCGCGAGCGAACTGCCGGTCATCTCGTGCAACGACATCACCGGCGCGCGTCTGGATACCGTGGGCCGAGCGGTGCCGGGTGTGGACCTGCGAGTGGTGGCACTGGATTCCGGTCAGGCGGTGGCGCCGGGTGAACTCGGTGAAATCCAGGTGCGATCGGGCTCCGCGATGGCCGGGTACCTGCCGGATTCGGCTACCGCCGGGGCGTTTTCGGACGGCTGGTACCGGACCGGCGATGTCGGCCATCTCGATGCCGAAGGTTGGCTGCGAATCACCGATCGGTCCAAGGAAATGATCAAGGTTCGTGGCTTTCAGGTCGCGCCCGCCGAGATCGAGGCGGTACTGCATGGCCATGCTGCGGTGGAGGATTGCGCCGTGTTTGGGGTCCCCGACCCGGCCAATGGAGAGGCGATCGTCGCCGCGGTCAAGACGGCGGGTTCTGTCGACGCCGATGAGCTGGTCGCGCTGGTCGCCGAGCGACTCGCGTCGTACAAGCGGCCCAGTCAGGTCGTCTTCGTGGACGAGATTCCCCGGTTGCCATCAGGAAAGGTGTTGCGTCGAGTGTTGAAGGAGCGTCTGTGGACGTCCGTCTGACTAGTGAACAGCAACAGCTGCGGGACGCCGCAGCCAAGCTTGCCGATGATCTGGGGCCGGGCTCGGTCGCAGATCTCGACGACCGGGCACGGATCGCGCGCCTGGAGAAGGCGGTGGACGCCACCGGATTTCGTACCCTGCGCTCGGACGGCGCATCCGGTGTCGAGGTGGCCATCGTCGCCGAGGAGTTCGCACGCGGACTCGTTGACGTCCCCTTCCTGGGACCGGTGCTCGCCGACGACCTGAAGGCGCATGGTGTGCAGGTGCCGACGAGGTCCGACGAACAGGAATCCGTCGATCTGACGAGAAGCCTTGCCGGAGTGGTCGAATCACCCGCCGAGCTCGGCGAGCTGTCGGAAGAGGACGCCGGGCGGTGGCGCGCACTGGCGCTCACCGTCACCTGCGCCGACCTCGTGGGCGCAGCGCGTGGCGCGCACGCGCTGGCGTGCGAATACGCGAAGGTCCGCGAGCAGTATGGCGCGACGATCGGCTCTTACCAGGCCGTCGGCCACCTGCTGGCCGAAAGCCTGGCTCTCATCGAAGGGTCGATCAGCGTGCTACGCCACGCCGCATGGGCGGTCGACGAGTTGCCGGCGGTCGAAGCCATCGAAGCGGCGCGGGTGGCCAAGATCTACTGCGCGCGTGCGGCGTTGACCGTCTGCGAGACCTCGATCCAGGTGCATGGTGGCATTGGCAACACCTGGGAGTGCCTCGCCCACATCTATCTACGGCGCGTGTTGGCCGCCACCGAAACGTGGCCCGTCAAGCTGGAGGAGCTGACCATTGGATTTCCGTGATTCGACAGAGGAGGCGGCGTTCCGGGAACGGTTGCGCGGCTGGCTGACCGAGCAGAAGGGCAAGTTCCCGACATCCGGTGACGAGTACTGGGCCGCGCAGGGTGCCTGGCACCAGGCGCTGTACGAGCAGGGCTTCTTCGGCACGTCCTGGCCGAAAGAGTACGGGGGTCAGGACCTGCCCCCGGTGTACGACGTCATCGTCGACGAGGAGATCGCGAAGGCAGGAGCCCCGGCGCGCCCCAGCCTCGGGTATCTGGTCGTCGCGTTCGGGCATCACGGGAGCAAGGAACTGCAGCAGCGCTTCCTGCCCGGCATGATCAACGGCACCGAAAGGTGGTGCCAGGGCTTCTCGGAACCGGGCGCCGGTTCGGACCTTGCGTCGCTGACCACCACGGCCACCCGCGACGGTGACGAGTACGTTATCCACGGTCACAAGATCTGGACGAGCTACTCCGATGTCGCCGACTGGTGTCTGCTACTGGCGCGCACCGACAAGGATGTGCCGAAGCACCGTGGACTCTCCGCGTTCGTCGTCTCGATGCATCAGCCCGGCGTGGAGCAGCGGCCATTGAAGATGATCAGCGGCGTCACCAAGGAATTCGGTCAGGTGTCCTTCGACGGCGCCCGGGTGCCCGCCGAGAACTTGGTGGGCAGCCTCGGTGAAGGCTGGAAGCTCGCGATGACCGTCGTCAGCCACGAACGCGAACCGTCGACCCTGGGCTTCTCCGCCCGCTACGGGAAGCTGGTGCGCCAGTTGGCCTCCCGGACCGAAAGTAGTACGCCGGAAGAGTTGTCGTGGGCGTGGGTGCAGACGGAGATGCTGAGGCTGCACGTGCGTCGGCGGTTGTCCGAGCAACTGGACGGCATCACCCACGGGCCGCAGGGGTCGTTGGACAAGCTGTTGATGACGTGGGTCGAGCAGTCCGTCGGCCATGCGGCGCTGGCCACCGTCGGTACGAGCGATCCCGAACTGTTCGGCGCGTACATGTACAGCCGCGCGCAGAGCGTGATGGGCGGAACCTCACAGATTCAGAAGAACATCATCGCTTCGCGCATCCTCGGGTTAGGGGTCTGAAATGTATGGAATGCCAGATGAAATCGATGTCAAGACCGACGGCGGTCTCCGCATCATCACCCTGAACCGGCCCGACGATCTCAACGCCGTCAATGACCCGCTGCATGTGGGTCTGGCCAAGATCTGGGAAGAACTCAACGAAGATGTCGGTGCGCGCGCGGCGGTGATCACCGGTGCGGGCCGCGCCTTCTCGGCGGGCGGGGACTTCAACTATCTGGACGAGTTGCGCAACGACGAAGCCCTGCGCCAGAAGACGATCAAGCACGGGCGCGATCTCGTCATCGGCATGATTCGGTGTCGCATCCCGGTCATCGCCGCTGTCAACGGTCCGGCGGTCGGGCTGGGCTGCAGCCTGGCGGCCCTCTCGGACATCGTCTACATGGCAGAGACCGCGTTCTTCGCCGATCCGCATGTGTCGATCGGACTGGTCGCCGCGGACGGCGGTCCGCTGGTGTGGCCGTCGCAGATAAGTCTGTTGCAGGCCAAGGAGTTTGCCTTCACCGGGATGCGGATCAAGGCCGCACGCGCGCTCGAGCTGGGGATGGTCAACCACGTCGTCGAAGACCCGCTGGCCGAGGCGATCGCGTGCGCGAAGAAGGTCATGGAATTGCCGCAGCAGGCGCTCGAGAGCACCAAGCGGTTGATGAACATACAGCTCGAGAAGGCGGTGATGGCGTCGCTGGACTACGCGAACCTGTCCGAGTACGTCTCGTTCGGGACCGCCGACTTCAACAAGATCGTGGACGGGCTGATCGCCAAGGACAAGTAGCTGATCATCCCCAACAGCCGCGAGCGACCGTGTTTGTACGCAACACGCCGTTATTCGACGGCATTTTGCGGTCGCTCGCGGCTAGCAAGCGTGGGCTCTCGCGCTACGAAGTGATCAGTTCTTCGGAGCGCTGGATCGTGCCCGTGATACCGCCGGCGTCCTGCTGAGCCAGCAGCACCGCGGCGTCGGCCATCGCCTCGGGCGGTTCGACCATCTCCGGCGGTATCTCCACACCACCGCCGCCGGCCTGCCACCCTTCGGTGAGCACGACCCGCGACGGGCTCAGACAATTCACAGCGATGTTGTCCGGCTTGAGATCTGAGGCCAGACCCAGATACAGCCGCTCCACCGCGGCTTTCGAAACCCAATAGGCGTTGGCGCCGTGGTCGATCATGCCGGCGCCGGTCGTGGTGATCGCCATCAGTGAGCCGCCGCCGCGCGCTCTCACATGCGGAACGACGGCCTTGGTCACCAGGAACACCCCGGTGAGGTTGACGTTGAGGCACAACTGCCACCGCTTGAGCGGCGTTGACTCGATCGGGCCGAGCCACAGCACACCGGCGTTGGCGACCAGGATGTCGATACCGCCGAACTCAGAAACCGTTGAGGACACCGCATTCTCGACCGACTCTTCGCTGGTGACGTCGCATTGCACAGGCAAGGCGCGACCACCTGCTGTCGTGATGCGCTCGGCGACGTCATGAATCGTGCCCGGCACCTTGCCCTGTTCCTCGGAACGCGCTGCGACCGCGACCGCGGCCCCCTCCCGGGCCAGCGCCGCGGCAACAGTCGCGCCGATGCCACGGCTGGCACCTGCGACGAAGGCGACCTTGCCGGTGAGCTGCATACGGCCGCCCTTCTTGCAACTGACACTCTCTCAGTCAGAGAATATCATTCTCGTATCTGTCGCAGCCGGGATAAGGTGGACGCGATGTCCATCGACGAGCTCATCGAAGCGGCGCGCGGCGGGTCGACCCGGGCGGCCGGCCGTCTGCTGAGCCTGGTCGAAAGTCCTCGGCGCGCCGAGGTGCTCGATTCACTCGGCGCGGTGCAGGCCCCGCGTGTAGTCGGGGTGACCGGCCCCCCGGGCGCGGGCAAGTCGACGACGGTCGGCGCGTTGGTCTCCGCGTACCGCGAACGTGACATGCGGGTTGCGGTGCTTGCGGTCGATCCGTCATCGCCCTACACCGGGGGAGCGCTGCTGGGTGACCGCATTCGAATGGCCGCGCATATCAACGACTACGACGTCCTCATCCGATCGGTGGCAACACGCGGCCACCTCGGCGGGCTGGCCGCGGCGGTTCCGGCGGCCATCAGGTTGCTCGCCGCATTGTCCTACGACCTTGTTGTGTTAGAGACCGTCGGTGTCGGACAGTCCGAAATCGAGATCGCCGCGATCGCCGACCCGACGATCGTGGTCCTCAATCCCGGTGCGGGCGACGCGGTTCAGGCGGCGAAAGCCGGTCTGCTGGAGGTTGCGGACATCGTCGTCGTCAACAAGGCGGATCGCGAAGGTGCCGATCAGACCGTGCGCGACCTGAAGGCCGAGACAAAGGCGCCGATCCTGAAACTCGTTGCCGCAGAAGGACAGGGCATCCCCGAATTGGTGGAGGTCATCGAGGTCCACCATCGCACCGACAGCCCGGAACGCCGCATGGCGCGTGCGCGTGCGCAGATCCTGTCCCTGGCGCAGACGCGTCTGCGAAGTCACCCCGATCTGGATCGCCTCGCGTCGCAGGTCGCCGACGGTGGGTCAGATCCATACAGCGCCACCGACCAACTGTTCGTCACCCCCGTAGAGCCTTAGCCGATCGCAGGCGCGTCCGCCGGAAACGGCTGCGTCGTCACCTCCCCGTCGGTGTTTCGCAGCAGCGCGTCGTACCGGCGGTGAAGGATCAGCCACGCGCTGCCGTCGCGGACGTACTCGTCGTGGTAGACGCCCGAGATGATCAGGTTGGTGCCCGCGGCGCGCTGACCGGTCTCCTGAACGAACCAACGGCCAACGGCGCGATTGGGATTCGACTCGTCGATTACGACCACCCCGGACATCAGCGCCTGCAGGAAGACGTTCCAGCCGTCGAGCATCGACGTGAAGAACGACAGCATCGCGTCGCGGCCGGTGAAGCGGCCCAACTCCGGCGCGTACCAGGTGCCCTCGGTCGTGAGTGTGCTTGCCACGCCTGCCGGGTCCCGTCGGGATGCGGCATCGGCATACCGGTGGACGAGGCTGCGGATCTCCTGCTCATCGCCCATGCGGTGCAACGTCATTCGGGGAGGCCGAGCATGCGGCTGGTCATCTGCTTCAGCTGTGTGCGCAGCGTCTCACCGTCGACGTCGGCAAGCAACGGGTGCATGACCGCGACGCTGATCGCGCTGGAGAGCATCGCCGCGTGCAGACGCGCCTCGACACCGGCTTCCGTGCCGAGCAGCGCGGCGTAGAGGCGCTCGATGAACCGTTGAAATGGTTCGTACTCGGCCTGCAGGCGGATGATGACCGGATCGAACATCGGGACACGGAAGGCGTCACGGCGGTCGATCGCCTGCTCGACCATCCGGTCGAGCAGCACCGCGCGTGCCCGCAGCGGATGCCCCTCGGCCTCGGCGGCTTCCAGCACGTCCTCGAGCTTGCTCATCTCTCGCTCCGTGATGGCGATGACGATCTCGTCCTTCGTCTTGAACTGGCGGTACACGGCCGCCTTCGTCACACCCATCTCGTCGGCGATCATCTGTAACGAGGTCCCACTGACGCCGTGCTCGGCGATCAGCTTCAACGCCGCATCAAGCACGCGGGTCTGGGCGGCAGTGCGGGTGATCTCGCTGAACTTGAGGCCATCCTTTGTGGACGTCACATCGACGAGGGTAGCCGATCGGCTACTTGGCTGGTCGTTTTGACGTCGACCGCGACGAGACGAAAACCGTCTCAGCGAGCATGCGGCGACACCAAGCGCGGTAGGCGTCGACGGTCCACCCGTCGCGGTGGACGATCCGCAGGTAGGTCTCGACGCTGCAGACCACCGCCGCAGTTTCGACCAGTTCGTCGAAGGGCACATCGACACGGATCCACTTTCGGTCGCCGAGCGCGCCGAGTACCCGGCGAAATTGGCTGTTGATGCTCGCGATCAGGGCGTTGAGATACTGCTCGAGTTCGGGGTCTGCGTTGGCGCCGCCGAAGAGTGCAGGCGCCAACGGCGCGGTCCGCTGGTGGATGACCACCGCGGCCTCGGCAAGGTAGTCCAATGCCTCGTCAAGGTCGTCGATCTCCAGAAGTCTGCGGCCGATGTCGAGGTTCAAGACGCTCTCTTCACCGGCCACGCCGACCGCGGAGTATTCGACCGCGGCGATCAGCAGCGCGGCCTTCGGGCCCTGTCCCTGAACGGTTTCGGCGGACACCCCGGCTGCCGCGGCGATCTTCGCGAGTGTCGTGCGCGCGTACCCGTCGGCGGCGAACCGTTCAGCGGCCGCGGCGACCACCCGCGACCGCGTCGCCTCCGCCTGCTGCTGCCGCAGTTGCGATCGGTACGCCCGCGAAGGCTGACCCGATATTGACTTGGGTGCCACAGTAATGAATACTACACAACCATAGTCATTCGCCGATTGGGCGGGGGAACAATGTCATCGATCGTCATCGTCAGCTTCCCCGCACACGGTCATGTGGCGCCGCTGTTGACGGTCGCCGAGAACTTCGTCAATCGTGGCGACGACGTCCGATTTGTCACCGGTGCACTGTTCGCCGACAAGGTCGCCGCCACGGGCGCGACCTTCGTGCAGGTCCATCCCGACGCCGACTTCGACGAGACGCCGCTGAGTGAGCGGTTTCCCGAACGCGCGAGGTTGAAGGGCCCCAGTGCGGCTGCGCACGATATCGAGCACGTCTTCGCCAAGCCCGTCAAGTATCAGTACGCCACGATTACGGCGGTTCTCGCGGCGCAACCCGCCGACGTCGTGATCGCCGACCCGGTTTCCCTTGGTGCGGCGTTCCTTCTGCGGGACCGCCGGCCGGTACGGCCGGCGGTCGTCATGTGCGGCATCATTCCCCTTCCCCTCGAGAGCCTTGACACCGCGCCGTACGGCATGGGTCTGCCGCCTGCACAATTCCTCAATCGGCAGCGGAATAGGCTGTTGGCCAGAGTGAATCGCCGGATCCTGCGGCGACCGCTCAACGTGATCAACGACCAGCACATCGAGGTGCATGGCTGCCCGTGGCCAACCACGCTGATGGACTGGGGCCGTCACGCCGATGCGCTTGTGCAATTCACGGTTCCATCGTTCGAATATCCAATGTCCGATGCGCCGGACAACCTCCACTTCGTGGGACCGTTGTCCGCCAACGGGTCCCAGGCTCCACTGCCCGAATGGTGGTCCGATCTCGACGACACGCGCCCCGTCGTCCACGTCACCCAGGGCACGGTCGCCAACACCGATTACGACCAAGCGATTACGCCGACGCTGCGTGCGCTCGCCGACCAGGATGTGCTGGTTGTCGTCGCGACGGGCGGGCGTCCCGTTGAGACGTTGCCGCCGCTACCCGCCAACGCCCGCGCGGCCAGCTTTCTTCCCTACGACGAATTGCTCCCGCGTACTTCGATTTTCGTGACGAACGGCGGGTACGGCGGAGTCCAATACGCGCTGCGTTACGGGGTGCCGATCGTCGCCACCGGCGGTAAAGAGGACAAGCCCGAGGTCGGTGCCCGCATCGCATGGTCGGGGGTCGGGCGGCGGATCAGAGCTGAACACCCGACGTACAAGGCGATGCGGCGCGCCATCCTGGACGTCCTGAACGGCCCGCGCTATCGCCAGGCCAGCAGTCGCGTGGCGGCGGACATGGCCGCAGCCCCCGGCTTCACGGGCCTGGCGGACATCGTCGATCGGCTTGTTGGCAGTCCCGCTGCACCGCAATCAGATTCCTGCGAAGTAGAAGCCCAACAGTAGTGCGACGAGGCCGATGAGCCATCCTCCGGTCGTCAATTTGAGCCACCGCGGCGCAAACCGAACCTCCATGAAGTGCCAGATGACCAATTGCGTCTTCACGGCGGCGATGAGCAACACGACGAGCGTGACCGTCACATTGACGACATGGGCTGAGCCCCCGCCACGAGCGGTCAGCCACGACACCACGGTCACGATGGTGAGCAGTGCCCACACCAGGGTCAGGGGGTTGCGGATATAGGACGCCATTTCACCTCATCAGATACAGCAGCGCGAACAACAGGATCCACAACAGATCGACCATGTGCCAATAGGTTGCCGCGGTTTCCACGAACGACATCTTGGGTCGCGCCGAGATTCGCAGACTGCGAATGACGAAGCCGAGAATCACCAGCCCGAGCATGACGTGACACAAGTGCAGCCCTGTCATGACGTAGTAGTACATGAAGAAGAGATTGGTCCCCGGCGTCAGGCCGGCGGTGACTTCGGGAACGTACTCGAACGCCTTCATGACCGGGAAGGCCACGCCAAGAGCGAACGCGATGACGAACAGTCGAATAGCCTCCGGCACTTTGCCGTTGCGCGCCGCCGAGGTCCCCAGCGCGACGAAAAGAGAACTCGTCAGCAGGATCACGGTGTTGATCGCGCCGATGTCCAGATTGAGCCGCGCCTGGCTCTCGAGAAACAGGTTGGCGTCCTGCCCGCGGTAGTACACGTAGCCGATGAAGTAGACGCCGAAGATGAGCAGATCGCCAATGACGAAGAACCACATGCTCAACTCGCCGGGAACGTGGTTGCGCAGGGGGGTGATTCGCCCGGTGTCGCGGATGTCGGAAGCGGATTCCGCGGCGACGTTCGTCATGCATTCGCCTTCGGTCGCGGATCAGAGGGCACTGGTTCGGGATATAGCCACGCGGTCTCGAGGGTGTCGTCGCGCTGATTCTTGATCGCCCGATAGATGCAGACGTAGACGATGATCTGCCACGACACGTAGAGCACCATGGCGAACCAGAACGTCATCAAGCCGTTCCAGGCGAACGGCCCCGATTTCGAGATCCACACGGGCGCGGCCATCAGTTCGGTGACGTACTGCCAGACGGTGTAATAGCCCAGCCATTTCGGAAGAATGTTGTTCTTGTCGAGGATGATCGCCAGGCCGAAGGCCATCCACATGACGCAGAAGCAGCCGAGTGAGCCGATATAGGCGAGGTAGCCGAAGTCATAGAGCATCGCCAGCGTCGACGGCTCGTAGCCGGAGCGAAACGCGCCGACGCCGAAGCAGAACATCGGGAAGAGCATGCCGACGATCGCGCCGGTCATCGATCCGATCATGACCGAATAACGCAACACCGGGCTGACCGACATCCGTTTGATCTGTATGAGATAGACGGCGTTTCCCACAGATGCGAGACCGAAGCACAACGTCAGGATCGCGCAGGCGATGAGCAGATTGTGGGACTGCATGAACTCGACGACCACGGGCATGGGACTGTTCGGCGGTCGGGGCGGCATCATCCAACTCAGCGGTACGAACACGATGCCGAAGATGTTGAAGAAGATCGGTACGAGCCAGAACGCAATCCACTGATCCCGCTTACGATTCCGGGGCCGCGGTGGTGCGGATTCAACCGGAGACCCGGGCGCCGCGATGACGGTGTCGCTCATGCCAGGCTCTCGCGCTCGTCGCCCTGACGGTTGACCACACCCAGCAGGACGAAGAACATCACGACGGCCCAGATCACGAGTACCGCGTTGCGCAGTATGAATGACACGGCGCCGTCCCACGCCAGCGGTCCGGTCTTGTACAGGATCGAAAATGCGCTCGGGATGAGCAGTAGTGCGGCCGCCACGTTGAAATGCGCCACCCAGCGCGGAAATATCGGATCCGGCCGTTCGTCGAGGTAGATGCTCACCGCAAGACAGAAGTTCTGCACCACGATGGTGCCGACGGGCGCGATGAAGAAGAACCACGCCATGTCGTTCAACAGGCTGATCAGCTCCGGGTCGCGGTCAGGGCGGAATGCGGCGACGCCCCAGCAGTAGTCGGCGAGGATGAACGCCGTCGTTCCGACGCCGACGCAGATGATGTACGCGTAGGTGAAGACGCTGCTCGACGTGGCGGTGCGCGATATCTGTACGGCGATGACCGCGAACAACGGCACCAGCGATCCTGCGATCAGATTGCACAGGATCACGACTCCCAGGATTCCCGTGACGTTCTCGCTGAAGATCGTCGCGACCTGTTCGGGGCTCAGATTCGGCGATAGCGGCGGAGAGAACAGCGGGAACAAGAAAAAGCCGATGATGAACAGCGCGCCGGCCGGGGGTGCCGTCCACAGCATGATGCGTTGACCACGGGTCGTCATCGACGCCGGTTCACGCGGCCTGTCGCGAGTCGCGGTGGCTGGCTGGCTCCTGCCTTCGGATCTCTCGTCGTCGTTCATGAGTTCGGTCATCGGTGTGGATGCCCTCCTGGCTCGTCGGCACGCGAGCGACTGTTCGACCATCCTGTCGAGCACATATCGCGCGTTCGCAGCACGAGGGTAGCCCAATATTTGACCGTTTGGTAGCCGATCGGCTACTTTGAAGTAGCCGATCGGCAACCGCCGATGGCAGGGGATTCTGTGCGCTCGCCTACCGGGTGCGGGCCGACACCGCCATACCCGCGCGAAAGCCGAATACCATTGCGGGGCCTAGCGTCCCGCCCGCGCCGCCGTACGCCTTGCCGGTCGCACCCGCCATCGCATTACCCGCCGCGAAGAGGCCCGGGATGGCCGCGCCGCTGACGTGCAGCACCCGCCCGTCGCGGTCGGTGCGCGGACCGCCCTTGGTGCCCATCGCACCGATCGATACCGGGACGGCGTAATACGGGGGAGTGTCGATGGGGCCAAGGGTCTTACCCGCCGAGGTGGTGGCCGTGTCGTCACCCCAGTAGCCGTCGTAAGCGCTTGAGCCGCGGCCGAAATCGGGATCCTGTTCGTGGGCGACGTTGTCGTTCCACGCTGCGAGCGTAGCCGCCAGGCCAGCCGCGTCGATACCCGTCTTCTCGCCAAGCTCGGTGAGATCGGCCGACGGCGTGAACCAGTCCGGTGCCTCCTCCTCGGGCAGAACACCCAGGAACCCGTATCGCTTGAAGTGCTGTGAGTCGAAAACGATCCACGCCGGATCGTTCGCATAGCCCCGCTTCGGGTCGAGGAAATGGAACGGCCCGGCCATCGAGTTGTACTCGCCCGCCTCGTTGAGGAAGCGTTTGCCTGCACGGTTGACGATGATGCTTCTGGGCCGGGTGCGTTCGAGCCGCACGCTGCGGCTGCGCGGGTGCCCCCCGAAGGTATCGCCGGGCAGCTGCACGATCGGCACCCACCACGCCTCGGCCATATTCGCCAGGTCGGCGCCGTGTGCCATAGCCATTCGCAAGCCGTCCCCGGTGTTGTGCGGCGGGGACACCGCGCCGCGCATCGGGCCGCGAAGATAGGCCTCGACCAGCTTCTGATCCCATTCGAATCCACCGGTGCCCAGCACCACGCCGCGACGCGCGCGAACGTTGAACTCGCTGTCGCCCTGTGTGATTCGGGCACCCGTGATTCCCAGCGCATCGGAGTACAGCTCCACCGCGCGCGCGTTGGTGTGCGGGACGACGCCCTGGTCGAGCAGCCCCTTCAGCAGTCCGGCGATCAACGCGGTCCCCGCCACGCAGTAGTCGCCCGAATGATCGTCGACCGAGGCGTGGATGCGGGCGCGGGTCTCGGCGTCGATGCCGACATTGCTGAAGTCGGCGGGGAACGACGTGATGCGCTCACTCCACTCGCCGAGCCGGGACCGGTCGAAGGGTTTGGCATTGAGTGACCGTCCGCCTGCCGGGCGTCCGCCGGGGAGTTCGGGCTTGTAGTCCGGGAATCCCTCGGCCACCTCGAACCGTAACTCGCTGTGGGCCTCGACGAAATCGAGCATCTCCGGCCCGGTGCGGACGAACGTGTCCACCAGGTCGTCGTCCATGAAGCCGAGCGACTGCGCACGCAGGTAGCTCATCGCATCCTCGACCGTCAGCTCACCCTCGGCCGCGCGGTCATGTGCCGGAATCCAGATGATGCCACCGGAAACCGCTGTCGTACCGCCGACGGTCGCGGCTTTTTCATACACCTCGACCGAGGCCCCGTTGGCCGCCGCCGTCAGCGCCGACGTGAGACCGGCGCCACCACTACCCAGCACGACGACATCGACCTCATGATCCCAATTGGTCACGTGCTCAATCCTTTCGGCGATCCTCAGGACAGGATCGCGGACAATTCGTTCGCCGCCTTGATCACCGCGTCCTTACCGTTCATCACCACGTCCTCGCGGTGCGAGATGAGGTTGATGCATGTGGGCGGCGACGGCGGTTGCCTGCGTACCGGCACGGCCAGGCCGTAGGTATTCGGCTCGACCTCGCCGTGGGTGATCACCCAACCCTGTTGCCGCGTCAGGGAAACCAAATCGCGTTCAGCGGGTCGCGGCGGCATGCTCGCCAGCAGCGCGAGCCCGGCGGCGCCGCGGTCCAGCGGATACCGGCTGCCCTCGTGAAAGGACAGTTGGTAGTACACGTTCGTCGGCACGATGACCGCGATGGCCACCTGTTGGTCACCCTCGGCGACGAGCAGCGACACCGTGCTGCCGAGTTCGTCTGCCAGCGCGCGGAGGGTGGGCAGGCTCAGCTGGCGCAAGTGGTTGTCAAACGATGCGCCGAGTACCGCGAGCGCTGCGGCCGCGCGGTAACGGCCGTCGTCCCCCTTGGCTACGAGCCGGAACTGAGACAGCGTGGACAGCAGGCGATACGCGATTGTGCGGTGCACGCCGATGTCGTCGGCGACCTGCTGGGCCGTCAGACCGGATCGGGAGGTCGCCACAAGCTGCAGTGCGGCCAAACCCCTCGCCAACGTCTGCGAGCCGGGCGCACCCGTCGGAGCGGCATTGGTGCTGGCCCCGCCGACCGAATCAGACATCGCGTCTACCTGACTTTCCTTGACATCTGCCACTCACGAGAGTGATGCTCTGACTATAGTGCACATGCATGTGCGATAAATGAGCACATCGCTTACAAGATACGAGAATCTAATTCTCGCCGTCAAGAGAGGTTGACGAGTGCCGGAAACGTCTCCGCTGCTCGACTTCGAGAGCGTCTGGAGTGACCTCCAGGGGGTCGCGTTCTCGCAGGGGTACATCGACGCCGCCGGCGTTCGTACCCGCTATCTGCACGCCGGCGACCCGGCGAAACCGGCCCTGATCTTGTTGCACGGGTCGGGCGGGCACGCGGAGGCCTACGTCCGGAATCTCGAGTCGCACGCCGAGCGCTTCTCGACGTGGTCGATCGACATGCTGGGTCACGGATACACCGACAAACCCGGGCACCCTCTCGAGGTGCACCATTACGTCTCCCATTTGATGGCGTTTCTCGACGCCATCGGCGCGGAACGCGCCCACATCAGCGGTGAGTCGTTGGGTGGCTGGGTCGCCGCACGCGCCGCAGCGGACCATCCGGACCGGATCGACCGGCTGGTGCTCAACACCGCGGGCGGATCGCAGGCCGATCCCGAGGTCATGAAGCGCATCGTCGCGTTGTCGATGGCCGCTGCGGAGAACCCGACGTGGGACACCGTGCAGGCGCGCATCAAATGGTTGATGGCCGACAAGTCCAAGGATTACGACGACATCGTCGCCAGCCGTCAGCGCGTGTACCGCCAGCCGGGATTTGCCGCAGCGATGAAGGACATCATGGCGCTGCAGGATCCCGAGATCCGCGCGCGAAACCTGCTCGGCCCGGAGGAGTACGGGTCGATCACCGCGCCGACCATGGTCGTATGGACCAGCGATGACCCGACCGCAGATGTCGCCGAGGGCCGCCGTATCGCGTCGATGATCCCCGGCGCGCGGTTCGAGCTGATGCCCGGCTGCGGGCACTGGCCGCAGTACGAGGACCCCAAGACCTTCAACCGTCTGCATCTCGACTTTCTGCTGGGGCGGTGATGAGCGCTTGCGCGAAGAACAGAGAGCCGAGATGACCGAGCCGGTGGACGTCGCCGTCGTCGGAGCCGGACCGTCCGGGCTGACTCTGGCGAACATTCTTGGGCTGCAGGGTGTCCGGACGCTGATCGTCGAGGAGCGCGACACCCTCATCGACTATCCCCGTGGGGTTGGACTGGACGACGAGGCGTTGCGCACGTTTCAGTCCATCGGTCTGGTCGACCGCGTCCTGCCGCACACCGTGCCGAACCAGATCCTGCGATTCTTCGACGCCAAACGCCGGTTGCTCGCCGAGATGGCACCGCCGGACGCGCGTTTCGGCTGGCCCAAGCGCAACGGCTTTGTCCAGCCGATGGTGGACGCCGAGCTGTGCGGTGGGCTCGACCGCTTCGATCATGTCGGCGTGCGGTGGGGACACCGGATGGAGAACTGCGTCGAAACTCCCGACGGTGTCACGCTTGAATTCGCAGACGGCAAGGAGCCCGTGCGTGCCCGCTACGTTGTCGGGTGTGACGGCGGGCGCAGCGCCACCCGACGGCTGATGGGAGTGTCTTTCGACGGCACCACATCGTCGACCCGCTGGCTGGTGGTCGACGTCGCGAACGATCCGCTCGGTCACCCGAACAGCGAAGTGGGAGCCGACCCCAAGCGGCCGTACGTGTCGATCTCCATCGCCCACGGCATCCGCCGCTTCGAGTTCCTGATTCACGACGACGAGTCCGACGAACTCGCCGATGATCCGGCATTCGTCAGACGCATGCTCGCGCAACGGGTTCCGCATCCCGAGCGGGTCGACATGATCCGCCATCGCGTCTACACCCACCACTCGCGTATCGCCGGCTCGTTCCGCAGGGGACGCCTGATGCTGGCGGGCGACGCCGCACACCTGATGCCGGTGTGGCAGGGCCAGGGGTACAACAGTGGTATCCGCGACGCCGCCAACCTGGGATGGAAGCTCGCCGCGGTCATCAACGGCCAAGCCGGCGACGCCCTCCTGGACACTTACGACATCGAGCGCCGCAAACATGCACGAGCAATGATCGACCTGTCCACCATGGTGGGCCGCGTGATCTCGCCGACGAACCGGAGGGTGGCCGCTCTTCGCGACCGCGTCATCCACGGCGCCTCGCTCGTCCCGACGCTGAAGCGCTACGTGCTCGAGATGCGGTTCAAGCCGATGCCGCGGTATCAGCAGGGGGCGGTGTTCCACGCCGAGAACAGTCCGGACAACTCACCGACGGGCACGCTGTTCATCCAGCCCCGCGTCGATACGCGCACGGATCAGAACGTCTTGCTCGACGACGTACTCGGCGCCGGTTTCGCCGTGCTGTGCTGGAGTAACAATTTGCGTGCCGTTCTCGGCGACGAGGCGTTCAGCCGCTGGAAGGCGTTGGGGGCCAGCTTCGTCGAAGCACGGCCCATGACCCAGCTGTATTGGACCGGCCACGACGACGCCGATGTGACGGTCGTCGGTGACCGGACAGGCGCGCTCAAGTCGTGGTTCGACGTCTTCACCGACTCCGTGCTGTTCGTGCGCCCCGATCGCTGCATCGCGGGCGCATGTATCGCGCAGCGCGCGCCAGAACTGAGCACGTCGCTGTTCGACGTCCTCTGTTTGACCCAGGAAGGAGGCTCGATTTCCCATGGCGAAACTGGCCCTGTGTTGCATGTCGCACAGTCCGCTACTGAACCTTCCGGGACCGTCGCGGGATCTTCTTGACGACGTCGAGTCCGCACTGGCAGCCGCGCAAGGTTTCGTGGCGGACTTCGACCCCGAACTGGTCGTGGTCTTCTCGCCAGACCACTACAACGGCTTCTTCTACCGGACGATGCCCCCGTTCTGCATCGGTACCGCAGCCCAGGGTGTCGGCGACTACGGCACCTATGCCGGCCCGTTGAATGTTCCCGGGGACATCGCAGACGCCTGCGCGCGTGCGGTTCTCGAATCTGGTGTGGACGTGGCGCTTTCGGCCGGCATGGACGTCGACCACGGAACGGTGCAACCGCTGGAGAAGCTCTTCGGTGACGCGACGTCGCGACCGGTGATCCCGATCTTCATCAACTCGGTCGCCACCCCGCTGGGGCCGCTTCGCAGGGTGCGGGCACTCGGTGCCGCCGTCGGCACCTTCCTGGCCACCTTGGGCAAGCGGGTGCTCGTCGTGGGTTCCGGTGGTTTGTCGCACGATCCGCCGGTGCCGACGCTGGCCACCGCACCGCCTGCCGCGCTCGCGCGCATCGTCGGTGGGGAACCGATGACGCCGGAGCAGCGGAAGGCACGACAGGTGGCGGTGATGGACGCTGCGCAGGCGTTCGCGCACGGCGACAGCCCGCTGCAGCCGCTGAACCCCGAATGGGATCAGGCGTTTCTCGACCTGGTCGACTCGAATCGCCTCGACGAGGTGGACGCGTGGTCGAACGGCTGGATCGAGCAGCAGGCCGGTCATTCGGCACACGAAATCCGTACGTGGATCGCCGCGTTCGCTGCGCTGGCGGCGCACGGCCGGTACGAGACGGGCCACCGGTTCTATCGCGCGGCACCGGAACTCATCGCCGGTTTCGCCGTCAGGACGGCGGTGTGCAAGTCGTGACCACCGATATGTTCGACCACACTGTCGATGTGCTCGTCATCGGCTCCGGTGGTGGCGGAATGACCGCGGCGCTGGCCGCCGATGCGTTCGGCCTCGACACGCTCGTAATCGAAAAGTCGCCGCAATTCGGTGGTTCCACCGCGCTCTCGGGCGGCGGTATCTGGGTGCCTGGGGCGCCGTCGCAGCGTGAAGCCGGCTACGTACCCGATCCCGACGGTGTCTTCGAATACCTGCGGCGGATCACCGGTGGCCTGGTCAGCGACGCACGGTTGCGCGCGTATGTCGACAGCGCGCCGGAGATGATGGAGTTCCTCGAGCGGCACAGCCGGTGGTTCGAATTCGTCTGGAAGCCCGGGTACGCCGATTACTACCCCGAATTGCCCGGCGGCTCGGAGTTGGGCAGCACCATCAACGTCCCCGCGATCGACCTGCGCGAGCTCGGTGACGAGGAGCAGAATCTGCTGCGGCCGTTGGCCCTGGTGCCCAAGGGGATCTGGTTCGCCCCCAAAGATCTTCGGCTGTTCTATCAGGTGCGACAGAACTGGCGCGGAAAGGCCGTGCTGGTGAAGCTCATCTGGCGGATGTTTCGCGCTCGGGTCTTCGGTGACCGGATGGCCGCGATCGGCCAATCGCTGGCGGCCAGGATGCGTCTGGCGCTCAAGGAACACGACATCCCGCTCTGGCTGAGCGCACCGATGACCGAGCTGATCACCGACGTCGACGGAACGGTTACCGGTGCGGTGGTCGAGCGCAACGGGCAAGCTCAGCGCATCGGCGCGCGGCACGGTGTCATCCTTGCCGCGGGCGGCTTCGACCACGACATGGAGTGGCGCAGGCAGCATCTGCCGGTTCTCGAGAAGGACTGGAGCTTCGGTAATCCCGCGTCGATGGGTGACGGGATCAGGGCGGGGGAGAAGGTCGGTGGCTCGACCGACCTGCTCGACGAGGCGTGGTGGTTCCCCGCCATGTGCTGGCCCGACGGCAGGCTCCAGTTCATGCTCAACGAGCGAATGATGCCGTCACAGTTCGTGGTCAATGGCGAGGGTAAGAGGTTCATCAACGAGGCGGCGCCCTACATGGACTTCGCGCACGCGATGATCGAAGGACACAACTCCGGCGTCGCGCACATCCCGTGCTGGCTCGTCACCGACATCCGTTCGTTCCATCGCTATGTCGTCGGTGGCCATCTGCCCATCCCGAAGGTGCCGTTCGCGCCGGTGCCCACGGGGTGGAAGGTACCCAAGGCATGGCTGGAGTCCGGAGTCGTGCTGGAGGCCAACAGCTTCGAGGAGCTCGCGACCAAGATCGGCGCACCCCCTGCACAGCTACGCGCCACCGCCGATCGCTTCAACGAGTTGGCCCGCAAGGGTCACGACGACGACTTCAACCGCGGGGATTCCGCCTACGACAACTACTACGGCGACCCGACGCTGCCCAACCCCAACCTGTATCCGCTGGGCAAGCCGCCGTACTACGCGTTCCAGATCATCCTCGGCGACCTCGGCACCTCGGGTGGGCTGCGCACCGACGAGTACGCGCGCGTGCTCCGCTCCGATGACAGCTTCGTGAAGGGGTTGTACGCCGTCGGCAATACGTCGGCCGCGGTGATGGGACGCAGCTATGCCGGTGCGGGCGCGACCATCGGGCCGGCCATGACCTTCGGCTACGTGGCCGCCAAGCACATCGCAGACCAGTTGCCCGACAACGCTCTTCAGTCTGGGCCTCAGACCGGTTCGACACTCAAGATCGAAAGGTAACGAAATGAAGATCTCGCTGTTCTATGAATTCCCGCTGCCGCGGCCGTGGAGTGACGACGACGAGCACAAGCTTTTCCAGGACGGGCTCGACGAGGTGGAGGCGGCCGACAAGGCCGGCTTCTCCACGGTGTGGCTGACCGAGCACCACTTCCTCGAGGAGTACTGCCACTCCACTGCACCCGAGATCTTCCTGTCGGCGGCGAGTCAGCGCACCAAGGACATTCGCCTCGGCTTCGGCATCATGCACCTGCCGCCGGCGGTCAACCATCCCGCGCGGGTGGCGGAGCGCGTCGCCACCCTCGACCTGCTTTCCAACGGGCGGGTCGAGTTCGGCACCGGCGAGTCGTCTTCGGTGGGTGAGCTCGGCGGGTTCGGCATCGATCCGGCCGACAAGCGTGCGATGTGGGAGGAGGCCCTCGAGGTCTCGATCCGCTGCATGACCGAGGAGCCGTTCACCGGTTTCAAGGGCCAGCACGTCGAGATGCCACCGCGTAACGTCGTTCCCAAGCCGTTGCAGAAGCCGCACCCGCCGGTCTGGGTCGCCTGCACGCGCCCCGCCTCGGTATCGATGGCCGCCCAAAAGGGCCTCGGTGCACTGAGTTTCGCATACACCGGTCCCGGCCCGCTGACCGAGCGTGTCAATGGATATTACAAGGAGTTCGAAGAGAGCGCCGTACCGGTCACACCGCAGATGAACCCCAACATCCTCGCGATCGGGGGTGACCTGTCGATGATGGTCGCCAAGACCGACGAACAGGCCATCGAGCGGCTCGGAAAGGGCGGCGGCTTCTTCGCGTTCGGGATCATGCACTACTACATGACCGGCATGCACACCCCGGGCCGGACCGGTGTGTGGGAACGTCACCTCGAGGAGATCGAAAAGGATCCGAGCATCGTCTACGGCCCGGACCGCGGCCCGATCGGCAGCCCGGCGACGGTGCGCGAATTCCTGCGCGGCTACGAGGAAAGCGGTGTCGACGAACTGATCCTGCTCCTCACGCCGCGTCGGCACGAGGAGACGATGGAGTCCATCGAGCTGATGGGTAAGGAGGTCCTGCCCGAGTTCATCGAGCGCGACGAGAAGGCCAGGGCCGAAAAGGCCAAGCGACTCGAGCCCGTCATCGCGAAGGCCGAGGCACGCAGACCCAAGTCGAAGGCACCGCTGTTCGACGAGACCTACGCCTTCGGTGGTCTGCCCACCGGTCGCGAGAACTACACCGCCAACGAGGTGTCGCTGGCGATGGATGAGATGAACGCCGGTATCGAGGCGGCGGCGGCGAAACTCAAGGCGGGCGAGGGGTGGGCGAGCAGGAACCCTGCCGCGGACGCGAGGAGTGGCGTGACCGGAGCTGATAAGAGTTGATTCGGTGACTGACGAGCTGTGGCGTTACGACGGCCGCCGGGTCGTCGTCACCGGATGTGCTTCGGGTATCGGCGCCGAGGTGGCGCGCCAGCTCGCCGGTCTCGGTGCCGAGGTGATCGGCCTCGACATCCGGCCGCCAGAGTTCGACATCGGCGAGTTCATCTCGCTCGATCTTCACGACCCGGAATCGATCGACGAGGCGGCGGCGGCGAGCGGCGGTCGCGTCGATGCCCTGTTCAATATCGCTGGGGTGTCGTCGGGTATCCGCGATCCGCTGCGGGTGGTCACCATCAACTTCCTGGGTACGCGGCGATTCACCGAGGTGCTGGTGCCGTCGATGCCACCGGGGTCCGCCATCGCCTGTGTGTCGTCGTTGGCGGCGTCGGCCTACCGGGAGAACGCCGCGGTGACGGCGGGCCTGGTCGACACTGAGACGATGGCCGAGGGAATCGAATGGTGTGAGCGCCATCAGGAGGCGGTCGCCGACGGAGGGGGCTACCGGCTGTCCAAGGAGGCGATCATCCTGTACGGGATGGCCAATGTCGCGGCGCTGGGCGCCAAGGGAATCCGGATCAACTGCACCGCACCCGGCGTCACGGACACGCCGATTCTCGACCAACTGCGGTCGGCGTACGGCCAGGAGTTCCTCGACTCCTTCCACACGCCGTTGGGGCGCGCGGCCACGCCCGAAGAACAGGCCAGCGTGCTGGTCTTCCTGAACAGCACGGCGGCCAGTTACATCACCGGACAGGTGATCTGGGTGGACGGCGGCACGACCGGTGAGACAGACCTGGCGGGATCGGTGACGCGACGATGAGGGGCGAACTATGGCCAGCATGACCGACTTCCGGCGGGTCGCCGACGACGTCCGCAACTGGGGGCGTTGGGGCGACGACGACGAAATCGGCACGCTCAACTTCATCACCGCGGAGAAGATCGCCCAGGCCGCCGGTTTGGTCCGACACGGCAAGCTTTTTCCGCTCGGTGTCGATTTCGGATCATCCGGGCCACAGGGCGCATTCCACTTCCGGCAGAACCCGTTACATGTGATGACGATCGACGGCGGCGATGCGAGCACCCTGGCCGAGTACGGTCCGCCCTGGCTGAAGAATCCCGCCGCGATGCAGCTGAGCGAGTACTGGACCAGCGGCCCGATGCGTTTCAACGACGACGTCATCATCATGCCGCTGCAGGCCGCGACCCAGTGGGATGCGCTATCGCACGTCTACTACGAGGACAAGCTGTACAACGGATTCCCGGCGAGTTCGGTCACCAGCCTCGGCGCCTTCCACTGCGGTATTGACAAGGTCGACGGCAGGGGCATCGCGTCCCGCGGCGTGCTGCTCGACATCGTGCGCCTGCGCGGCGTTGAAACGTTTTGTGAAATGGGTGACCCGATCACCCCCGCCGAACTCGACGAGGCCGCCCGGCAGCAGGGTGTCACCGTCGAACGCGGTGACATCGTCCTGGTCAGAACCGGTTGGTGGGCACGATTTCTCGAAACCCGTGACGGTGCCGAACCCGGTGCGGGCCTGGACTGGACCTGCGCGTCGTGGCTGCACGATCACGAAGTCGCGGCGGTCGCGGCCGACAACCTGATGGTGGAGAACCCGGTCCCCGGCGTCGACGGTTGTTTCCTGCCGATGCACATGCTGTGTCTGCGTGACATGGGGTTGATGCTCGGCGAGTACTGGGATCTGACGGCCTTGGCGGAGGACTGCGCCGCCGACGGAGTCTACGAGTTCCAGCTCATCGCACCTCCTCTGAGGGTGACCGGCGCTGTCGGATCGCCCGTGAACCCGATCGCAATCAAGTAGGTGGGAGTCATGACCGCAAGCACAACCACCGGCGGAGCGCCGCTGATCGTCGGTCTTGGCGGAACGCTTCGCGCCAACTCATCGACCGAGCGGGCGATTCGCTACTGCCTGGCATCGGTCGAACGCCAGGGCGGACGCACCCGCTTCTTCAGCGGGCCTGACCTCGACCTCCCGATGTACGCACCACACGAGCTGGAGCGCACCCCCAAGGCGCTCGAACTGGTCAAGGCCCTGCGCGACGCCGACGCCGTCGTCGTCGGGTCGCCGGGATACCACGGTGCGATATCGGGTTTGGTCAAGAACGCGCTCGACTACATCGAAGATCTCCGAGAGGATCCGCGCGTCTACCTGGACAACACGCCGTGGGGTTGCATCAGTTGCGCCTACGGCTGGCAGGCGGCAGTGGGCACCCTGGGCCAGCTGCGTTCCATCGGACACGCACTGCGGGCCTGGCCGACACCGCTCGGTGTGGCGATCAACTCCGCCGACAAGATCTGGGACGACGCAGGGGAGTTGACCGACACGTCGGTGTGCGACCAACTCGACATGCTGGCCACCCAGGTGCTCACCTTCGCGCAGACCGCGTGGGAAACCACGTGAGCGCAGTGCGGAAGACCATTGTGGTCGACGGCCTTGTCACGGGTTATCTCGAGGCAGGACAGGGCGATCCGGTCATTCTGCTGCACGGCGGTGAGTTCGGTGTCAACGCCGAGATCGCGTGGGAGAACAACGTCGCCGCGCTCGCGCACCAGCATCGCGTCCTCGCACTCGAGATGCTGGGTTTCGGTGAGTCCGCGAAGGTCATCGACTTCAACGACGGTCGTGGGATGCGAATTCGGCATATCGCGCGGTTCTGCGCGGCGGTCGGCGTGGAGTCCGCGCATTTCGTCGGGAACTCGATGGGCGCGGTCAACCTGTTCGTCGACGCGACGTCCGAGTCTCCAGTATTGCCTGTGCGCAGCATGGTGACGATCTGCGGCGGAGGCGAGATCCAGCGCAACGAGCACTCGGCCGCCCTCTACGATTATGACGCCACGCCAGAAGCCATGCGGCGCATCGTTGAAGCCCTCTTTCACGACCCCTCGTATGTGGCCGACGAGGCCTACGTACAGCGACGCTACAAGTCGAGCATCGCACCTGGTGCGTGGGAAGCATTGGCGGCGGCGAGGTTTCGCCGGCCCGGGTTGGAACCACCGCCGCTGCCGTCGAGCGCACGGGCCTACGACCGGATCACCGTGCCGACTTTGATCATCGAGGGCGGCGGCGACAAACTGCTCCCGCGTGGCTGGGCGGCCGAGATTGCCGCGCAGATCCCCTGCGCGCGTTCGGCGGTGATCCCCGATACCGGGCACTGCCCGCAGATCGAACAGCCCGCGGCGGTCAACGACCTGCTGCTGGCGTTCCTGGCCGAGCAGCGTGAAGGAGCAGCGACATGACGGACGAACTGGCCGGCAAGGTCGCGATCGTCACCGGGGGCGCGTCGGGTCTTGGGGAAGGGCTGGCACGTCGGTTCGCCGCCGAGGGCGCCAAGGTACTGATCGGCGACGTCGACACCGACACCGGCGCCGCACTCGCCGCGGAGATCGGGGACAACGCGCTCTTCGTCGAAGCCGATGTGTCCGACGTCGATCAGGTGAGCGGGCTCGTGACGACGGCCGTTGACCGTTTCGGCGGCCTGCACGTCATGGTCAACAACGCTGGGGTGTCAGGCACGATGCACCGCCGGTTCCTCGACGACGATCTCGCCGACTTTCACAAGGTGATGGCGGTCAACGTGCTGGCGGTGATGGCGGGAACGCGCGATGCCGCCAAACACATGTCGCAACACGGCGGCGGCTCGATCATCAACCTGACGTCGATCGGCGGCATCCAGGCCGGCGGTGGTGTGATGACATACCGGGCATCGAAGGCCGCCGTCATCCAGTTCACCAAGTCGGCGGCAATCGAGTTGGCCCACTACGAGATTCGGGTCAACGCCATCGCGCCCGGCAACATCCGCACCGCGATCGTCCGCAAGTCGGCGACGGGGGAGGACCTCGAGAAGCTGGAACAGTTCGAGGCGAAGATCCGCGAACAGATGCGCAACGATCGGCCGCTCAAGCGTGAGGGCACGATGGAGGACGTCGCCGAAGCAGCGCTGTACTTCGCCACCGACCGCTCACGCTATGTCACCGGCACCGTCCTACCGATCGACGGCGGCACGTCCGCCGGCAAGGTGATCGCGCGTAAGCCCAAGTCCGACTAGCGGCCCTCGTCGGCGCGGTCGGCATGTTCGGCGACCAGTCGGGGGTATCGGCCGCGGTCGGGCCGAAAGATGTCGTGGGGCGAGTCGGGGAATTCGACCAGCTGTGCGTGTGGGAACAGCGTCCGGTACCGCGACCACTGCGCATCGCCCACCAGAAAGCGTTCGCGGCTGCGAACGGCGAGCAGCGGAAGTTGTTCTCGGGCAAGACGACCCCACATCGACCGCTCCTGCGCGGCGAGAAACGTCTTATTGGCGGCGGCCACGTCGAGCCGCTCGCTCACCGGCGTCCCGCGCCAGCGACCGGCGAGCAGGCGGCACGACATCTCAGGAGTCAGCACCTTCTCCTCGGGCACGTAGTCGCCGATCGCTACGGAGCGAATGCGTTCGAAGTTCGCGATCGCCCACGTCAGCGCGTAGGTGGTGCCCCGAGAGAACGTCACCACGTGGACCGGCCCGTCGGTGATGGCGTCGACCACCGCGCCGACGTCGGTGCTCAAGGTGGTCGCGTCATATCCGCTCACGGGAGCGCTGCTGCGACCATGGCCCCGCAGGTCGATCACGACGGTTCTGCGGCCGAACAGGGACAGGACTTCGGCGTAGTCCTCGGCCACGCACGTCATGCCGGGCACGAAGACCACGGGCGCGCCACGGTCGTCGCCGCCGGAGTCGAGGTAGTGGATCCGGGCGTCGCCGCTGTCGGTGAACCGCGAGTTGGCCATCGTCAGCGGGACTCTATGTTTCGCCGATATCGGCGCAGGCGCGGACCCCCGGAAAGCGTTCAAAAGCTTTAAATCAGTCGCTTGACTTAAAGACGGTGGCGCGGTTCACTGATCCTGTGACCACAGCCAGCAGGACCGTTCGCACCGAGCGCGCCAGCATCACGCGCGAGGCGATCCTTGCTGCCGCCGAGCGGTTGTTCGCCGAACACGGTGTTTACGCCGTTTCCAATAGGCAGGTCAGCGAGGCGGCCGGGCAGGGAAACAACGCCGCGGTCGGCTACCACTTCGGCACCAAGACCGACCTCGTGCGCGCGATCGAGCAGAAGCATCGCGTGCCCATGGAGCGAATGCTGGCGCGAATGGTCGCCGACACGGCCGACTCGACCGACCTGCGGGACTGGATTGCATGTTTGGTGTGCTCGCTCACCGATCACCTCGATCAGCTCGGTAACCCGACCTGGTATGCGCGTTTCGCCGCCCAGGCACTCGCCGACCCGGCCTACCAGAAGATCGTGGTGAAGGACGCGCTGGCTTCGCCGTCGGTGCTGTTGGTCGTGCAGGGCATCACGCGCTGCCTGCCCGACCTGCCGATGACCGTCGTCACCGAACGCAACATCATGGTCCGCAACCTGATGATGCACACCTGCGCCGACTTCGAGCGCGCCTTCGCCGAGGGTGCCCACATTTCGTCGATGCCCCGCACCACGTGGGGCTCGGTCGCATCCGGTCTCATCGACGCGATCGTCGGACTGTGGCAGGCGCCCATCACGGAGCGACCGTGAGGGTGAGTGTCGACCAGGACAAGTGCGTGTCCTCCGGGATGTGCGTCATGAACGCGAGTGACGTCTTTGACCAGCGTGACGACGACGGCGTCGTCGAGCTTCTCATCACCGAACCCGGTCCCGATCAAGCCGAAGGAACCCGAAAGGCCGCCGCGGCCTGCCCAGCGTTGGCCATTCACATCGAGGAATGACGGAGAATTCATGTCAGAGACCCTTGCCACAGAACACGTTTCGGCCGAGGTCCCCGAATACCCGATGGAACGGGCCGATCGCTGCCCCTTCGCCCCGCCGCTGCCGATGCTCGAGATGGGCGAGGCCAAGCCGCTGTCCCGGGTGCGGATCTGGAACGGCACCACACCGTGGCTGATCACCGGCCACGAGGTGGCACGGGCGCTGTTCGCGGATTCGCGCGTCAGCGTCGACGACCGGCGTGAGGGCTTCCCGCACTGGAACGAGCACATGCTGTCGACGGTGAACAAGCGGCCACGGTCGGTATTCACCTCCGACGCCGAGGAGCACACCCGGTTCCGCCGGATGCTGTCAAAGCCGTTCACGTTCAAGCGTGTCGAGGCCCTGCGCACGGCCATCCAGGAAGTCACCGACGAGTGCATCGACGACATCCTGGCCGGGCCCCAACCCGCCGACATCGTCGCCAAACTCGCGCTGCCGGTGCCGACGAAGGTCATCAGCGAGATGCTCGGCGTTCCCTACGAGGACCACGAATTCTTCCAGCATCACGCCAACGTCGGGCTGGCTCGCTACGCGTCCGCGGAAGAAGGCCAGAAGGGGGCCATGAGCCTCCACAAGTACCTGATCGATCTGGTCGAGAAGAAGATGGAAAACCCATCCGAAGACGCGGTTTCCGACCTGGCCGAACGGGTGACCGCGGGCGAGATCAGCGTCAAGGAGGCTGCTCAGCTGGGCACCGGCCTGTTGATCGCAGGCCACGAGACGACCGCGAACATGATCGGCATCGGTGTGCTCGCCCTGCTGGAGAACCCCGAACAGGCTGCGCTCCTTCGTGATTCCGACGACCCCAAGTTCATCGCCAATGCCGCCGAAGAGCTGATGCGGTACCTGTCGATCATCCAGAACGGTCAGCGCCGGGTGGCCATCGAGGACATCGAGATCGCCGGAGAGACCATTCGCGCCGGCGAGGGGATCATCATCGACCTGGCCCCGGCGAACTGGGACGCGACCGCCTATCCCGAACCGGACAAACTCGACTTCACCCGCGATGCCGGTCAGCAGCTCGGCTTCGGCTACGGCCGGCATCAGTGCGTCGGGCAGCAGCTCGCGCGCGCCGAACTGCAGATCGTGTTTCACACGCTGCTGCGCCGTATCCCCACGCTCAAGCTGGCGATCCCGTTCGGCGAGGTGCCCTTCAAACACGACCGCCTCGCCTACGGGGTCTACGAACTTCCGGTGACCTTCTAGCACCGACCAGCCCGCCCCACAGCCCGATTGGAGTACCAACGATGTCTACCCCGACAGCTACAGGATCGCCCACCCACCCCCGGACGACCACCCTCTATCCCCCCGAAGGCTTCGGTGCTCCCAAGAACCGGCAGGGACACGCCTCAGCGGACGGCTCAACCGGGCTTCCCAAGGGCACCGAGATCTTTTCGGCGGACAACCACATCTCGGTCGCCGACGACATTTTCTACGAGCGATTTCCCGAGGAGCTCAAGGGTGCGGCGCCGCGCATCTGGTACGAGGACGGCGCGTACATGGTCGGCATGAAAGGCAAGGCCTGGACAGGTGGCGACTTCGGACGCGTGCTCATGCAGTACGACGACCTCGCCGGCGCCGCCTCCAACAACATCGAAGCGCGCATCCGCGAGCTCAAAGAGGACGGCATCGACACGGAGCTGGCCTTCCCGAACGCGGTGCTGGCGTTATTCCACTACCCCGACAAGTCCCTGCGCGAGCGCGTGTTTCGGATTTACAACGAACACATCTCCGACCTGCAGGAGCGATCCAATGGCCACTTCTACGGCGTCGGTCTGATCAACTGGTGGGATCCCAAGGGCACCAGGAGCACCCTCGAGGAATTGAAAGCCCTCGGGCTCAAGACATTCCTGCTGCCGCTGAATCCCGGCAAGGACGATGAGGGCAACATCTACGACTACGGCAGCACCGACATGGATGCGGTGTGGGACGAGATCGAGGCTTCCGGCGTCCCGGTCAGCCATCACATCGGGGAGACGCCACCCAAGACGCCGTGCCAGAACAACAGTGTCGTGGTTGGCATGATGGTCAACGTCGACTCCTTCCGCGAACAATTCGCGAAGTACGTGTTCTCCGGAATCCTTGACCGGCATCCGTCACTGAAGATCGGCTGGTTCGAGGGTGGGATCGCCTGGGTGCCAACCGCACTGCAGGACGCCGAGCACATGCTGGCTTCCTACCGGCACATGTTCAACCACGAATTGCAACACGACGTCCGCCACTACTGGGACAACCACATGTGTGCGTCGTTCATGGTCGACCCGCTCGGCCTCCAGCTGATCGACCGCATCGGAGTCGACAACGTGATGTGGTCGTCGGACTACCCACACAACGAGAGCACCTTCGGCTACAGCGAGAAGTCGTTGGCCACGGTCGTCGAGGCCGTGGGCCCTGAGGATGCGGTGAAGATCGTGTCCACCAACATCAAGAAATTCCTGGGTATCTCGTGACGGCCGTGTCGTCTCCGTCGTCAGCGGGTCTGGCGCTGCTCGACATTCCGGATCTGCCGGATCGCGCCCGGATGTACCGAGAATGCGGCGCCCGACTTCGCGATTCCATGCGGGAAAAGGGCGTCGACGCGCTCGTGTTGCTCGGCAACGGCAACGTCGTGTACGCCACCGGCGCGAGCTGGCCTCTGCTCGATGCGGGGCTGTCCCACGTCGAGCGACCGGTCGCGATCGTGCTCGCCGACGATGAGCATCCGCACCTTTACATGCCGTTCGCCGAGGGCAGCGCGTTCGACACCGAGATTCCCGCGGACCACGTCCACGGTCCGCTGTACCTCGAATTCGACGAGGGCGTCGACCATTTCGCGAAGGTGCTCGCGAGCCTGGTCCCGACCGGTGCCTCCATCGCGGTCGACGAGCTCACCGGCGCGATGCGACGAGCCGCTGAACGGCTGTTCCCCGCTGGGCCGCCGACCGATGCCGCACTCGTTGTGGGTCCGGCCAAGCTGGTCAAGACCGTGGACCAGATCGCCGCTGTCAGAAGAGCCTGCCGCATCACCGAGGAGGCCCTCCTCGATGTCCAGCCGCTGGTCGCCCCGGGCGTGACCCAGATGGATCTCTCGGCGCGATTCGTACGGCGCGCCTTCGAGCTTGGCGCCACGACGAACATGATCGAGGGCATCTGGCAGGTGATGCCGACTACCCGTAGCAGCGGTGCGGTCTGGACGACCACCGGCGACCTGGCGCTGCCGCTGCTGCCCACCGAGAAGCGGTTGGCCAAGGGCGACGTGCTGTGGACCGACATCAGCATCACCTTCGAGGGGTACTGCTCCGATTGGGGCCGTACCTGGGTGGTGGGGCAGGACCCCACGCCCGAACAGAACGCGAATTTCGCCAAGTGGCGGTCGATTCTCGACGCCGTGCTCGCCGTGACGAAGGCAGGCGCCACGGCAGGCGACCTGGCACGCGCGGCAATTGCGGCCAACGGCGGCACCAAGCCGTGGCTGCCGCACTTCTACCTCGGCCACGGCATTGGCACCAACGCTGCCGAAATGCCGATGATCGGAACCGATCTCGGCGAGCAGTTCGACGATAACTTCGTGTTCCCGGCTGGCATGCTGCTCGTACTCGAGCCCGTCGTCTGGGAGGACGGCACCGGCGGCTACCGCGCTGAGGAGATCGTGGTCATCACCGAGGACGGATACCAGTCCATCACCGATTACCCCTACGCGCCCTACGGACTGAGTTGACACATGGCTGAAGAGATCATCCCCGACGACCTCACCCTGCGCACCGGGCGGCGCGAGCGCGCCATCGCTGCAATGGACGCCCACGATCTCGACGTCCTGGTACTGGGTCGCCAGGCCAACGTCCGTTATGTGACCGGGGCGCCCCAACTCTGGGTCGCGGGCACCCGTCCGTTCGCGCCGATCTGCCTACTGGTGCGTGCCACCGGCGAGATCCACCTCAACAGCACCTGGGATGAGGGCATCCCCGAGGAGATCGGCCACGACCATCTCTACGGACTGGCCTGGAACCCCATGACCATCATCGAGGTGCTCAAGGGCATCGACGGCGCGGCGACCGCGCGTCGCGTCGGAACCGACGCCTTGTCACCGTCGTTCGCGAAGCTGCTACCGATCGCATTCCCCAACGCGGAACTCGTCGATGCCGAGGTGGCGATGAAGGCGGCCCGGCGGACCAAGACGCCCGACGAGATCCGGGTCTTGAGAAGCGCACTCGGCGTCGCCGAGCGCGGGCTCGCGGCGGCGGTGTCGGAGCTCGCGGCGGGCACCACCGAGCAGGCACTCAACGGCGTCCTCATGGAGGCGATGACCGCGGGTGGATACAGCACCTCGGCGACCCAGGACGGTGCATGGATCACGTCGCCCGACCACTCGTGGCGCGTCGGTCGGCGCGACCGCAGGATCGCCGAGGGGGACCTGGTGGCCTTCGCTGCCGGCGCGCTTGCCGACGGTTACGTCGGTGAGGTCGGCAGGACATGGCCCGTCGGTGACGTTCCCGGCGCCGATGCCCTCTTCGGTCGGTCGAATGAGCTGTGGGAGAGGCTGATCGACGCGTGCCGACCCGGCGCTTCGGCCGGCGATCTGCTTGCGGCCTACGACGCCGCAGGTGAGGCACTGCCGCCGATACCCGTGGCACACGGTCTCGGCCTCGGCTTCGACCCACCGGTGATCTCGCCCGACCTGCCGCAGACCTCGGCGCACGAGCGGCTCGAGCCGGGCACCGTGCTCGCCGTCACCGCCTACGTGTGGGAACGGGGCGTCGGTGCGGTGTTCCGCCGCGATGCCGTGCTCATCACCGACACCGGAGCCGAAGTGCTCACGGCCAGCCCGTCGCCGGCGCAGGCCGCGGCCGGAATCAGCTGAAGGAGAACCCATGTCTGAGAACGGCAGTCGACCATCCCCCGAAGAGCTCATCCTCTACGACAAGGACCCGAAGACCAAGATCGCGACGATCACCTTCAATCGTCCCGAGTACCTCAACGCGCCCACGTCGATGGCGCGGCTGCGGTACGCCGATCTGCTGCGCGCGGCGACAGTCGACAATGACGTCAAGGTCGTCGTGATCCGCGGCGTCGGTGACAACCTCGGGAGCGGTGCCGACCTTCCGGAGTTCATGGAGGGGTACGACAACACCGACCTGCGGCTGGCCGAGTTGCGGCTGGAGGACGACGGCGTCGGCGAGGTCAACTATCCACCGTCGGGAACGTTCCGCAGCGGGGCGACAATCAGCGCGTGGTACGCGAATGTGCAGGCGGGCAATCGGCCACTGCAGGAGCTGAAGAAGATCAGCATCGTCGAGGCCAAGGGCTACTGCTACGGATGGCATTTCTACCAGTGCGCCGATGCGGATCTCGTGATCTCTTCCGATGACGCCCTGTTCGGGCACCCCTCGTTCCGTTACTACGGCTGGGGACCGCGCATGTGGACGTGGATCCAAATGATGGGCCTGCGCAAGTTCCAGGAGATGGTCTTCACCGGACGCCCGTTCACCGCCGCCGAGATGTACGACTGCAACTTCCTCAACAAGGTGGTGTCGCGGGATCAGCTCGAGGCTGAGGTCGACAAGTATGCGCGCGCGTGCGCGCGAAACCGGCCCGTCGACACGGTGTTCCAACAGAAGATCTTCTTCGAGGTCTACAAGCAGCACCAGGGCGAGTACATGGGCAGCCTGCTGTCCGCGTTCTTCGAGTCCATGGGTAGCGGTGTCGCCAACGACGATTCGGACGACCTCGACATGATGGAATCGATCGACAGCGGGCTGGCCGCCGCGGTCAACGACAACGACAGCAAGTTCCCGCCGGACTTCCGGTTGAGCAAATCGAACCGCAAGAAGGACACGTAGCACCTGTGGGGCCGCTGAACGGCTATACCGTCATCGACCTGTCCGTCGGCATCGCGGGTGCCTACTGCACCAAACTGCTCGCCGAGGCCGGCGCCACGGTCATCAAAGTCGAGCCGCCCGAGGGTGATCCACTGCGCCGATGGTCGGCCTCGGGTGCCGAGATCGCACCGGGTGACGACGGGGCGTTGTTCAGTTTCCTCGCGTGTTCGAAGCACAGCGTGGTCGCGGACCCGGACGACGACATCGATGACGTCAACGCGTTACTCGACGGCGCCGACGCGGTCGTGTGGTCGCGCGGGTCGACCGTCGCCGAACATGTCGTGCTCACACCTGCCGCGATCCTGTCCGCACACCCCCACCTGACGGTCACCTCGATCACGCCGTTCGGTCTCGACGGGCCCTGGTCTGACCGTCCCGCAACGGAGTTCACGCTGCAGGCGTGGTCTGGCGGTATCGTCGGCCTCGGTCGCGGCTCGGCCGATCGCGCACCCGTGTACGTCGGCGGGCAGGTCGGTGAGTACCTGGCGGGTGCCTATGCGAGCGCCGCGACGCTGGCGTCGCGATTGCGGGGCGGCGCAGAACTGGTCGACCTGTCGATGCTGGAGACCCAGATCCTCGGCCTGACCTATTACCCGGTGGCCTACTACGAGATGCTGGGCAGGCCATGGCGCGATGCCAGGCGGTTGACGGTGCCCGGGATTGCCCGCGCCAGAGACGGTCTCATCGACATCGGCTGCGGCACCGCGCAGCAGTGGTTCGACCTGTGCGCGATGACGGGGCATCAGGACTGGATCGACGAGGATTCGCCGCTGTCGATCACCGAGCAGGCCAACGAGAAGTCCGATGAGCTGTACGCGTGGGTCGAGAGTCAGACCGTCGACGAGATCAGGGACCTGGCCACCGCGTTCCGGATACCGAACGCCCCGGTTGCCAACGGGGCCAACGTCACCGGTCTCGATCACTTCGTCGAGCGTGGCTCCTTCGTGGTCAACCCCCGTGATGGCTTCTCCCAACCCGGCCATCCCTATCGGATGTCGCCGATGGTGCTTCGCGAGCCGGAACCTGCGCCGCGGCTGGGTGAACACACCCAGCACTACCGTTCGCGCGACAGTCATCCGCGTCGCGAAGGCGACGCCATCTCGGTCGGCCTACCGTTCAGTGGGCTGCGTGTACTCGATATGACGACGTTTTGGGCGGGCCCGTCGTGCACACACATCCTCGCGATGCTCGGCGCCGAAGTCATTCACGTGGAATCGACCCGGCGTCCCGACGGCACCCGGCTGATCGCTGGTATTCCCGTCACCGAGGACCAATGGTGGGAGAAGTCGCCGATCTTCTCCGGGCTCAACACGAACAAGAAGGGGTTGACTCTTGATCTGCAGAGCGCGGCCGGTCGCGAGGTACTCAACCGCCTCATCGCCACCTGCGATGTGATCGTCGAGAACTTCACGCCCCGCGTGATCGATCAGATCGGTCTCGATTTCGCTGCCGTGCAGGCTATTCGGCCGGACGTCGTCATGCTGCGGATGCCCGGCTTCGGTTTGGACGGCCCGTGGCGCGACAACCCGGCCTTCGCCTACGTGATCGAAGCCGCATCGGGAATCAGCTGGCTGACCGGTTATCCCGACCGCAACCCGTACGAGCCTTATTCGGTCGGCGACCCGAACGCCGGCATTCATGCTCTCAACGCCCTGCTCGTGGCGCTCGAGCACCGGCGCCGCACCGGGCACGGAATGCTCGTCGAGGCCGCGATGGTCGACGCCGCACTGAGCGTGGCCGCCGAACAACCCATCGAGTTCTCCGCCTACGGCGCACTGCTGAACCGCGACGGCAACCGCGGACCGACCGCCGCACCGCAGAACTTGTACCGCACCAACGAGATCGACGAGTTCGGGCGTGCCGACTGCTGGGTTGCTGTCGCGGTTGAGACCGACGAGCAATGGGCGGGTCTCTGCGAGGCCGTCGAGCGCCGCGACTGGGCGACGGACGCCGAATTGAGCACCGCGACGGGCAGGCGCGCCCGCCACGACGACATCGACGAGCACATCGCTAAGTGGTGCATAGACCGTACCGGCGACGACATCGTCGACGCTCTGTGGGAACGCGGTGTGCCGGTGGCCAAGGTCATGCAACCGCACCGCCAGACCGAGATTGCGCAACTGGCGGCTCGCGGCTTCTTCGAGGACGTCGGGCATCCGGTCAACGCCCGAACGCCGCACAGCACCCTGCCGTTCACGTTCTCGCGCGGCCCGGAGCGCGTCCACACCGCGCCGGCTCCGCTACTCGGCCAGCACAATCACGAACTGCTGTCCGAGCTGGGACTCACCAACGACGAGATCGCCGAGCTTGAAGCGCAGGGCGTGATCGGACATGCCCCGGCGATGGGGCCCAGCAAGGCCAAGACGGGCTAGCCTCGACCGGTGACCATCGAACCGTCGGACATCCTGCTCACCGGCCGGGTCGCGGTGGTGACCGGCGGGGGAGCGGGGATAGGGCGCGGCATCGCCGACGGGTTGACGAGGTTCGGGGCGAAGGTCGCCGTCTGGGAGCGCGACGCCGAAACCTGCGCATCGACCGCGGAAAGTCTTGGCGCACTGGGCATCGTCGTCGACGTGAGAGACAGCGGGCAGGTCGATGCGGCACTGCAGCGCACCGTGGACAACCTCGGCGACGTCTCGATTCTGGTGAACAACGCCGGCGGAGTGTTCAAGTCGCCGCTGCTGGACACCACGGAGAACGGCTGGGACGCGCTGTACAAGAGCAACCTTCGCCATGTGCTGCTGTGCACGCAACGGGTGGCGCGGCGTCTGGTGGCGGCCGGCCTGCCTGGCAGCATCATCAACGTCACGTCGATCGAGGGCGCCCGTGCGGCACCGGGCTATGCGGCGTACGCGGCGGCGAAGGCCGGCGTCATCAACTACACGAAGACCGCGGCCCTCGAGCTGGCGACCCACAACATCCGCGTCAACGCCTTGGCCCCCGATCTGACACTGACCGAAGGCATCATCGCGCTGTCCGGCGGCAGCATGCAGGACAGCGACGCTCCCGGCATTCCGATGAACCGGCCCGGCCATGTCGATGAGATGGCCGGGGCCGCAGTATTTCTCGCATCCGAGCTGTCGAGCTATATCACCGGCCAGACCATTCACGTCGATGGTGGCACGCACGCCGCGAGCGGCTGGTATCACAACCCGCAGACTGGCGATTACCAACTGGGTCCGGATTGATCGCCACTCGACGCCTCAGTGCGTCCAGCCCTCGGCGATCTGATCGTCGAATGCGCGGTCGATACGCTCGAACCTGCGCTGGATCGAGGCACGTGACGCCTGGTGTGGGATGACGTAGAGACGGTTGGCGAGAATCGCTTCGGCTGTCAGCCGCGCGACGTCCTCAGCCCGAACCTCGGGGTCCGTCGCCGCCGACGGCAGCTCCTGCGGGGGTTCGTCCGACGACGCGGGGCCGTAATCCGAGCTCCTGACCGCCTGGCTGTTGGCCATCAAGCCGGTGTCCACGATCATCGGGCAGAGCACCGAGACCCCGATCCCGTTGGCGCGTACCTCCCGCGACAGCGTCTCCGCCAGAGCCACGACGCCGTACTTCGCGACGCAGTACGGTCCGAGACCCACGTTCGGGATGAGGCCGGCGAACGACGACGTGAAAAGTATGTGGCTGTCTTCGGCCTGCGCGATCATCCGCGGAAGAAACGCCTCGACACCGTGGATGGGTCCCCACAGGTCGACGTCGATCACGAAGCGCCAGTCGTCGTGGCTGGTCTCTGCGATCGACCCCGCATACGCGATGCCCGCATTGTTGAAGACGACATGCACGGTGCCGAAGACCCGGAATGCCTCGTCGGCGAGGTGGACGACGTCGTCGAGCTTGCGGGTGTCGCAGACCACGCCGTGCGCGTCGAACCCGTCGTCGCGCAGCGTCGACACCGCCTCCTGCAGGCCGGCTTCATTGATGTCGGCCAGCATGAGACGGGCGCCGCGACGCGCGAATTCGTGTGCGGTGGCGAAGCCGATTCCGCTCGCCCCTCCGGTGATGACTGCAGCGCGCCCTTGAAAACTGTCCACGGCGCGACCCTATGCGGTCAGCGCGATCCGTTCGGCGGATCCCACGACGGATCGCCCAATTCGGCGCGAATGACGCCCCACGGATCGGCGTAGATACCCGGAGCTTTCCAGTAAGCGCTCCTGCGCTTCATCACCGCCCGGACGACCGGCACGATCAGGCGCGCCGGGTGTCGCTTCCACCCGAACGTGTCCGTGAGCTCGGCCATCATCTCCGACCACGAGTAGTGCTGGAACTTCAGCGCTTCCTGCGCACGCATGGTGTCCATCCAGTCGGTCACGAACCAGTCGGTCTCGCTGGCAGGGTTGCCCGGCCTTCCCTGGGGAATCGCCCCCGCCATACCCAACGCCTCGACAAGGGCCGGCGCGAGGTCGCCATAGCAGCGGCGGTGTGACTCGTCACCGGCGATCAAGAGGATTTCGCGTGCGGCGTCCGCGGTGGTCGCCGCCGCACATGCCCATGCGACATCGCGGACGTCGACGGTCTGCACCCTGTTGTCGCTCGGTAGTGCGCTCGCGAACAACATGGCGTCGGCGCTGAGCGGCAGCGCCGTGAGATCGGCGCTGAGCACGCCGCCGAATCGCAGCACCACCCATTCCAGGCTCGACGACCGGACGATCTCCTCGGCCTCTGCCTTGGTCCCGCTGTAGATGTCGACGGGTCGCATCGGGTCGTCTGTCGTCAGCGGCAGGGGAGTGAGATGCGGGTTGCGGGGGCCGAACACCGCATTGCTGGACGCGTGGACGAACCTGGGTGGATTCGGTTGCGCCTCGGCGATGCGTACCAGCGTCGCCGTCGCGTCGACGTTGACCCGCCGCGCCACTTTCGGGATGCGGTAGATCGCGGGGGCGATGATCGCGGCGAGGTGGATGATCGCGGACGGGGTGGTTTCGGAGACCAGTCGCTGAACCTGTTCGGTGTCGGTGAGATCGGTCCACCGCGTTTCGACGCCTGGCGGGAGCTTGTGCGCGGCTTTGACGTTGGCGGGTGTCTCCAGGTCGGCCACCACCACCCGCCGCCCCAGCGCCGCCAGCCGCCGCACGGTCGCGGAGCCGACGAGGCCGAAGCCGCCGGTGACGAGTACGCTGTCCGACATATGTCTCCTACCTGCGGATATGTTATTCTCTTTTTCGGAGAGTACTACTACTCGAGGTATCTCGGGTAACGGGGCACAAAGTTGGGAACAAACACATCATGAGCGACGGGGCGGACAAAAAAGTAGCCAAGTGGGATCCCGATCTCACGCGTCAGATTGCGGGCCGGGTCGGCCCCTTGATCAAGCGCTACTTCCGCGCGGAGGTGCGCGATCTGGACCATGTGCCGGCCGCAGGCGGGGCCCTGGTGGTGTCCAACCATTCCGGTGGCATGTTCACGCCCGACGTGCTCGTCTTCGCGCCGGAGTTCTACAAGAAGTTCGGTTTCGACCGTCCGGTCTACACACTCGGGCACGACATGATTTTCTTCGGTCCCATCGGGGACCTGCTGCATCGTGCTGGAGTCATCGAGGCGAATCGGGAGAACGCCGCCCAGGCGCTTCGGGACGGCGCGCTGGTGCTGGTGTTCCCCGGCGGCGATTACGACTCGTATCGTCCGACGTTCACCGAGAACGTCGTCGACTTCAACGGCCGCAAGGGTTACGTCAGGACGGCGATCGAATCCGGGGTGCCGATCGTGCCGATGGTGTCGATCGGTGCGCAGGAGACCCAACTGTTCCTCGCCCGCGGCGACTCGATCGCCCGGCGGCTGGGTCTCCATCGTCTACGGGCGGAGATTCTGCCGATCAGCGTCGGGTTCCCGTTCGGGCTGTCGGTGTTCTTCCCGCCCAACCTGCCGTTGCCGTCCAAGATCGTCACCCGGATCCTGGAGCCCATCGACGTCGCCGCTGAGTTCGGTGAGAACCCCGACGTCGAGATGGTCGATCTTCATGTCCGGGCCGTGATGCAGAAGGCGCTCGACGAACTCGCCAGCGAACGCCGCTTTCCTGTGCTTGGCTGACGGATCGTGGCAGACACTCTGGGACTCCTTCAAACGCTCTGGCGCGCGCGGCTGATAGCCCCGATGCGCCCCGACCGGTATCTGCGGATGGGCGCGGCGGTACGCCGGGTCGGCATGACCGCCACGTCGGGCTTCGCGACGGCCGCGCAGCGGTGTCCCGACCGGCCCGGCCTGATCGACGAACGCGGCACCCTCACCTGGAAGCAGATCGACGATCGTTGCGATGCCCTCGCCGCGGCGCTGCAGCAATTAGGAGGAGCGGCACTCGGTCCTGATGTCGCCGCTGGCGCGGCTCCGAAAACCATTGCCGTGATGTGCCGTAACCACCGGGGTTTCATCGAGTCGCTGGTGGGAGCCGACCGCATCGGCTCCAACGTCCTGCTCCTCAACACGTCGTTCGCCGGTCCCGCACTCGCCGAGGTCGTCGAGCGTGAGGGCGCCGATGTCGTCATCTACGACGAAGAGTTCACGGAGATCGTGAGCCGGGCGCTCGAGGGCAGGCCGGAAACCACACGCATCCTGGGTTGGACCGACCGCACCGACGTCGAGCTGACCGTGGACAAGCTGATCGACCGTCATGCCGGTCAGCGGCCCCGGCCCAGCGAGCGTAAGAGCGATATCATTCTGCTCACGTCGGGCACGACGGGAACACCCAAGGGCGCCAAGCGTTCTGCCGGCAGCGGTGGTGCCGGCGATCTGAAAGCGGTGCTGGACCGGACCCCCTGGCGCGCGGAGGAACCGATCGTCATCGTCGCGCCGATGTTCCACGCATGGGGGTTCTCGCAGCTGTTGTTCGCAGCCTTGCTGGCCTGTCCGATCATCACGCGGCGCAAGTTCGACCCAGAAGCGACGCTGGACCTGATCGATCGCTACAGCGCGACAGGCCTGGCAGTGGTGCCCGTCATGTTCGACCGCATCATGGATCTGCCCGACGACGTGCGCAACCGGTACAGCGGTAGGTCATTACGCTTCGCCACCGCATCGGGGTCACGCATGCGTCCCGACGTCGTCACCAAGTTCATGGACCAATTCGGCGACGTGATCTACAACAACTACAACGCCACCGAGGCGGGCATGATCGCCACCGCGACGCCTGAGGATCTGCGCGTCGCACCCGACACCGCGGGAAAGCCCGCCGACGGCACCGAGATCCGGATCCTCGACGAGTCGTCGAACGAGGTGCCCACCGGTGAGACGGGGCAGATCTTCGTTCGCAGCGGCACACTCTTCGACGGGTACACCTCGGGCACCACCAAGGACTTCCACGAGGGTTTCATGGCATCGGGGGATGTGGGCTACCTCGACGAGAACGGCCGGCTGTTCGTGGTCGGCCGAGACGACGAGATGATCGTCTCGGGCGGCGAGAACGTCTACCCCATCGAGGTCGAGAAGACGTTGGCCGCGCACCAGGAGGTGGCCGAGGCCACCGTGCTCGGAGTCGACGACGAGCAGTACGGCCAGCGATTGGTCGCGTTCGTCGTGCTCGAGCCGGGTGCGTCGGCTACACCGGACACCCTCAAACAGCACGTGCGCGAGAACCTCGCCAATTACAAAGTGCCGCGCGAGATCACGGTGCTCGACGAACTGCCCCGCGGCAGTACCGGCAAGATCCTGCGCAACGAACTACGCAACTCCTAGCCCAGCGCGGGGGCAGGCGCCATCGCCGTGTCGACGGTGCTCAGCGGCGGCAACCCAGCGGCCGCGCGGATCTCGTTCAGCCCATGGACCATCGCGTCGGTCGCCTCGTGGATGTCGTCGAACGTCTCGTCGTCGGACAAGATCGAGATGTCCACCTGGTCGACGTAGCTCCACACGGTCATGTTGAACGCGCTGCCCGCCGAGAGCACCCCGATGGAGTAGATCTCACTGACCGGCGCGCCGCCGATGTGGCCACGCTCGCGCGGACCGGGAACGCTGGACACCGCGACGTTCATCAGCCGGTTGTGCGCGGCGCGCTTCGATTGCCATCGAAGCAGTGCCGGGGTCACGGGCGGCGGTAGGTACTCCATCAGCTGTCCCTGCAGCTTCGGTCCGAGGAGTTCGTAGTCCTCCTTGGCGCGGGCGGTGGACAACGAGGTCAGCCGGACCCGTTCGAGCGGATCGTCGATGTGGATGGGCAACGACACCGAGAGCCCGCCGATCTCGTTGCCGGTGACGCGATCCGGTGACAGGTCCGTGCTGACCGGCACGGACGCGATCAGCGGACGGTCCGCGCGCCCGTCATATCGCAACAGCAGTTCGCGCAGCCCGCCCGCGGCCGTGGCCAGAACGATGTCGTTGAACGTGACGCCCAGTGTCTTGGCGGTCTCCTTGACCTCGGCCAACGACAGTGACGCCGTGGCGAAGGTTCGCACCGGAGAGATCACATGATTGAGGAACGTCGGTGGCGTGTGAAACATCTTCGCCAGGTCGGGATGATCGCTGCGCTCCTTCTTGCGCCGCCACAGCCGGGTGAATCCCTTGGCTGCGTCCCGCGCCAGCCCGGGCAGCGCCGCGGCGTGCGCGACGTGATCGCGACCCGCCGCCGCCAGCAGTTCGGTCGGTGTCGGCTCTTCGCAGACCACGTAGTCGTCGTTCTCGTCAGCCGTCGAGCCGGTCAGGTCCATGAGCCGGGCGAGCAGATTCGCCGAGGCCACGCCGTCAGCCAGGGTGTGGTGCACCTTGCCGATGAGCGCGAAACGGTCGTCGGCCATGCCCTCGGCGAAATGAAACTCCCACAACGGACGAGTGCGGTCCAGCGGCGTGCTGGCGATCCGGCCGATCACCTCGTCGAGTTCGCGACGGCCGCCGGGAGCGGGCACCTGGACACGGCGCAGGTGGTAGTCGAGGTCGACGGGGCAGTCCTCGATCCACATGGGATGGTGCAGTTTCCAAGGGATGTCGATCAGCCGGTAGCGCAGCGGATCGAGCAGGTGCAGCCGACGGGCCACGGTCCTACGGAACACGTCGAAGGTGAACTCGCCCGGATAATCGGCGGCATGGATGATTGCCACCTTGAGCGTGTGGGTGTGCAGATTCGGCGTCTCGCTGTACAACAGCATCGCGTCCATGCCATTGAGTCGCTTCACATCCCACCCCTTCGGACGGGTTCTATGCAACCACTCGGTACCCCATGATCGGGTGCTTTCGGCGAACGGGTTGGCGCGGAGCTGCTTAGGCGGTGATCGCTTCCAGCGCCGAGCGCGTGTCGAGGTCGACGAACGCGGCGCCGTAGCGCTGGGCCAACGCGAGGCAGATGTCGGCGCCCTGCCAGGCGTCCCCGCCGGACAGCGTCGCCATCCAGATGGCCAGCCCGTGCGCGACGGAGGCTCGGTAGCGCAGCCACACCTCGTCGGCGCTGGGCAACTCGTCGGCGGGCAGCTCGAGCGCCCCGCGGTATTCCGCCACCAGATCGCGCTCACCGCGTCTGCGGTCCTCGATGGTGAGCGCGCCCTGCAGGAAGTAGCCGAGATCGAGCGACCAGTTGCCGCGACGGGCCATCTGCCAGTCCAGGAAGCCGACCTCGTCGTCGGGCAGCAGGTAGGTGTTGCCGATGTGCGGATCGCCGTGCAGCAGCGTGGGCGGCGACTCAGAAGATCCCGCCAGCGTGCCGATGTAGCGGGCCCAGATGTCGACGAACAACTCGTCGCCGCTGAGCGCCGGAATCTCCGGGGGTACCGTATCGCCCAGCCGCTCGCGCGCGATGTGCAGCGGCGCGTACCGCATGCCTTCGAATGCGACGAACGGTTCGAGCCAACTGAGGGTCGGGTGGGTGTCGAGCCGTTGACCCCAGAACCGGCTGTGCATCCGCGCAAGCCCACGAACACCGTTGGCCACCTGATCGATGGACATCGGCCGGGTCGAGTCACGCGGATCGGCGCCCCTGGCGACGACGTCCTCCATGATCATCAGGAAGTCGGAGCGGTCCTCGTCGATCAGCGCCGCGTAGACGGTCGGGTGGTCGAGTCCGAGCTCGACGCCCGAGGTGAATAGTCGCGGTTCGTGATACAGCCCGCTGGTCAGCGCAACGAGTTCGACGTGCTCGGGATCGACGGCCTTGGCGAATACCGTCGCGGGGCCCGAACCAGCCGAATACGTCAACGCCAACCGCGCCCGCTTGTTGGTGCCGTCGTCGCGCAGCACCACCGTCACACCGTCGACGACCGCGCCGGGATGGTGGCGCGTGAGTGCCGCCGTCATCCAGTCGGGGCTGATGTCCTCCCAGCCGCGCGGCAGCGACAGCTCCGCGACAGTCACGTTGCGCCAGAACCTATTTCAGGCAGCTGCCGCCGTCGACCGGCAGCGTCACGCCGGTGACGTAGCGCGCCTCGTCGGACGCCAGGAACAGCACGGCGTTGGCAATGTCCTCGGGCTCGACCCAGCCGATCGGCAACGTGTGCATCATCTGTCCGACGACCTTCATATCTTCCGGGCCGGGGTTTTCCAGGTCGGGGCGGAACAACCGCATCGTCGGCTCGTTCATGAACAGGGGGGTGTTCACGTTGGTCGGGTGCACGGAATTGACCCGGATGTTCTGTGCGCCGAGCTCGACGGCGAAGGTGCGCATGAGGCCCACCACACCGTGCTTGGCGGCGACGTAATGGCCGGTGTGCGGGTAGGCCTTGAGACCGCCGACTGAGCTGGTCAGGATGATCGAGCCGCCGCGGCCGCCCTCGAGGATGTGCGGCACACCGGCTTTCACGGTCTTCCACACGCCGCCGAGGTTGACGTCGATCATTGCGGTCCAGTCGGTTTCGCTGGTCTTGTCCAGTGTCTGGCCACCGTTGCCGATGCCCGCGTTCGCGACGATGATGTCCAACCGGCCGAGCTGCTCGACGCCCGCGTCGACCGCGGCCTTCAACGCGTCGTAGTCGCGGACATCGACCTCTGCGGTGTAGATGCGACGGTTGTGGCCCTTCACCAGATCCGCAGTTTCGGCCAGATCCTCCGGCGTGGACGCCTCGATCAGGTCGACTGTGTCGATCTTCTTACAGATGTCGACGGCGATGATGTCGGCGCCCTCGGAGGCCAACCGCACCGCGTGCGCGCGGCCCTGCCCACGCGCCGCGCCGGTGATGAACGCAACCTTGCCTTCTACACGTCCTGCCATGTCTATCAATCCTTTTGGTGGTGGTTGGATATTTCAGGGAACGAAGGTGGGCATGGATTTCCAGCCGCGGACCGCCGTCGTCTGGGACGGCTCGGCATTCGGCCAGTCGACCTCCCAGGTCGGGAACCGCTTGAGGATCTCCTCGAGCGCGATGCGGCCTTCCAGACGGGCCAGCGCGTTGCCCATGCAGAAGTGCGTGCCCGCACCGAATGTCATGTGCGAGTGCTGCTCTCGGTGGATGTCGAAAACATCGCCATTCGGTGGGAACCGGCGGTGGTCGCGGTTGGCCGCTCCGATCAACAGGAGTATCGCGCTTCCTTCCGGAATCGTCTGGCCGTGGTACTCGGCGTCGCGCGCGACGTACCGGGCCATCTGCAGTGCCGGCGGTTCCCAGCGCAGGATCTCTTCGATCGCCTGCGGGATCAGGTCTGGGTTCTCCACGAGTTCGCGGCGCTGATCGGGGTTTTCGGCCAACGTCTTGCCGGCCCAACCGATCAGGCGGGTGGTGGTTTCGGCGCCGGCCGTGGCGACGACGGTCAGGTACATGAGCAGTTCTTCTCGGCGCAGCCGTCGCACCGTGCCGGTCTCGTCGGTGAATTCGACGTTGAGCAGGTCGGTCATGATGTCGTTGGACGGATGCTCGGTGCGGTAGTCGATGAACTCGGCGAATACCTCGCCGGTGGCCATCAAGTCGACTTCCTTGCTCTCCAACGTCGCTTCGCCGTGGTCGGCCACCCGACGCTGATGCTCTTCCGGAATACCCAGCAGCATTCCGATCACCCGCATCGGCATCTGCTCACCCAGGTCGTTGACGAAATCGAACTTGCCGCTGCCGACGAGCGGGTCCAGGCACCGTGCGGTGAACTCGCGGATCTGCGGTTCCAGGGCGAGCACCTTGCGTGGCGTGAACATCCGAGACAGCAGATTGCGCTGGATGTTGTGTAGTGGGGGGTCCTCGAAAATCAGTGTGCCGGGCGGGATCTCCATGCCGGACTTGATGATTTCGAGCAGTGCGCCGCGGCCGGAGATGAATGTCTCGTGGTCGATCAACGCCTTGTTGACATCTTCGTAGCGGCTCAACGCGTAGAAGTCATGCTTGTCGTTGTAGTACAGCGGCGCTTCCTCGCGGATGCGGGCGAACACCGGGTACGGGTTCATGTTCAGCTCGACGCTGTACGGGTCGTAGTACAGCTCGTCCGCCGTTTTCACGTCGGAATTCTCAGCACTGATCGTCACGGGTCGCCTCTCGCAGGACCAGAAAGGTATAAGACAAATGGCTGTCGTTTGTCTCACAACTCTGGCATCGGCTCCACAATGGTGTCAACCGGCGACTCGTTTCGGGCAATTTATACTCTCCGCTTAACAGAATCGGCTTCTCATCGTTGTTCCGCGAAGCGCAGAAGAGCCTCTTGGCCGTAGGACGCGACCAGCACGCCGTCCTCGGTGAGCACATCGCCGCGACCGAAGCTGCGGCCATGGGCGAGAACCGGGCTGTGTTGGCGCAGCAGCAGCCAGCCGTCGGTGCGAAACGGCCGATGGAACCACACCGTGTGCGACGTGACGGCCGAAGTGAACGTCGTACCGTTGCCCCGCTGATCCGCTCCCTCGATCGGGCGCAGGGCGGTGCCGATGAGCGTCAGGTCCGTGGCGTAGGCCGCCAGTGCCGGCGCCATCTCCTGGGCGACGGCTGGGGTCCGCATCCAGAACTCGAACTGCGGGGCACCGATGGTCGTCGCGTTGAGATCGATGGACGCCCTTGTCTCCCAAGGGATCAGGTCGAGCGGCAGCATGTACTCCGGACCGAGCACCGGCCCTACGCTCTCGACTTCCTGATGTTCGGGGCCGCCCTCGACGGCGTGCATGCTGACCGACGCCGTGGCGATGACACCACGGCTCTGGGTGGCCGTGATGGTGACCGTCCCGAACGACCGCCCCTCGTGCGCCCGGACAGCCTCGTAGCGGACCGGTTCATCGGCTCTGCCCTCGCGGGTGAAGATCGCGTGCTGGGATTTGACGGCTTTCTCCGGACAGGTGAGCGCTGCGATCCGGAGGAACTGGCCGAGCAATTGGCCACCGAACACCCGGTGGTACTCCAAGTGTTGATTCCGGCCCTCGTACTCTGCGGTCACCCCGTCGCCGGTCGAGGTCTTGGTGATGTCCAGGCAGCCGAGCAGATCGGTCCAGAGATCGGGCACCCGCCCAGTGTAAGTCAGATTCTCGGCGCTGAGAACGTAATTCTCAGGCCGATCAAGCCCTAGCTGGCGGTGAATCCGTGCGCGCAGAAGTCCCAGAGTTCGTCGGCAGTGATCGGGCGCGATGCCGCGTCTTCGGACTCTTCGCCGCTGGACTGTGCGTTGAACATCACGGTCTGCATGGTTATCGCGGCCATCCGCTTGGGGTTGATACCGGCACGCAGCTGACCTGCGGCGCTGGCTTCTTCCATGAGCTCGGTCAGCAGCGCCAGCAGCGGCGCGTGGGCGATTTTGACCTCGGACGGATGTGAGACGAGCAACCGAGGGGCGAAGTCGGTGAACAGGGGCCGCTTGGCCGTCGGGTCCGGACGCGAGGACTCGAACAGCAGCTGGATCGCCACCCGTAGCCGCTCGATCGGCTCGTCCGGGCCGCTGGTGGCGGCGCGGATCTGGTCGGCGGACCGGGACAGGGCGTCTTCGAACAACGCCAGCAGCAGCTCGTGCTTACCGTCGAACTGCAGGTAGAAGCTTCGTAGCGACTGGCGTGAACGGTCGACCACCTCTTGTACGGTGAAGTCGGTGCTGCCCTTTTCGATGATGATCGCCTGGGCGGCGTCGAGGAAGCGCTGAACGCGCTGAGCGGCCCGGAGCTTCGCGGTTTTGATCGATCGCTCGACCGCGCGCTGCTTCCAGGCGGGTTCTTCGCTGGGGATGGTCACCGGCGGCTCGGATGCTGTCCGAGTGGGGAGAACATGGACTGACTGTACCGGAGAACGTCTTGCCATTGCGGTCCTCGACCCCCTCGCGGCCAACGTGTCAGAGATTGTAACTTTCTCACGTGGAGAATAGTATTCTCCTTTTACTGGCAACAGTAGTCTTACCAAAATTTTGATCCGCCGGGAGCACTGTGCAGCTGACCTTCGACGCTGACGTCGAGGCGTTCCGTGCGGAGTTCGTCGCGTTTCTCGATGCGCACCTGCCGCACGACGCCGAGGCGCTGGAACGGTCGGGTTCCAGCAGCCACGTTCCCGAGTGGGCCAGACGCTGGCAACGGCTCTTGTTCGACAACGGCTGGCTGTGTCCCGGCTATCCGCCCGAGTTCGGCGGCCGCAACGCCACGATCCTGCAGCAGTACGTCCACCAAGAGGAATTGGCACGGCGCCGGACCTACCTCACCTTCAACCCGCAGGGCGTTGGCATCATCTCCGCGTCGCTGATCTCATTCGGCAACCACGAGCAGCAACGGCGCTGGGCGGTGCCGATCCTGCGGGCCGAGATGACCGCGTCACTGGGGATGAGTGAACCCGGCGCGGGCTCCGATCTCGCGTCGCTGCGTACCCGCGCGGTCCTCGACGGTGACGAGTTCGTCGTCACCGGCCAGAAGGTGTGGACGTCAGGCGCGCACGACGCGGACGTGCTGCTGACTTTTGTTCGCACCGATCCGAACGCGCCCAAACACAAGGGCATCAGCGTCCTAATGATCCCGACCGATCTGCCCGGGGTGGTGCGGCGCCCTTTCGCCTCGATGTGCGATGTGGAGGACCTCGATTTCAACGAGGTGTTCTTCAACGAGGTACGGGTACCCGCGAAGAACCTCGTCGGCCCCTTGAACGAGGGGTGGCGCGTCGCCAACGGATCCCTCGGCCACGAGCGGAACATGTTGTGGCTCAGTTACGCAGATCGGCTGGAGGAGATGGTCGAGGACTGGCGGCCATCGTCGACGTTGGACCGCGACCGCTTCGCCACGCTGGTCATGGACAACCAAGCGCTACGCCTGCTCGGGTCGGTCGCACTGGCCAAGGCCGCACGCGGCGACGAGGATCCGTCGGCCATGTCGGTGCTCAAGCTCCTCGGCTCGGAGGCGTCGCAGTTGGCGGCGGAGTACGCGCTGTCGGCGACGGGTCCCGATGCGCTGGCCTCACCCGGTTTCTCGGGTCCTTACAGCGCACAGCATCTCGATCTGTACCGCTCGGCGTGGTTCGAGCGCTATGCCCGCACCTACGGCGGCACGATCGCCGGTGGGACCTCTGAGATTCAACGCAACATCATCGCCCAACGAGTGTTGGGCTTACCTCGCAATTAGGAATCACGTGTACATCGATTACGAAGTCGCAGAAAAAATCGCCACCATCACGCTGAATCGGCCCGAGGCCGCCAATGCGCAGAACACGGAGTTCCTCGACGAACTCGACGCGGCGTGGACCCGCGCGGCGGAGGATCCCGAGGTGGCGGTGATCATTCTGCGCGCCAATGGAAAACACTTCTCGGCGGGTCATGATATCCGCGGGGGTGGGCACGTCCCAGACAAGATCACGCTTGAGTTTCTGGTTCAGCATGAGCAACGTCGCTATCTCGAGTACACGCTGAAGTGGCGTAATACGCCCAAGCCGTCGATCGCCGCGGTCCAGGGACGCTGCATTTCCGGCGGACTGCTGCTCTGCTGGCCTTGTGACCTCATCCTGGCCGCCGACGACGCGCTGTTCTCCGATCCGGTCGTGCTGATGGGTATCGGGGGAGTCGAATACCACGGCCATACCTGGGAACTGGGGCCTCGCAAGGCGAAGGAGATCCTGTTCACCGGACGGGCGATGACCGCCGACGAAGTGGCCGCCACCGGAATGGTCAACAAGGTGGTGCCTCGCGATCAGCTCGATGCCGAGACCAGGTCGCTGGCCGAGCAGATCGCGAAGATGCCGACTTTCGCTCTGCGGCAGGCCAAACGCGCGGTCAACCAGACGTTGGACGTGCAGGGCTTCTACGCGGCCATCCAGTCGGTCTTCGACATCCACCAGACCGGCCACGGCAACGCGCTGAGCGTCGGGGGCTGGCCCGTGCTCGTCAATCTCGACGAGATGAAGGCCAACATCCAATAGCGTCTCCCCGGTCTCAGGCGCGGCTGGTTTCCGAGGGGACGTCGTATCGCTCGATGTAGTCGGCGAACCGGTCCCTGATCTCGCCGGCCTGCAACCCGTAGTCCTCGAGCCGATATCCGTGGGTGCCGAAGCGGCCCTTGGGATTCGCCGCGACGCAGGCGGTGAGGGCGGCGCGGTCCCGCTCGTCGAGTTCGCGTCCACAGGCGGCGTAGATCTTCTCGACGGTGCCGATCGGATCGCCGACGAGGTCGGCGTATTGGACGTCGACGATTTCGCGCTCGGAATGTGCGCGTCGGAACGCTTCGCTGCGATCGATCGACTCGGCCAGCAGATCGGTCCAGTGCGCGGCGATGTACGCGGTGTGGTCGGCGTCGCTGAACGTACCGGTGAGCGTCGATATCAGGCTGCATGCCGATGCGCACAGCACCGTCGGATCACGATGCAGAAGAACAAGTTTCGCATCCGGGTACTCCGCGGCCAGCGCCGGTAGCGCGATCGCGTGGTTGGGGCTCTTCAAGGTCCACCGGCCGCGGCGGCCGCCGCTCTGCAGCACCTGTAGCACCCGCCGGTGATAGGCGTATGCCGATGTGTAATCCGCGCCGAGCAACCACCGACTGTAGTCTCCGACGTTGGCCATCGCCTCCCAGGTCAGGCTCTTGAAATCCTGGCCAAGAAGCGTGATGCACTCGGTCGGACCCTCGGCGTCCTCGTGATGGACGATCTTCATCTGCGGATTCAGCGACTCGAGCATCTCGATGGCCTCGTTGGCGGCATCGACCCGGGGACCGGAGCGGTAGTTCTCCGGCGAGGGCGGCGGCACGCTGTCGGCGGCCTCCCATCGCAACAGCGCGCGGTTCGCGGGATCCTGATCGAACAGTTGGCTCAGGAACGTCGTGCCCGCCCGGAACAGGCCGATAACCACCAGCGGGGCGTCCACCGGTTCGTCGCGGATCGCGGGGTGGTGGTTGTGCCAATCGTGGATTCGCAGTCGGTTGACGAGGCCGCCGATGATGTTCTGCTCCAACGCGAACCGGCCGATGTCGTTGAGCTGGGCCTGCTCGTCGATCGATGCGCAGAGCACGGTCAGACCCTCGACGAAGTCGTCGGGTCCGAAGTCCTCGGAGCCGGCGGTTTCTACCGCAGCCGACATGACGGCATCCGGGTTGAGCCCCGGCGCCTGCGTGCTAGTCACCCGCGACCGTCACGACCGTGCGCCCCATGGTGCGACGCTGCTCGTGGTCGTCGAGTGCCGCAGCGACCTGATCCATGGTGATCGTCCGACCCACCACGGGTCGAACCGACCCGGCGGAGACGAGTTCGAGCAGCGCCGCATGCACCTCGCGGCCAACCTCGGCTCCGAACATGTTGAGACCGAACCGGCGGAAGTCGACGGGCAGCTCGCCGTAGCCGAGGATGACGCCGAGGACCGAGAAATTGCCCATCGACACCTTACGCAGCGGACGGCCGGTGAGTCCCGATTGCGGGTCGTCGTTGAAACCGACTGGCAGGTAACGGCCCTCGCGGGCCATGCAGGTCCACACGGTCTCGGTGTGCTCGCCGCCGACCAGGTCGACCGCGACGTCGACGCCGCGTAGGTCGGTGCGCGCGTTCACCTCGTCGAACAGGTCGGCGGAGGTGTGGTCGATGAAGGATGCGCCGAGCTCCTCGCACAGCCGTCCCTTGTCGGGACCGCCCGCGACCGCGATGACGCTGGCTCCCGCGGCGACGCCGAGCTGGATGACCGCTGTGCCGACAGCGCTCGCGCCGCCGACGACGAGCAGCGTCTCGCCCGCAGTCAGCTTCGCGCGCCGGTGCAGCGCCAGGTAGCCGACGTGGAAGGGCAACGTGAAGGCCGCTGCGGAGACATCGTCGAGATCCGCTGGTGCATCGAATGTTCCGGTCACCGGCGCCACCGCGAACTCGGCCATACCACCCAGCGACTGGTTGGTCATGGCCACGACCCGTCGGCCCACCCATTCGGCCGCACCCTCGCCCGCCGCGTCGACCACGCCGCAGACGTCCATGCCGAGGGTGAACGGGATCTGGCCCATGACGCTGGCCACGGTGCCGCGGCAACGGGCGATGTCGCCGAAATTCACCGAGGCCGCCGACACCGCGATGCGGACCTCCCCAGGACCGGGCTCGGGGATCGGAACGTCGGCGACTTCAAGTGCTTCTGTGGGATCGCCGTGCCTGACGACGCGCACTGCCTTCACAGCGAGTTACGGTAATAAGCAGGGTTGCTTATGTCAACGAGCTGCGGGCGCGGCCACCGCGGCGGCGGCCATCGCCACCAGGTTCGCGACGAACGGTTCATGCTCGAGCTGTGGGCGGCCGTGGCGTGCACGTCGCTCGAGCAACCGAGCGCGGTCCGCGATGGCCCGGAGGATGAACATCACCATCAGTGAGAACCGTTCGGTGCGAAGCTCATCGGTGAGATGTCCGGTGCGCTCGGTCAGCAGCGCGAACACGTCGTCGCCGCCGGTGCTGGCCAGCACGGCCTGCAACTCGGCGCTGTACTGCGCCCGGTCCTCACCGGTCAGCTCGGCGATGATCAGCAGGCAGCATCGTCCGCGCCAGCCGCTGTCCGCGAGTTCGGCAGCTGGCCGCACGAGCGCTTCGATGACGGATTCGAGCCCCGCCTGGCGCCTGGCCGCCTCGAGCAGTTCACCTTCGCGGCGGGCGAGGAACTCCGCGTGTCGCTCGATGACCGCGCACAGCACACCGTCGCGCGAACCGAAGTGGTAGCGCAGTGCCGCCCGGTTGCGCTGCCCGGCCTGGCGGGTGATGTCGATGAGGGAGGCGTTGAAGACCCCGTCGTGAGCGAAGGCGCGGGCTGCGGCGTCCAGCAGTCCCGCCCTGGTCTTCGACGCGTCGGGTGGCACCCGTGAAGTCTAGGGTCCTTCGGCGTGGGTGCGAGCGACCGCAAAATGTACGCGCAACGCGGCGTGTCTACGTACAGACGCGGTCGCTCGCGACGCCGTGTGAGCCCGGACGAGACAAGGGGGGGTCGTTAGAGGTGGGCGAGACGGGGGACCGAGCCGCGGGCGCGCAGTCCCGCTCCGGCCCTGCGCGTGAGTTCTCTTGAGCTGCCGAGCAACCCGTCGAGAACTAACGTACGTTCGATGTGGTGGTGCAGCTCGTGTTCGGCGGTGAAGCCGATGCCGGCCAGCACCTGCTGGCAGTGTTTGGCCGCGGTGAGCGCTGCCTTGCCCGCGGCCGCCTTGGCCAGCAGCGCGGTCAGGTCGGGGTTGTCGTCGCCGGGTAGCGTCAGCGCCGCCTCGGCTCCTTCGATCGCCACGAGTGTTTCGGCGAGGCGGTGCCGGATCGCCTGGAACGACGCGATCGGCCGACCGAATTGGACACGGTCCAGCGCATGCTGGCGGGCGAGGGTCAGCATCGCCCTGGCGCAACCCGCCAGCCACCATCCGACCGCGCGTCGCGCGTCGGGCAGTCGAGGATGCCCGCCCTCTTCGACCCGGCGCAGTGGCAACCCGCCCAGGGCCGTACTCTCGTCGGCGCAGGCGTAGTCCCACACCACCCAGCCGCCGCCCGCGTAGGGGAGCGCCGGGTTCGAGCCCTCGTCGGGGCTCGAGGCAAGCAATACGACATCGTTGAGAACTGAAGCGTGCGAGCCTGTTTCACCCAACAGGCGGAACACGAGCGGGATGGCCACCTCTGACATGTCGGACAGCATCTCGGACCAGCCGAGCTCAGCCAGTGCCGCATCCAGTTCGGTGCCGGAGGTCGACAGCATCGTCTTGCGCAGGCCGTCTTCGAGGAGTTCCAGTGATTGGGCGTCCCATTCCGATGGTCCGGCCACGATCACTCCTTCCCGAGGTCGAGCAGTCGGCGGGCGATGATGTTGCGCTGAACTTCGGCGGTGCCGCCGTAGATCGTGGCGGCCCGCGAATACAAATACTCGGTGCGCCACTCGGTGTCGTCCAGCTCGATGACACTCGGGAGCAGGTCGTGCGCAGAGTCGTAGAGCTGCTGTTCGGCGCCGGCGAGTAAGACCTTGTCGATCGACGTGTCCGGGCCGAGCTTGTTGCCGTCGGCCAACCGGAGCTGGGTGGCCCGCGAGCGGCAGCGCAACATGTGCAGAGCCAGATATGTCTCGCCCAGCTCCGAGTCCACCGACTGGCCGAGGTTCTTCACCTCGGCGACCAGTGCGTCGAACCGCGAGTACAGGTAGGCGATGCGCTGCCAGAAACATGTCGAACGCTCGTAGGGAAGCAGGTCCATCGCGAGTTGCCAACCGTCGCCAGGGTTTCCGAGCATGCGGTCGGCAGGCACCACCACGTCGTCGAAGTACACCTCGCAGAATTCGTCGACGCCGTGCATCGTGCGCAGGGGGCGGACATCCACGCCGGGACTGTCCATGTCGACGAAGAAGGCGGTGATGCCCGAATGCCCGGGTCCTGTTCGGGTGAGGAGCACGCAACGCTTGGCGTACTGCGCAAAGCTCGTCCACACCTTCTGGCCGTTGATCACCCAATCCCCGGTCGAGCCGCGCTGTTCGGCACGCGTGGCAAGCGAGGCGAGATCACTACCCGAGCCGGGCTCGGAGAAGCCCTGGCACCAGGTCTCCTGGCCGGACAGAAGCCGAGGCACCATCTCGGCGGCGAGTTCGGGGCGCGCGTAGTCGATCATCGTCGGGGTCAGCACTTCGAGCATCGAGTACGGTCCTGGATCGTCGAGGCGACGGCCGACCACCTCTTCGCCGACGATTGCGCGCAGGATCATCGGGCCACCGAGGCCGCCTGCCGATTCGGGCCAGCCCCAGCGCATCCAGCCGGCGTCGTAAAGCTCCTTCAGCACGCGGGCATGCTGCGCCTGATGAGCGTCGAGCGAGTGGTCGCCGGGCGGGGGAGTCAGGTCATGGCTATCCAGCCATGCGACCAGTTGTGACCGGAACTCGGCGACTGTCTCGAACTCGGTGCCAGCCGTCAGGTCGCTGGTCATCCGGGCTCCGGAGCCGCCCCGGCGGCGACATCGGGCTCCGGAGCCGCCCCGGCGGCGACATCGGCCTCCGGCCGGCCGATCGCGTGCGGGCGTCCGGAGTCGTGCTCTCCGCTGCGCCGGATGAAGGTCATGGCGCGAGTCTTGAGCCGCCAGCCGTCGTCGGTGCGCACGTAGGTGTCCTTGTAGTAGCCGATTCGCATGTCGTGCTTGGAGTGCTCGATGAAGCACAGCGGCTGTGTTCCGGTGGCGGCGTCCGGGTTGTCGGGGTCGAGGTCGATCAGCGCGGTACCCGTCATGAACAGGCCCTTCGGCGCCGCATCGACCAACTCGGGAAAGCGGGCAAGCGTGTAGGTCGAGCCGAACGCACTGTAGGTGCCGTCGGGGGTGAAGACAGAGATCAGCCCCTCGATGTCGCCTTGGGTGATGGTGACGGCGTATTTGGCGAGCGTCTGCTGGATCTCGACCAGATCCTCGATCCGCTGTTGACTAGGTGACACTGTCATGTCGGTAGACCTTACCGCCCTTCATTACAAAGCTGACGTCTCGTGTAACGCCGATATCGGCGAGCGGATCGCCGGGCACGGCGATGATGTCCGCGAGATACCCCTCGGCGATGCGGCCGAGGTCCGGCTTGTCGATCAGGTCGGCGGCGACGACGGTGGCCGCACGCAGCACCGCGTCGGCCGGCATACCCCAATCGACGAGCGTAACGAGTTCATCGGCATTCTTGCCGTGCGGGATCGCCGGGGCGTCGGTGCCGACGGCGATCTTCACCCCGGCCTCGTACGCTGCCTTGATCGACGTGCGCGCCTTCGGGAACATCTCGGCGGCCTTGTCCTGCAACTCTTTCGGAGCCCTCGACACGTCCATCGCTTCGGCCAGCCTGCGGGTGGTGACCAGGAACCGGTCGTTGTCCACCAGCATCTGGATGGCTTCGTCGTCCATCAGGAAACCGTGCTCGATGCAGTCGATACCGCATGCCACGGCGTGCTTGACCGCCTCCGCGCCGTGGGTGTGCGCGGCCACCTTCAATCCGCGCCGGTGCGCTTCGTCGACGATGGCCCGCAGTTCCTCATCTGAATAGTGTTGTGCGCCAGCTTCTCCGGTCAACGACATCACCCCGCCGGATACGCACACCTTGATCAGCTGGGCGCCGTGCTTGATCTGATAGCGCACGGCCTTGCGGATCTCGTCGACGCCGTTGGCGATGCCCTCCTCGACCGTCAGCTCGAGCGCGCCGGGCATGAACGCCGCGAACATCGTCGGGTCGAGGTGGCCGCCGGTCGGTGTGATGGCGTGACCGGCGGGCACGATGCGGGGGCCCTCGATCCATCCGGCGTCGATGGCCTTGCCGAGTGACACGTCAAGCAGGTATCCGCCTGTCTTGACGAACAATCCAAGGTTGCGCACCGTGGTGAACCCCGCACGTAGCGTGCGCCGCGCGTTGCCGACCGCGCGTAGCACCCGGATCGCCGGATCGTCCTGCACCTGGGACAAACCGGGGGTTTCGCCCCGCCCGCCCATCAGGAGGTTGACCTCCATGTCCATGAGGCCGGGCAGCAGGATGGCATCACCGAGATCGATGACTTCGCCCTCGACGTCACCGCCGAGGGCGATGATGCGGTCGTCCTCGATGCGGACGATTCCCGGTCGGACGATCTCGCCCGCGTCGACGTCCAGTAGACCCGCGGCTTTGAGGGTCAGCATCGATGAGCCGCTTGCGCGAAGAGCGTTGGCACAGCTAGACCACCGGCTCCTTGATGAGATTGATGTAGGCGGCGCCGCTGTCGAGCACCCGGGGCTGTTTCCACACCTCGATGGGAAAGCTCACCATCACGATCGACTGGCCGAGGTGCACCAGAGCCTTCGCGTCCTCCGGCATTCCCTTGAGCGGGAAGCGGGCGTCGACGTAGACCATGATGTCCTCGAGCCTAGCCATGCCCGCGTCGTAGAGTTCCTGCATCTCCTCCATGGAGGAGTTCAGCCGCTTCTGGTAGCGCTCTTCCTCGGTCGGCAGGCACCAGTCGCTGAACCGCTCGAGATCCGCGAATTCCTCTGGAAGCTTAGACATTTGCGGCATCCTTCTCGGTCTTGCTGTGAGCCGCGCCGTTGGCCGACCCTTGTCCCGTCCCATCGCTCGCCCCGGCCCCGTTTGCGGCCGCCAGCGACTCCTTGTACCGGTCGACGTACTTGTGCGCGGTGTGGTGCAGGTGGCGCAGCAGGACTTCCTGGTCGCACAGCGGGAAGTCGAGAACGGCGCGGGTGCCGATCTGTGTCTGCGTGGCTTCCAACGTATTGGCGTCCTGGAACGCGTACTCCTTGAACGTCACCGCGGCCAGTTCCTGGGAGAGCCGTTCGCGCAGGTTCTTCGGGGGCACGAAGTACAGGTCGGCCTCGAAGATGTGGGTGTCCACACCGGTGGGCCAGTAGTTGTACGTCAGATACCAGCCCGGCACCCAGAACAGCAGGGTGAAGTTCGGGAAGAACTCGAACGAGTCCTGGCCCCAAGTCTTGTGGCGGCCCGGGTTGATCGCCGGCGGCAACTCGTCGGGCAGGATGCCCTTGATGGCGGGCCGGTCCCACGGCCCGAACAGTCCACTGTGCAGGATTCGCTCGATGGGCTTGACCATGTTCAGGTCCTTGGGCGGGCTCATGCCACCCCAGGACGAGATCATCGAGTGATCGCCCTTGATGTCGTAGTGCAGCGCCTCGAAGCCGAACTTGGCCAGTTTCTCGGCTTCCTCCTTCTCCGCCTGCTTCATGTGCAGGATCGGCGCGTGGTAAAACTCGACGAACGCGTCGATGAAGAGCTTCCAGTTCGACTTGATCTCCGCGCGGTAGCTGTAGTGCTCGGTCATCTCGTGGAAGGGATAACCCTTGAGACCCTGGCCGAACTCGCCCAGATACTCCTCGAGCGAGACCGCGTTGTCATCGAAGTTGACGAAGATGAAGCCCTCCCACACCTCGCAGCGCACCGGCTTGAGCGGGTAGTCGGCCTTGTCGATGTCGAAGAACTCCTGCTCCTGCTGGATGAAGGTCAGGTCGCCCTTGAGGTTGTAGCGCCAGGCGTGGTACTTGCAGACGAACTGGCGGCAGGTGCCGGAGACCTCTTCGCCGGGATAGTCGTTCCACACCAGCTTGTTGCCGCGGTGGCGGCACATGTTGTAGAAAGCGCGGATCTGGTCGCCGTCGTTGACGATGACGATCGACGTACCCGCTCCGACCGACGGCAGCTCGCGGGTGATGTAGCTGCCCTTCTTGGGAATCAGCTCGATGCGACCCATTTGCAGCCAGGTCTTGCGGAAGATGGCCTGCTGCTCCAGCTTCCACTGCTCCGGATCGATCGAGTCCTCGTAGTTGACCGGTGCGGTGCCGAGCTCGGGCCAGTTCTCGGTCCAGCTGCCGACGTCGGGCTTCTTGAAAAATGCCACGGTTTGTCTACCTCTCTGCGTGCTATTCGGAGTCGGGTTCCACGCCAAACGTGTTGATGGCCATGGCGAGTGCGCCATAGCAGCCGATCGTGAAGACGAGGTCCATGCGTTGACGTTCGTCGAGGTGTTCCGAGAGCGTCGCCCATGTGGCATCGGCGATCTCCGACTTGTCCTCGAGTTCGTCGACTGCCGCAAGGACCGCCCGGTCGAGCTCGTCGACGGCCTCGCCGCGCTGGATGCCTTCGATGACGTCATCGGACAGGCCGGCCTCACCGCCCATGCGAACGTGGTGGCGCCACTCGTACTCGCAAGCGCGGCGATGCGCGACGCGCAACACCGCGAGCTCGCGCAGCCGGTCGGGCAGTGGCGAGCTGAACATCAAGTGGTTGTTGAAGCGAAGGAAGGACCTGGTCAGCTTGGGGTGGCGGACGAGCGTCGCGAGCAGATTGCCCGCCGCCTCCGGATTGCGGCGCTCGGGAGGCAGCATGCCGGACAAGGCGTGGTCGACGGCGCCATCCCACTGGTCCGCGGGGAGCGGGGGCACACGCACCGGGCGGTTCCTCTCGTTCACGAGAATCAGGTTCTCATATTTCGCCAATAGATTTCCACCTTTCCGGCCGATGGTCAATGCCGTCGCCTGGATGTGCGGGTCGGTGGCCTGCCACTTACAGTCCAACGGTGCTGCTGGAAGGCTATGCGCGTCGTTTCGGACATTGATTCTCGTCGCAAGAGAAGCTAGTTTCCTCAGATAGAGAACCTGACTGGGTAACTAGTGTGGGTGCTATCACAGATTTCGACGGAGGGAACAGGCGTGAACAAAGAAGACATGATCCTGATCAGCGTTGATGATCACATCGTCGAGCCGCCGGATATGTTCAGGAATCATCTGCAGAAGAAGTATCTAGATGAGGCGCCGCGGTTGGTGCATAACCCCGATGGTTCTGATACCTGGCAGTTCCGCGACATCGTGATCCCCAACGTGGCGCTCAACGCGGTCGCGGGCCGCCCGAAAGAGGAGTACGGGCTCGAACCCCAAGGACTGGATGAGATCCGGCCGGGCTGTTACAAGGTCGACGAGCGGGTCAAGGACATGAACGCCGGGGGCATCCTGGGCTCGATGTGTTTCCCGTCGTTTCCCGGGTTCGCGGGCCGGTTGTTCGCCACCGAGGATCACGAGTTCTCCCTGGCGCTGGTGCAGGCCTACAACGACTGGCATGTCGAGGAGTGGTGCGGGGCCTATCCGGCGCGGTTCATCCCGATGACGCTGCCGGTGATCTGGGACGCCGAAGCGTGCGCCGCCGAGATTCGGCGCAACGCCAAGCGTGGGGTGCACTCGTTGACGTTCACCGAGAACCCCTCGGCGATGGGATACCCCAGCTTTCATGACTTCGATTACTGGAAGCCGATGTGGGATGCACTCGTCGACACCGACACCGTGCTCAACGTGCACATCGGGTCCTCGGGGCGGCTGGCCATCACCGCCCCCGACGCCCCGATGGATGTGATGATCACCCTGCAGCCGATGAACATCGTGCAGGCCGCCGCGGATCTGTTGTGGAGCCGCCCGATCAAGGAATACCCCGACCTCAAGATCGCCCTGTCCGAGGGCGGCACCGGCTGGATTCCGTACTTCCTGGAGCGTGCCGATCGCACCTATGAGATGCATTCGACGTGGACCGGTCAGGACTTCGGCACCCAGAAACCCTCGGAGGTGTTCCGCGATCACTTCCTGACCTGTTTCATCTCCGATCACGTCGGGGTGCAGCTACGCAACGACGTCGGCATCGACAACATCTGCTGGGAAGCCGACTACCCACACAGCGATTCGATGTGGCCCGGGGCCCCTGAGCAACTCGACGAGGTCCTCAAAGAGCACCACGTCCCCGATGTCGAGATCAACAAGATGACCTACGAGAACGCCATGCGCTGGTATCACTGGGATCCCTTCACCCACATCACCAAAGAACAGGCCACCGTCGGCGCCCTACGCAAAGCCGCCGAAGGCCACGACGTCACCATCCAAGCGCTGTCAAAGAAGGAGAAGACGGGCGCGAACTTCGCCGACTTCGCCGCCAACGCCAAGGAATTGACCGGCAACAAGGACTGAGTCCCACCGCGATTTCGGCGTGCCTGGTAACGCTCAGCGGGACCGAGCGCGCCGAAATCGCTATGCACGAATAGGAGAACACGTGTCTGGGGGCATGAGTTTCGAGCTGACCGAAGATCAGCAGATCATCCGCAAGTCCGTCGCGGAGCTGTGCAGCAGGTTCGACGACGAATACTGGATGAAAAAGGATCTGGCGCACGAATTCCCGCAGGAGTTCTACGACGCGATCGCCTCCGGCGGCTGGTTGGGCATGACCATCCCCGAGGAGTACGGCGGACATGGGCTGGGCATCACCGAGGCGACCCTGCTGCTGGAGGAGGTGGCACGGTCCGGCGCGGCGATGAACGGTGCCAGCGCAATCCACCTCACGATTTTCGGGATGCAGCCCGTCGTCAAACACGGCTCCGACGAACTCAAGGCCGCCACCTTGCCCCGCATCGTCAACGGCGATCTGCACGTGTGCTTCGGTGTCACCGAACCCGGTGCGGGACTGGACACGTCGCGCATCACCACGTTCGCCAAACGCGAGGGCGACAAGTACCGCATCAATGGGCGCAAGGTGTGGATCTCGAAGGCGCAGGAATCGGAGAAGATCCTGCTTCTCACCCGCACCACGCCTTTTGACGAGGTCACCAAGAAGACCGACGGTATGACCTTGTTCCTGACCGATCTGAATCCTGACCACGTCGACATACGCCCGATCAAGAAGATGGGCCGAAATGCGGTCAGCTCCAACGAGGTATTCATCGACGACCTCGTCGTCGGTGTCGAGGACCGTGTCGGTGAGGAAGGCAAGGGGTTCAAGTACATCCTCGACGGGCTCAACCCTGAACGAATGCTGATCGCCGCCGAGGCCCTGGGCATCGGCCGCGTCGCGCTGGAGAAGGCCGTGAAGTACGGCAACGAGCGCGTCGTCTTCGAGCGCCCGATCGGCATGAACCAGGGCCTGCAGTTCCCGCTCGCCGACTCGTTGGCACGCCTGGACGCCGCCGAGTTGGTGCTGCGCAAGGCGGCGTGGTTGTACGACAACGGCAAGCCGTGCGGGCGTGAGGCGAACACCGCCAAATACCTCTGTGCCGACGCCGGATTCGGTGCCGCCGACCGGGCTCTGCAATTGCATGGCGGCATGGGGTACTCCGAGGAGTACCACGTATCGCGGTACTTCCGTGAGTCGCGGCTGATGAAGATCGCGCCGGTCAGCCAGGAGATGATCCTGAACTTCCTCGGCGAACACGTACTCGGCATGCCAAGGAGCTACTGAATGGGTTACTTCGACCTGACCGGCCGTGCCGCACTGGTCACCGGTGCCGGCGCAGGCGGCGGCATCGGAGCGGCGGTTGCCGCGGCGCTCGCCGATGCGGGCGCGGCCGTCCTGGTGACCGATCTCGATGCGGACGCGGCATCGGCTGTGGCCGAAAGAATCCGCGCCAACGGCGGTAAGGCTGACTCGTGCGCGCTGGACGTGAGTGACCGCGAGGCGGCCGATGCGGCCGCCGCGCAGGCCGCCGGGCTCGGCGGGGGGGCGCTGCACATCCTGGTCAACAACGCCGGTGTCACGTCGCCCGCGATGTTTCCCAAGCTGACGGACGAGACGTTCCGATTGACGTTCGACATTCACGTCATGGGCACATTCCACTGCACTCAGGCCGCACTGCCGCACATCCCGACCGACGGCACCGGCCGCGTCATCAATGTGACGTCGGCGGCGGGGCTGACCGGAACGCTCGGCCAGGTCAACTATTCGGCGGCGAAGGCCGGCCTCATCGGTTTCACGAAATCACTTGCCCGCGAGCTGGCCCCGAAGAACATCATGGTGAACGCCCTTGCACCGCTCGCCGCGACACCGATGACGGAGACCATCCGGACCAACGAGAAGTTCGCGGCCAACATGATGAACCGCATTCCGCTCAAGCGCTGGGCCGAACCGTCTGAGATCGCGGGCGCCTTCGTGTTCATGGCGTCCGACGCCGCGTCCTACATCACGGGTCAGGTGTTGCCGGTCGACGGCGGCATGGTGATGTAGGTACATGAATGCACCGCTGGCGGGCGTGACCGTCGTTGCGATGGAGCAGGCGGTCGCCGCCCCGATGTGTACTCGTGTGCTCGCCGATTTCGGTGCGCGCGTGATCAAGGTGGAGAACCCCAACGGGGGTGACTTCGCCCGCGCTTACGACGATGTCGTCAACGGGCCGGGAGGTCTTGCCGCGCACTTCGTGTGGTGCAACCGGGGCAAGGAATCCGTCACCCTGAACACGAAATCGCCGCAGGGTTTGGACCTCCTGCACCGACTTCTTGACGGCGCCGACGCGTTCGTCTCCAACCTTGCGCCGGGATCCACCGCACGGATGGGCATCTCGGCCGCCGACCTGGCGCAGCGCCACCCCAACGTCATCCCTGTCGAAATCGACGGCTACGGACCGGGTGGTCCCATCTCGCACAAGCGCGCGTACGACCTTCTGGTGCAAGCTGAATCCGGGTCGTGTGCCATCACGGGCTATCCCGGGATGCCCGCCAAGCCCGGGCCCGCAATCGCTGACTTCACGGCTGGCCTCTATGCCGCGATCTCGATTCTGGCGCTGTTGTTCGCGCGCGGAAAGCGACCCGATGGCGCCACCGCCCCGTCGGTCGAACTCAGTCTGTTCGACGTCATGACCGATGTCATGGGCTACGCGCTGACCTACACGCAGCATTCGGGCATTGACCAGGAGCCACTCGGCGTCGGATCTCCCGCGGTCGCGCCGTATGGCGCGTTTCCGACCCGCGACGGCCAGACCGTCGTGCTCGGCACGACCAACGACCGCGAGTGGCAACGCGTTGCACGCGAGATCATCGACCGGCCCGATCTCGCCGACGATCCGCGCTTCGCGACCAATCCGGGGCGCTGCGAGCACCGGACCATCCTCGACGAGGCCATCGGATCATGGTGTGCCCAGCATGATCTGGCCGACATCCAGAAGACGGCCGACACCGCGGGTATCGGCAACTCGCGCTACAACCTGCCGAGCGAAGTCGTCGTGCATCCCCAATTGGCCGCCCGGGACCGCTGGCGCACCGTGGGTACCTCGGCGGGCGATATCCAGGCGCTGCGGCCGCCGCCGGTGATCAGTGGATTCGAACAGTCGATGGGTGCGGTGCCGGGGCTGGGTGAGCACACGGACAGCGTCCTGAGTGAGATGGGTTTGACCGCAGACGATCTCAGCCGGCTTCGCGCCGACGGCGTGATCGGGCCCGCATACCCATGACCTCAGAACAGGTCCTGCTCACCGAAGACCGCGACGGCGTGCGGACGCTCACGCTGAACCGGCCAGACCGGAAGAACGCCATCAATCCCCAGCTGTGGGAGGAGTTGGCCGACGCGCTGCGCGCCGCCGCACGGGACACCGAGTTGCGGACACTGGTGATCACCGGGGCGGCCGGGGCGTTCTGCTCGGGTGCGGACATCGGCACCGCGGAGGACATTCATCCCCGGCACAAACTGCGCAGGCTCAGCGAGGTTGCGCTGGCGCTGCACGAACTGACCGTCCCCACCGTCGCGAAGGTGAACGGCGTCGCCGTCGGCGCGGGCTGGAATCTCGCCCTCGGATGCGACTTCGTGGTGGCGACGCCCGAGTCGCGGTTCTGCCAGATCTTCTCCAAGCGCGGATTGTCGGTCGACCTCGGCGGCTCGTGGCTGTTGCCCAAGCTCGTGGGACTGCAGCAGGCCAAGCGGCTGGTGCTGCTGGCGGACATGATCGGTGCCGACGAAGCGCGATCCCTGGGCCTGGTCACCTGGATCAAGGCGGCCGACGAGATCGACGCCTTCGTCGACGACCTGGCGGCTCGCCTCGCCGCGGGCCCGCCCGTCGCACTGGCGCAGAGCAAGGCCCTGCTCAACGACGGCGCCGCGGTGACGTTGCGCGAGGCGCTGGCAAATGAGGCCCGCGCGCAACCGGGCAACTTCGCCACAGCAGACTCAACGGAGGCGTACGCGGCATTCGCGCAGAAGCGTGAGGCGGCGTTCACTGGTCGATGGGCCGTGCCGCCCAGATCGGAGTAACAAGATGCGTGAAACCGTGATCGTCGAGGCGGTGCGTACCCCCGTCGGCAAGCGCAACGGGGGACTGTCGGATATGCATGCAGCGGACCTGTCCGCCATCGTGCTGAACGCGCTCGTGGAGCGGGCGGGCATCGATCCCGACATCGTCGACGACGTGGTGTGGGGTTGCGTATCGCAGGTCGGTGACCAGTCGAGCAACATCGGGCGCTACTCGGTGCTGGCGGCGGGCTGGCCGGAGCACATTCCGGGCACGACCGTCAACCGTGCCTGCGGGTCGAGCCAGCAGGCGCTCGACTTCGCCGTGCAGGCCGTCATGTCCGGCCAGCAGGACGTCGTCGTGGCGGGTGGTGTCGAGGTCATGAGCCGGGTCCCGCTGGGGTCGGCACGAGCGAGTGGCATGCCGTATGGCCCGAAAGTGCTTGAGCGCTATGGCGACTTCTCGTTCAACCAGGGCATCTCGGCGGAGTTGATCTCGCAGAAGTGGGGCTTCTCGCGAACCCGGCTCGACGAGTACTCGGTGCGCTCACACGAGCTGGCCGCGGCCGCCCAGGACAACGGGGCGTTCGAAACGCAGATCATGCCGGTGTTCACCGACGGCGAGCCCGTCGTGGCCGACGAGGGCGTGCGGCGGGGGAGCACCGTCGAGAAGCTCGCCGGGCTCAAGCCCGCCTTCAAGGAGGACGGCGTCATCCACGCGGGTAACTCGTCGCAGATCTCCGACGGGGCCGCCGCGCTGCTGATCATGACCGCGGAGAACGCCGTCACGATGGGCCTGCGACCGATCGCGCGGTACCGCGCCGGCGCGGTCACCGGGGCGGATCCCGTGCTGATGCTGACCGGTCCGATCCCCGCGACCGAGAAGGTTCTGCACAAGGCGGGTATCGGCATCGACGAGGTCGGCGTGTTCGAGGTGAACGAGGCCTTCGCGCCGGTGCCCCTGGCCTGGCTGGCCGAGACCGGTGCCGACGAGGCGAAGCTCAACCCGCTCGGCGGCGCCATCGCACTCGGCCACCCACTGGGCGCGTCGGGCGCCGTGTTGATGACCCGCATGCTCAATCACATGCGGGACAACGGTATTCGCTTCGGCCTGCAGACCATGTGCGAGGGCGGTGGCACAGCCAACGCCACCCTTGTAGAACTCATCGCCTAGGGAGGACGCTGCGTGCGTAGAGATCTTTTCACCGAAGACCACGAGGCTTTCCGCGAGCTCGCGCGCGACTTCGTCGAGAAGGAGGTGGTTCCGCACTATCCCGAGTGGGAGAAGGGCGGACGCATGCCGCGCGAGGTGTTCAAGCAGATGGGGTCGCTGGGTCTGCTTGGTACGGCCATTCCCGAGGAGTACGGCGGTGGCGGTCAACCCGATTACCGATACTTCGTCGTGATGCAGGAGGAGGCGGCCCGGGCGCTGGTGACCCTGTCGACGGTGCGCACCCAACTCGAAGTGATCCTGCCGTACTTCCTGCACTACGCGAACGAGGAGCAGCGCAAGCGCTGGTTCCCCGGGCTGGCGGCCGGTGAACTCCTCACCGCTGTCGCGATGACCGAACCGGGTACCGGTTCCGATCTCGCGGGTATGCGCACGACCGCCGCGCGCGACGGTGACGACTGGATCATCAACGGCGCCAAGACATTCATCACCGGAGGTATGCAGGCCGACCTGGTGATCGTGGTCGCCCGCACCGCGACCGATCCGGACAACCGTCGCAAGGGGCTGACGCTGTTCGTCGTCGAGGACGGCATGCCCGGGTTCACCCGCGGCCGCGAGCTGGAGAAGATGGGCTGCAAGGTGCAGGACACCGCCGAGTTGTCCTTCGTCGACGTACGCGTACCCGTCGCCAACATGCTCGGCGAGGAGGGCGAGGCCTTCGGCTACCTCGGCCACAACCTGCCTCAGGAGCGGCTCACCGTCGCGGTGGGGTCGGTGTCGCAGGCGCGGTCGGCCATCGCCGCGGCGATCGACTACACCAAGAGCCGCAAGGCCTTCGGCACGCCGGTCGCGTCGTTTCAGAACACAAAGTTCGAGTTGGCCGCCTGCTCGACCGAGCTCGAGGCCGCCCAGGCCATGCTCGACCGGGCGATCATGCTGCACGTCGAAGGGGAGCTGGCGCCCGCCGACGCGGCGCGGGTGAAGCTGTTCTGCACCGAGATGCAGCAGCGGGTCATCGACCGGTGCCTGCAGCTGTTCGGCGGATACGGCTACATGATGGAGTATCCGATCGCCCGGCTGTACACCGACGCGCGCGTGGCCCGAATCTACGCAGGCACCAGCGAGGTCATGAAGGTGATGATCGCCAAGTCACTCGGCCTGTAGCTGCGATTTCGGTGTAGTTCGTCGCGTTGAGCGCGACTCGCTACACCGAAATCACGATCAATTTTCAACGAGACCCTTGTCACAGGGGAGAAACCTACCTACTGTGTGTTCACTAGGTTGGTTCGACGAAGGAGCCCCGTGACAGCCCCACGGCCCTATGCGAGCCTCCTCGCCAAAGGTGAGGATCGCAGGCAGCGGATACTCGCCGTCGCTGAGCGGCTACTGGCGCGCAACGGCTGGCGGAACACCTCGTTGGCGCAGATCGCGAAGGAGGCCGGGGTGAGCCCGGCGGGTCTGCTGCACCACTTCGAGTCCAAGGAACAGCTGCTCAACGCGGTTCTCGATGCCCGTGACGCCGACGACGAGATCCATGCCGACTACCGCTCCGGCGATCTGATCACCGAACTCAGCCGCGTGCCCGAGCGATTCGACCGTGCCCCCGAGTTGGTCGGGACGTTCACGGTGCTGCTCGTCGAGAACATCGCACCGGATGCGCCGCTGCACGACCGGCTGCACCACAGGTACCGCGAAGCGGTGAGCATCATCGTTGATCTCATCAAACAAGGCCAGAGCGACGGCCGGTATCGCCCAGATTTCGACGCGGCCGGAAAGGCCGTCGAGATTCTCGCATTTATCAACGGAATGGAGACCCTATGGCTACTCGATCCCTCAATCCCGCTGGCCGAGGTGTTCAAGGGGTACGCGGAATCACTGGGTCGCGACTTCTCTCCGAGGAGCTCGATGTGAGGTACCGACTCGACGTCGTCGCCCCGACCGCGCTGGACGCGGTGCGCTGCGCCGGCGGCTGGATCTACGACCGCGTGATGGCCGGTTGGGACGTCACTGTTCTCATCGGGAGCAAGGACGATCTGCGGCCGCTGCACATCCTCGGCGCCCAGACGCTCGACCTGCAGGCAGTGCTCGACCAGTGGGAGGACCGGCCCCACCCGCAGACCGTCGCCGTCGCCGCCGATCTCTTCGACCGCGATCCGCGGGTGCTCCAGCATGTGCGCAACGCACTCGAGCAGGGTGCCACCGAGGTGACGTTGTGGGGCGAAAGCCTGCCCGCCGAGTTGGACGGCAGCGTCGACTCCGCCCAGCATCACTTGAGTGCTGCCGCAAGGGCTTTCAAATCCCGTGCGCTCGCCGCCGCCAACGATCCGGAAGCGAATTCCGTCGCGGCCAGCGAGACGTTTCGATGCGGAATGATGGCCTCCGTCGCCGCGGATCTGGTGCCCGCCAGCTAGCGATTTGTGCACGTTTTGGTGCGCTCACCGCTCCTAAATGTACACAAATCGCGGTCAGGTGAGGTCGATCAGGATCTTGCCGATCGCGCGGCCCTCGGCGACGTGCTCGAGCGCCCGGACCGTCTCGGCGAGCGGATAGACCGCCCCGATGTGCGGGCGCACCGCGCCGCTCACCAGAAGTGCGCGCAGCTCGTCCTCGTTACGGGCGAATTCGTCGGCGGGAACATCCTGGAACTGGAAGCCCAGGACGTGAACCCCCTTCACCAGAACAAGATTCAGCGGGATGCGAGGGATGTCGCCGGAGGCGAAGCCCACGGTGACGAACCGTCCGCCTCGGCGCAGCGAGCGCAAAGCCGGCTCGGACAGGTCGCCGCCCACCGGATCGACGACCGCGTCGGCTCCACCGGGCAGGGCTTCACGCAGCAAGTCCCGCAACGCGCCTGAACGATGGTTGATCAGATGTCGCGCTCCGTAAGAAGCTGCGGCGTCGAGCTTCTCGTCCGACGACGCCACGGCGGCCACTGACGCGCCGAGTTGCGTGGCGAGTTGCACCGCCGCCATTCCGACGCCGCCGCCCGCGCCGAGCACGACCACCTGGTCGCCGGATTGCACTCGCGCCACCGATCGCAGCGTGTGATAGGCCGTGCGGTATGCGACGCCGAATGCCGCAGCGGTGCGGTCGTCGACACCGTCGGGGATCCCGGCGAGCCCGGCTGGGTCGACGGTGACCTCCTCGGCGAACGCGCCGTACATTCCGGTGCCGGTGACTCGGTCGCCAACGGCAAAATCGGTTGTGTCTGCGCCGTTTTCGATGATCACGCCGGCGAATTCACTGCCGGGGACGAACGGGACAGGCACGGTGACCTGATACTGGCCGGCGATCAACAGCACGTCTGGGAAGTTGACGGCGGCGGTCGCAACACGGACGCGGACCTGCCCCGCGGCGACGGCCGGAGACGGCTGGTCGTCGATGCGGACCACTCCCGGCGGTCCGTACTGCGGGCAGACCGCGGCTCTCACTGGTAGTCGCTGGATTCCGCGAGGTCGGCCGCCGAACGCATCAACGACGTGATGACCGGCCCGTAGGCGAGCAGCTTCCCGTTGTCTCCCGCGCGCTGAAAGCCCTGCTCCAGGACGATCGCGAGCTTCCACTTGGCCAGCACCAGGTAGTAGTCGAGATCGTCGACCTGACGCCCGGACACCTTCGCGTAGTGATCGATCACGGCGGTACGCGACGGCATGCCGCGCATGTCGACGTAGCTCATGGCCGACGGTTCATCGGTGTCCTCGGGCCAGCTCTGCACCATCCATCCCAGGTCGAGCTTCGGATCTCCGACCGTACCCATCTCCCAGTCGACGATCGCGGCCATTTGCGCCGGGGCGCCGTGTCGGTACATCACGTTGGCGAACTGGTAGTCGCCGTGCATCAGACCTGGGATGAAGTCCAGCGGGCGGTGGTTACGCAACCACTGCGTCGCGACGTCGAGGCCGTCGATCTCACGGCCCTTGATCCGCTCGAAGAACGCGGTCCACCGGTCGACCTGGCGTTCGTGGAACCCGTCGGGACGGCCAAGATCCTGCAGTCCCTTGGCTTTCCAGTCGACCTTCGACAAGAGCGCGATGCCCTCGGCCAGTTGATACGACAGTCCGGGACGTGCCGCCATATCGCTGTCGAACGGTTCGGGCCACTTACCGTGCTGGTCCATCGGGGACCAGCCGTCGACGTAGCCCATCAGATAGAAGGGTCGGCCGAGAATCGACGCGTCTGCGCAGACACCCACCGCCGCGGTATGCGGTACGTCGGTGCCGTCGAGCGCCTCGATGATCCGCCATTCGCGCAAGATGCCTTTGTCCCGGTCGGGCGGGGCACCCGCGGGGGGCATGCGGAGGACGCACACATTCTCGCCGCGGGTGACCTTGTAGATGACGTTCTGCGTACCTCCGGAAAGGAAGTCGGCTTGCAGGGGTTCGCCCTTGCCGGGGAGCTGCGCCCCGTCCATCCAGTCGGCGAGCCGCGCGGTGTCGATTTTCTCCTCGGTCACAGATTGCCCACCTCATTCTCGAGAAAGTCTGCGTACTTCGCCCGTGCCGCCTCGCGCTTGCGCGGTTCCCATTCGGTGGGCCACGTGTCCTCGGTGGGCCGGTAGTCCCTTAGCACCTGCTTGGCCACCGTCGTCTTGTGCACCTCGGTGGGTCCGTCGGCCAGCCCCATCACCGCGGCTCCGGTGACCATCCCGAGGAACGGCATCTCGTTGGTGACACCGAGAGCGCCGTGGACTTGCATTGCCCGCCAAGCGATGTCGTGCAGGACCGTCGGCATGGCGACCTTGACCGCGGCGATGTCCTTGCGCACCTTCTTGTAGTCGTTGTACTTGTCGATCTCCCACGCGGTGTAGAGCACCATCAGCCGGAACTGCAGCAGCTGGGCATAGGAGTCGGCGATGTAGCCCTGCACGAACTGCTTGTCCGACAGTCGACTGCCCTGCGTCTCGCGACTGAGCGCGCGTTCGCACATCATGTCCAACGCCCTTTGTGACATGCCGATGGTCCGCATCGCGTGGTGGATGCGCCCGCCGCCGAGCCGCGTCTGTGCGATGACGAACGCCTGGCCCTCGCCGCCAAGCAGCGCCTCAGCGGGCACCCGGACGTTGTCGTAGTGGATCAACGCGTGGGAGCCCTGGCCCTCGGGTTCGCCGTACAACCCGATGTTGCGGATGATGTTCACCCCCGGGGTGTCAGTAGGCACCAGGAACATCGACATCCCCTGGTACGCACTGACATCGGGATTCGTCACCACCATGACGATGAGGAACGAGGCCGTGCTGGCGTTGGAGGAGAAGAACTTGTGGCCGTTGATCACCCAGTCGTCGCCGTCGCGTACCGCGGACGTCGTGAACAGCGTGGGATCGGCGCCCGCGTGCGGTTCGGTCATCGAGTAGCAGGAGAACAGCTCGCCGTTGAGCAACGGCATCAGGTACCGCTGCTTCTGCTCGTCGGTGCCGTAGTGCGCGATGATCTCGGCGTTGCCGGTGTCGGGCGCCTGGCAGCCGAACACGATCGGTGCCCATTGCGAGCGGCCGAGGATCTCGTTGAGCAGCGCGAGTTTCAGCTGCCCGTAACCTTGTCCGCCGAGTTCGGGTCCGAGGTGAGTGGCCCACAGCCCGCGCCGTCGGACCTCCTGCTTCAGGGGGTCGATCGCATCGCGCCGCTTGCCTTCCAGCGGTGTGAACTGCAGGTGCGGAAAGGCGAGGTCCAGCGGTTCGATCTCCTCGCGGACGAACTCGTCAGCCCAGTCAAGCACCTTCTGATACTCGGGGTCGGTTTCGAAATCCCACGCCATGTGGGTACTCCTCTCAGTTGTAGGTCACTGGAAAACGACGACGACCTTGTCGGCCGCGCCGGGGGTGGACGCGATTCGCAGCGCCTCGTCGACATCCGCGAACGGGATTGTGTGGCTGACGATTACCGCGTACTTCTCCCAGTTCGCGACGATGTCGGAGGTGACTTCGAAGATCTCGTCCGGGTAGCCGATCGATCCGACGATGGTGATCTCGTTGCTCATGACGTTCAGGAAGTCGACGCCCACGGGCTCCTTGTGCACCGCGACGACGCACAGTCGCGCGCCCGTCTTGGCGGCGCCCAACGCCGCGTTGATCACCGGCGGCGCACCCGCGGCGTCGTAGTAGATGTCCGTACCCGCCTTGCCGGGAAACATCGACTCACCGGCACCGTGCAGTTCGATGAGCCGTTTCGCGACGTCCTCCTCGGCGGAGTTGATCACGGCGTCGGCGCCGACGGAGAGGGCCTTTTCCAGTCGTGCGGGAATCAGGTCGGCAACCACGACGTGGCCGACGCCGATGGATTTGAAGCCGATGGTGGCGCCCAATCCGATCGGTCCCGCACCAAAGATCACGACCTTGTCGGACGGTTTCGGTTGGCACCGGTTGACGCCGTGGCGGGCCACCGCCATTGGTTCGTTGAGTGCGGCCACCTCGAAGGGAATGTGATCGGGAACGACCTCGACGCTCGTGCCGCGGACGGCGTCCTCGATGAGCAGGTGCTCGGCGAGCGCACCGAATTTGCCACCGTTGCCGATGATTCCACTCGGCGCGATCATCGGGTTGACGACCACGTGGTCGCCGATTGTGAAACCGGTGACCGCACTTCCGATCTCGACGACCTCGCCGGCTGGTTCGTGGCCCAGTGGCATGTGTCCCTTGCCGAAGCCTCCCATCGAGATGTACAGGCTGTCGGATCCGCAGATTCCGCAGGCCCGCATCTTGATCAGGACGTCGTTTGGTCCGACCGTCGGCTTCGGCACGTCGATCACCTGGGTTTCGTTCGGCCCGGTGATCACCGTCGCCTTCATCGTCGCGCCTTGAGGTTGAACCCGGCGACCAGTGCGGCGATATCGGTGGTGACCACCTCGGAGAAGGACTTGTCGCCGAAACCTCCCGACGCCCAATGGCGCACGCCCTCGCTGACGTGCATCCCGGCGAGGTGCGACAGGTGCTTCACGTCGACATGGGCCGCAAGCTTGCCATCGGTTTGAGCCTTGACGAACAGTTCGCCGAACATGTCGGCATCGGTGTCGCTGCGCTCGTCGCCGGACAGTATCCGGTGCTCGTGGCGGTACCCCTCGAGAATGGTCTCGACGATCAGGTCGCGCGGGTTGCGGGCCATCGACCGTTCGAGGCTGCGCAACGCCTCGGCGATCACGTGCTCGATCTCATAGTCGGTGTCGAGCATCGCGTGCACCTTCTTCTGTGCCGCCCGCGTCGACAAGAGGCCGACTTCGAACAACACATCCTCTTTGGCGGGGAAATAGAAGTAGAACAGGGCGCGGGAGACGCCGGCGGCCCGGCAGATGTCGGCGACAGTGGTCTGGGCGTATCCGTTGGTGCGCCACAGTGCCATGGCCGCCTGCACCAGGCTGCGCTTCGTTTCGTGCGACCGCGCACGCTGGAAAGACGCTCGCCGCTGACCACTGTCAGCACCGTTGGCCACGACAGATTTGGGCACAGCCGCACTGTAACAGCTAAATTGGGGCTTGCATATAGTTGACGTTTGTCTAACTATCTAGGGGTGGCAGGTTCCCTCGATGGCAGACGAATATTGGTGACCGGCGGTGCAACGGGTATCGGTGCGGCGGCGGTCGAGGTGCTCAGCGGGGCGGGCGCGCAGGTCGTGGCGACGTATCACTCGACACCCCCGCCCGACGTCGATGGCGTTTCATGGCTGCAGTGCGACGTGCGCGACGCTGCTGCCGTCGACGACATGGTGGCCACCGCCGCCCAGCAGATGGGTGGCCTCGATGTGCTGTTGCACGCGGCCGGCATGTGGCAGGCGGGCATCCCCGGCCAGATCACCGGCGACGACATCGACTTCCTGATGGACACCAACATCAAGGCGACCATCTTCACCAACCAGGCCGCCTACGCGGTGATGCGCCGCAGCGGCGGCGGCCGCATCATCAACTTCGGGTCGGGGGAGGCCGTGATGGGCAGTCCGATCTCGGCGGTCTACGCCGCGACCAAGGGCGCGGTGTCGGCCTGGACCCGCTCGATCGCCAAGGCGTGGGCGTCCGAGAAGATCTCGGCGATCGCACTGGCCCCCGCCGTGCAGACACCCGGAGCCGACCGGCTGCGCGAGTTCCTGGGACCTGCGGCCGCGAAGTTCATCGATGAGGAGATCAAGAAGACGATTCCGCTCGGCGGCGCGCTCGGCGATCCGGTCGAGGATCTCGGTCCGGCGTTGGTGTTCTTCTGCAGTGCAGATTCACATTTCATGACCGGACAACTCGTGGCGATTGACGGCGGCCTCGTCATGCTGGGCGCCTGAGTCAAGGACAAGGAGCAACGATGCCCAACCAACTGCACCACGTCGTCATGCGCAGCCATTCGGCTGCGACCTTCACCGCGTTCCTGACTGACGTGGTGGGGATGACGGTGACAGCCGAAATGCACATTCCCGGAGAAGTATTTGAAGCTACGTTGGGATGGCCACCGTCCGACGGAGCCGACGTGACGATCTTAGGTGGCGGCGAAGGTGGCTTGATCGAGGTGCTCGACGTGCCCGAACACTTGCGTGATTTCGCTCCGGAGGGCCTGGCCGCTCTGTCGTTTCTGACCGACGACTTCTCCGGTACCAAGGACAAGGCGAGCACGTTCACGGACGACGTCACGGTATTCGACACCGGGATTTCGGGCGTTGACCTGTTCTTCTGCACGATGGGTGGGGTCCACATCGAATTCATGGGTGCCTATGCGCCAGAATCGAATTCCGACACAAGCGAGGCCACGAACTCCTCAGTGCGGCGGCGTGATTCGCTGCGAGCCTTCGCGTCGTCGCCAAGAGGGACCACCCGGACGGCAAGATCGGTGACGCCGGCGTCGCGGTAGCTGCGCAGCCGGGCCAGCACTGTTGCTTCGTCGCCCGCGGCCATGGTGTCCCCGACGTCCTCGGCGTCACCGTGTTCGAGCAGCCGGACGTAGTTGGGGGAGAAGTCGGCGTGGCCCAGCACCTCACTCGCGTACTCGCGAGCGCCGTCGGTTTCATTGTTCGAGCAGAGCGCGACGGGCACCCCCGCCACGACACGAGTTCCGGACCGCCCGGCGGCCTGCGCGGCCTCCGTGATGCGCGGCACCACGTAGTCGCCGATGGCCCGCTCGTCGGCCATCCACAGGATGGTTCCGCCGGTGCGTTCGCCTGCGATGCGCAGCATTGCGGGTCCGAGTGCGGCCACGAGTACCCGCATCTCGAAGTCCTCGGTGACATCCACCGGGCTATTCACGCGGAAGCTGTTGTTGTCCACTGCGATCGGGCCGGGACCGGCGAACGCCGCGTCCAGCACATCGAGGTAGTCGCGCACCAGCAGGGCCGGCTTGTCGTAGGGAAGTCCGAGTTGGTCGGTGATGATCCAGTGGTGAGACGGGCCGAGGCCCAGCGAGAAGCGCCCCGAGCAGGCCACCTGGGTGGTCATGGCCTGCTGCGCCAAGATGAGCGGATGGCGCGTCTGGATCGGCACCACCGCTGTCCCGATCTCGATGCGCTCGGTCACCTGACCAAGCAGCGCGACCGCTGTCATCGCGTCGAGGTAGCCGGGAACCTGGGGAATCCAGAACGACGCGAAACCGTCACGCTCGGCGGCCTTGCCGTCGTCGAGAAGCCCGGTCAGCCGGTCGGCGCGTGAACGCTCCTTGTCCGAACCGATCATCAGGCCGATCCGCATCAAAACCTCCTACGGCACATAGCGATCCCATTCGTGCGGTACGACGGGGTAGAACGGTGCGGCCAGCAGCGGTTCGACTCCGCCCTGGTCCCATCGCGAAGTCAACACCGGCTCAAGGCGTTCCGCGGTGGCAAGAGGATCGTCGTCGAGAAAGCAGTAGGTGACGGTTTGACCCACTGGTGCACTCGCCAGTCTCGCATCGACGTCCAGCGTCGCCGCCGACCAGATGCCGGCCACACCGTCGACCGCGAGCAACGGATCTGCCGGCGCGTCGCCACGTTCGAGCAGCAGGTACACACCCTTCACCGGCCACCACGGCAGCACGTCGGCGCCCACCTTGACCCGCGGTGCGGCAGACTTGCTCCGCACGTCGTAGACACCGCGCTCGACGGGTGGCAGCAGCGGCAGTTTGCGCTTGCCGCCGATCAGCGCCTTCGCCAGTGCGAGAAAGCCTTCCATGCCGCCGGGGTCTGTGAAGAAGTACGTCATGACATGGTCGATGGTGTCGTAGGGTTCGGTCTCCGTAGCGCGGGCGGCGCGGCATGCGGGCGTCGACACCAACCGCAGGGACGCGCGCACGGCCGACAGTCGGTGTTGTTCGGGACGGTGATCGAGTGTGTGCCAGCGCAGGTATTCGGCATCGGTACCGTCGGGGTGCCGCGTGGCCATCGAGACGAACAACGTGGTGATGTCGCCACGGCCGGTGGCAAGGACGTCATCGATTTCGTCGGACGGCGTTCCGGGCAGCTGCATCAAATGTCCTTAGGGCGTCAGTGGTTCGAACAAAGCGATTTCAGGATGACGGGCCGCGACCATGCGCCGGAACCCGTCACGCCAGTGCACTTTGGTCGCACCGAGTATTTCGTGCATGTAGGTGACGTCGGGCCATAACGGTGTGTGTGCGTCCGCGGTGTAGGTGAAGACCGGTTCGACGCCGACGAGCTCACCGAGGTAGGCGCAGTAGTCTTCGGCGCTGACCGTCTCGCTGCCGGCCCAGTTCACCACGATGGGCGGCGTCGCCGCGACCTCCATCGCCCGGATGCCGAGTTCGACGTAGTCGTCCTCGTAGAGCGGGTTGTAGTTGTTGGGTTTGTCGGGATGCAGCCGAATCGGCGTGCCCGCCAACATCATGTCGAGCCGGTCAGCGGGGGCTCCGCCTTCCGGGCCGTAGGTCGAGCAGATGCGGATGATCGTGAGCGGTATGTCGAACTGCTTCGCGATCCAGGTGCACACGGCCTCGGCGGCGATCTTGGAGAAGCTGTAGTTCGGACGCAGCGGAACGCCCGGCGGATCCGATTCCCGCAGCGGCCGCTGTCCCTGGTACCCGTACACCGATCCGGTCGAGCAGAACACGAAACCCTTTGCGGTGCGGCAGTGGTACAGCAGATCGCCGGATTTCTGCGCGTTCGTGTCGACACATTGTTCCCAATCACCGGAGCCGGCGTCGACGGCCGCGTGGAACACGTAGGTGAAATCGGTGGGGAGCGCGGAGAAGTCGCCGACGCTCATGTCGAATGTCACCGGCGTGATGCCGGCGGCCGTGAGCTTGTCGCGATCCGCGGGGTCCCTCAGCCGTGCGGCACCCCAGACCTCGTTGCGCTGTGCCAACGCCCGCGCGATCGGGAACGCGATTTTTCCCGTGGCGCCGGTGATCAAGATCTTCTCCGCATCGAGCATCCCTTCAGTCATAGCGCACGGCGACCCAAATGTTAAGTACTTGATACTGTTGATCCGTGCAGCTCACCTTCGATGCCGACGTCGAGGCGTTTCGCGCGGAGTTCATCGACTTTCTCGACGCACACCTGCCTCCGGAGGCCGAGGCGGAGACCGAGCGGTCCCGGTCGACCTCACACGTACCGGAGTGGTCGCGCCGGTGGCAGCGCCTCCAGTTCGACCACGGCTGGCTCCTTCCGGGCAATCCGCCCGAGTTCGGCGGCCGCAACGCGGGCATCCTCGAACAGTTCGTTCACCGCGAGGAACTCGCGCGACGCCGCATCTATCACGCGTTCAACCCGCAGGGCGTCGGCATCATCGCCGCCTCGCTGCTGTCGTTCGGCACCGAGGAGCAAAAGCGGAAGTGGGCGGTGCCCATCCTGCGTGCCGAGATGACGGCGTCGCTGGGCATGAGCGAACCGGGTGCGGGCTCGGATCTGGCGGGTTTGCGTACCCGTGCCGATATGGTGGACGAGCACTTCGTCGTCAACGGGCAGAAGGTGTGGACCAGCGGCGCCCACGACGCCGACGTCATCCTGACCTTCGTGCGCACCGACCAGGACGCGCCGAAACACAAAGGGATCAGCGCGCTGATCATCCCGACCGATCTGCCGGGGGTGGAGCGCCGGCCGTTCGCGTCGGTGTACGGCCGCGACGATGTCGACTTCAACGAGGTGTTCTTCTCGGATGTGCGGGTGCCGGCGGAGAACCTCGTCGGGCCACTCGGCGGTGGATGGAAGGTCGCCAACGGATCGCTGGGCCACGAACGGACCATGATGTGGATGGCGTTCGCCAACCGGCTCGAACAACTGCTGGAGGATTACCGTCCCGTCGGCGAGGTGAATCGGGACCGGTACGCGACGATCGCAATGGACTATCAAGCGCTGCGTCTGTTGGGTTCGGCGGCGCTCGGACAGGCTGCGCGCGGTGAGCGTGACATCCCCGGTGTGTCGGTGCTCAAACTGCTCGGATCCGAGGCCGAGCAGAGCGCGCTGCGGCACGCGCTGGACGGCGCGGGTGTCGCCGGTTTGCTCAGCCCGTCGTTGACCGGGCGCCACAACCCCTACAGCCCAGATCTTTTCACCGCCAGCTGGTTCACCCGGTACATCAGTAGCTATGCCGGCACCATCTCCGGTGGCACGTCAGAGATTCAGCGCAACATCATCGCGCAGCGCGTGCTGGGGCTGCCCGCCCGGTGAGCGAACTGGGGGTGGCCAGGGCTCGAAGCGCACCGAGGAACAACTCGTCCATTCGCGGGCTCAAATCGGCAAGGGCCGGGGCGCTGGCGAAGCTGGTGGAGCCGAACACGCGTTCCAGCACGCCGGTGTCCGTGGAGGCACCGATCGAAAGGCACAGGCAGGCAACGCCGTCGGCGCGTAGTTCTTCCAGGGCTTTGCTGGCGTCAGCCTCCGCGTAACGACCTTCGTAGCCCTCGTCGTAGGGGAAGCCGTCGGACAGGACGAGCAGCAGTTGATTCGGTGTGCCGGAACGGCTCTTGAGTACCTCGCCCGCACCGCGGATGCCTGCGCCGAGACGCGTGTAGCCAGACGGTTGAAGTTGGTTGAGCCGCGCCCGGCCAGCCGCGCCGAACCGCTGGTCGAAGCTCTTGATGGCGGGCAGGTGGACCGCACGCCTGCCGTGTGAGCGGAACGCATAGACGGCGACGCGATCGCCGAGCTCATCGAGCGTCAGGGCCAGCGTCGCCGCCGCTCGCCGTTGATGGTCGTGCACCGCGAGGCCCTCGGCATCGGTATCGGTGGCCGATCCTGACGCGTCGAGCAGAATGAGGACGCCCAGATCGCGAGTCAGCCTGCGGCGCTCCACGTATACGTTTTCAGGCGGTGAGAATCCTGAGCGCAGATCGACGAACAGGTCCATGAGCGCCTCGATGTCCAGCTCTTCGCCATCAGGCCTGGCGCGCAATATCTTCGGGGCGAGACCGATGCGCGACAACCGCCGCCGGAGCACGTCGTCGTGCGTCACGCCGGCTGCGCTCACATCTGCCGCGGATGTCAGGGGAAACTCGATCACACGGCACCACTCGGGCCGGTACCGGCCGTCGAAGACGTCCCACTCCGGATATAGCGCTCCGCCGATGCCCAGCGACGCGCCAGGCCTGCCGTCGTCGGTGAAGCGGATCGGGGTGGGAAGCGGTCGCGCGTTCAGACCGGCCGACCGTGCCCGGCGGGTTGAGCGGATTTGCATGCCGCCGCCTGCGGTGTCGCTGCCCTCCGATCGCGAGCCACCGAGGATCTTGCGCAGGAAGTTCGCAACCGCATCCGTCGTGGTGACCGGTGTCTCGAACATCTTCAGAATCTTGCTTCTCTGCGCGGGGTCGTCGTCTTCGTCGTCACCCTCAGCCGGATCACCGAGTGTGAGTTCCAGCCGCAGGTCTTTATCGGTTGCGGCCGAACCGGTCTCGTCGGCAGACGCCAACAGCAGGGACGGCTTGAGCGTGCCGAACCATGGCGGTGCACCGGAGACGCTCTTGCGGGTCCGCGCCATGTTCAGCGACTCGTCGGCCGTCGCGGTCGTCGGCTCCTCGTCGGGACTCACGTCGATGGCGGGCAACCGGTCGGCGAGAACGCGCAGTACCCGACGTCCCTCCAAGGCCAAGTACCGACGAGCTACCGACGGTCGGCCCCGTAACCCTTTGAGCAAGCGCGCATCCAGACTGCCAGCGCCGAGCAACGCGCTCTGGACCAGCACCTCGCGGCGCTGCCGCTCGACGGATACGCCCGCGGACACCAACACGATCTGGCCGTTGGTGTGGGCGCTCTGGCCGGCGGGTGCCTCTGCGATGTCGAGCGCCCGGCCCGCGATGAAGGAGGCCAACAGCCGGAACCGTTCCGGGTGGGAGGGGCTCACTGTCTAGGCAGAACGGCGTCAACGAGTTCATCGAGGGCGCGGATGACGTCGTCGTCGTCGGAGAGCACCTGAACGACGGCCGCGTGGACAGCGCTGCGCAACTCCAGTCCCTCGGCAGCCAGGCCTCCGGCGAGAATCAACATGCGTGTGGAAGACACCTCGCGCAGCGGTGAGCCGTCCAGATTTCTGATGGCGTAAGCGAGTTCGACCAGCGCCCGGGCGGTTTCGGTGTCGATCCCAGCTTCGTGGGCGACCACCTCGGTTTCGATCTCAGGGGACGGGTAGCCGAGCTCGATGGCGACAAAGCGCTGACGGGTGGATTCCTTGAAGTTCTTCAGCACGCTTTGGTACCCGGGGTTGTAGGAGACCACCAGCTGAAATCCGGGCGCCGCCTTCAGCGTCGTGCCGAGCCGGTCGATCGACAACACACGACGGTGATCGGTGAGCGGGTGGATCACGACAGTGGTGTCCTGGCGCGCCTCGACCACCTCGTCGAGATAGAAGATGGCACCGGCTCGCACCGCGCGGGTCAAAGGTCCGTCCACCCAGACCGTCTCGCCGCCCTTCAACAGAAAGCGGCCGATCAGATCGGCCGACGTCATGTCCTCGTGACCCGCGACGGTGATGAGCTCACGGCCGAGTTCGTGAGCCATCGCCTCGATGAAGCGCGTCTTCCCGCAACCGGTGGGCCCCTTCAGCAGAACCGGCGAACCGCGGCGGGCTGCCGCCCGAAACACCTCGAGCTCGTTCCCGACAGCACGGTAGTACGGCGCAGTCGAGCTCGTCTCGGCCATCGGCCGAATATTACTGAGAGCCATTGCCGTTCGCGCCTTGAATCGGCACGACAGGCGGGATCTCCACCCCTTCCGGTAGCACGAGTTCGCCGTCGTGGTTGACGAATCCTGAGCGGTGGGTCGTCAGTGGTAGGTCAGGATTCGGACACGGTCGGTCGGTTCCGTCGCCGCAGATGCCAGGGTTGAAATACGAACGCTTCTGCACGTCTTCGGGCCACGGATCAGCTTGCGTACCAAGCCAGGTGGCAGGCACGTTGTAGAAGAGGAAGAAGCATGCGCTCACGCCGCCGAAGATCGCCAGGAAGCGAACGAACTGCTGTTTGACGAACCCGCCGCGGATTTGGTCGAGTCCACGTTCGACGACGGTGCGGCCGCGGTCATCGGTGAAGAAGCGCAGGCAACAGAGCGCCGCCTGGACGCCACCCCACATCAAGCCTTCGTAGATCGGATATTGGTAATAGGTGCCGGCATTGATCGACAGTGACTGGATGGCGCCTGGGTAGGAGTAGAAGCCGATCGGCAGGAGGATCAGCCCCTCCATGATGAAGTCGAAGACGATGGCGATCGCGTAGGTGACCAACACGAGCCGAAGGTTGCTGATACCCGGCCAACGGCTCTTGATCTTGCGCATGAGCGCGCATCCGACGATGGTGAGCAGCAGCACCCCGTACATGTAGCCGGGAATATTGGTCAGCAGCGGTTCGGGCACCGTATGTCCCGGTTCCTCGTGCGCCACCCAGCCGGGAATGTACGGTGCCCAGGAACCCTGATTGAACAGCCATGCGTTGTACGTGCACCAGGTGCTGTAGTAGTTGAGCATCGGGTCCTGGAACATCATCAGTGCCATCGACACCAGCAGCATGCCGTCGAGCGTGATGCGCCGTTCCCGCCACCACGGTCGAATGATGAAGAACCACAGCGCGAATGGCAGGCCGATCCATAACACGACCGCGTTGGCGATCAACGGAATCTTCATGTACATCGGTGGTTCGCTCGGGCCGCTCGCCACCGGCTCGAAATAGGGCCCGCTGACCCACCGGACGAAGAGATACACCGTCAGCGCCAGGAAAACGGCCCCGACAGTCGCCCATATCTTGATGGAACTCGACGGCCGCGGGGTCTCCGTGCCGAGCACCGCGGTGCGACTGATCGACTCGGTGACGGTGGGCTTTTTCGACGGTCCGCTCACAACGACTCCTGGCTTGGAATGATGAACATGTTCCGGAAAGATACCAATGAGTATCTGAGTATCCAATAGGTTTCTCAGATTCTGTGTCAGACTTTAGTCATGGTCGAGCGCTGGACGCGGGAACGACGCGTCGAACACACTCGCTCCCTGCTGCTCGACGCCGCCGAGGAGGTGTTCGCCGAAAAGGGCTTCACCCCAGCCAGTCTCGATGACATCGCGCGCGCAGCCGGCTACACCAAGGGCGCCATTTACAAGCACTTCGCGGCCAAGGAGGACCTTTTCCTGGCCGTCAGCGATCGCTACTGGCGCCGATATTTCGACAACTTCGCCGAGGTGATGGCCTCTGCGAAGCAGGTCGGGGCGCGCGAATTCGACGAAATCGCCAAGCGATGGCGCAAGCTCAGCCGGGACCGCGGCGCCGAGCATGCCGCCCTTGGCCACGAGTTCACGCTGTACCTGCTGCGCAATCCGGAAGCGCGGGAGCGGGTGGCTGCCAAGAGGTCGGAGGTCGTCGAGGCGCTGGCGAAATTCATCGTCGACGGCATGGACCGGCTGGGCGGCACCCTGCTAATTCCGCCGCTGACGTTCGCGCAGGTGCTCGTCGCGACCAGCGATGCAGTCGTGCTCGGCAGCGAACTCGACGGCGTCGACCTCTACCGGCCGGTCATCGAGATGTACACGTCGGCGATCAAGTTGCCGTGACGTGCTGTTGGGTCGGCCTGAGCGCCCCCGCCCGTCTGGTCAGGTAGTCGATCTGAAGGTGGATCGAATACAGCACCAGCGGCGGCAGGACGATGAACGGAATGTTCTCACCGATGAACTTGAACCACAGCCCATACGCGCCCTGGCCGATGTCGTTGAATCCGGCGCCCACCTCGGCGAGGAAGTACACCGCGGTGCTGCTCATCAGCACTGCGATGCCGGCGAACGTCACCCATAGGCACCGGATGCGTGACTCGGTCGACAGCGTCGGCCGGATGAGTCGCGTCCACATCGTGATGACGACGATGCCGGTGGTGACCCCGACGACCTCCAGCGCGAACATCCACGGGTTGCCGCTGACGTAGCGGGTGTCGGCCAATCCGTATTGCCACCACAGCCACTTCCAGCCGGGGTCGGTGGTCGGCGTCCACATTCCGAGCGGGTGGCCGATCAAGAACATCAGCTCGTACCCGATCTGGCTGAAGGCCGTGTAGGGCAGGTAGAAGAGCGTGAGTTCGGCGGCCTTGTCGAGCCGAGTTCGATTCTCGCCCGGTGCATCCCAGAGGATGACGAAAGGCAGCAGGATCACCGGGATTCCGAACAGCAGATTCGCGATGACGTCGACCGTGAAGGAGGGGGGGATGAGCCCGACAGTCACGCCGATGGTCATCAATACGAAGACCGCGGCGGTGAAGATCGCGACCGCGAGATAGATCCTCGCTCGATGGGATGCCCACGGCTGGGCGAAATTCGGTTCGTGTTCAAAGGTGCTCGCCATCATCACGGGGCCTGCCATCTCGTGTATCAACTACTTGCGATTGATCTCGCGAGCATATACGGTCAGCGCTACAGGGCCCATAAGAATTGCTCGTCGCGTGCACGACATCTTTCAGCCTCGCGTGCGCGCCACACAGCGATATCGACAGGAACAGGCGATGGCGCGATTCCCTAAACCACCCGAAGGCAGTTGGACAGAGCACTATCCGCAACTGGGGACAGGTCCGGTGTCCTACGAGGACTCGGTTGACCCCGAGTTCTACGAAGTCGAGCGCAAGGCGGTTTTCCGGCGGGCGTGGCTGAACGTCGGTCGTGTCGAACAGATTCCGCGCAAGGGCAGCTACTTCACCAAGGAACTAAAGGTCGTCAACACCTCCATCATCGTGGTGCGCACGACGAACGGAGAAGTCAAGGCGTATCACAACATCTGTCGCCACCGCGGCAACAAGCTGGTCTGGAACGACATGCCGCTGGAAGAGACCAGCGGGGTGTGCCGACAGTTCACCTGCAAGTACCACGCATGGCGCTACGACCTCGACGGCAACCTCACCTTCGTCCAGCAGGAGGGGGAGTTCTTCGACCTCGACAAGAGCCGATACGGCCTGGTGCCGGTGCATTGCGAGGTGTGGGAGGGCTTCATCTTCGTCAACTTCGCGAAGACACCCGAGCAGTCCCTGCGCGACTTCCTCGGGCCGATGATCACCGATCTCGAGGGTTATCCGTTCGAGAAGATGACGTCGCGCTTCTACTACCGCTCCGAGGTCAAGGCCAACTGGAAGCTCTACATGGACGCGTTCCAGGAGTTCTATCACGCACCCGTTTTGCACGCGAACCAGTCGCCGACGGCCTACTCCAAGGCGGCGGCCGAAGCGGGGTTCGAGGCGCCGCATTACCGCATCGAAGGTCCGCACCGGTTGGTGAGCACGTCGGGTATCCGCGCGTGGGAGATGGCCGACGAGATGCGCAAGCCCATCGAAGATATCTGTCAGAGTGGGCTTTTCGGGCCGTGGGACAAGCCGGATCTGGGAGAGATGCCGAGAGGCCTCAATCCCGCGAAATGTGATCCGTGGGGGCTGGATTCGTTCCAGCTCTTCCCCAACTTCGTCATTCTGTTCTGGGGCCAGGGCTGGTACCTGACGTATCACTACTGGCCGACGTCGCACAACACGCACATCTTCGAGGGAACCGTGTACTTCCCGGCACCGCGGACGCCCCGCGAGCGCATCGCGCAGGAACTCGCCGCCGTGTCCTTCAAGGAGTACGGCCTGCAGGACGCCAACACCTTGGAGGCCACCCAGACGATGGTCGAATCACGCGTGCTCGACAACTTCGTCCTCTGCGATCAGGAGGTGCTCATCCGCCATCTCCATACCGAGACCGCCGCATGGGTCGAGGACTACCGGCGCAAGACCGCGGGCGTGTGACATGACGACCGCAGCTTCGACGACGCCGACTCCCGCCCGCCCGTCCAAATTACCGCCGGAGTTCGCCGACCTCGAAGAGTTTTCGGACTGGTGCCTGGGCAGCGAAGCCGAACGCTACGCCAAACGGTTGGCCAGTTCGATGCAGGAGATCCAAGCGTTCTACGACGCGATCACCGCACGCGCGGAAGAGGCCATCGCCTACTGCGACAAGTTCTCGCTGGACGATATGCCGGAGGACGTGCTCAACCTGATGCATCTGTTGTATTCGATGATCCAGGCGTCGTTCCCCGTCGAGTGCTGGAAACAACCCAAAGTGCCTGACTCGGGTGCGACGACATTGGACTGCGTATCGGAACCGGTGCCGTGACACCTCGGATCACCGTCCTGCGTGGCGCGCGCTGGGCCGACGTCGAGGCCGGCGAGGTCCGCTCGCCTGCCGTGATCGTCGTGGAGGGTGACCGCATCCTTGCCGTCAATCCAGTTGACCTGCCTCCGAATCCGGACGAGGACATCGACCTGGGCGACGTGACCCTGCTGCCGGGCCTGATGGACATGGAGCTCAACCTGCTCATCGGCGGTCCCGGCGGTCCGGAAGGGCTGCCAAGCCCCATGCACGGCGTGCAGGACGACCCCGCGTACCGCACTCTGCGTGGTGCGGTCAACGCGCGCACCACACTCGAGGCCGGATTCACCACGGTTCGCAATCTGGGCTTGATGGTGAAGACCGGCGGCTACCTGCTGGACGTCGCGCTTCAGCGGGCGATCGAGCAGGGCTGGCACGTCGGGCCGCGGATATACCCGGCCGGGCATGCGGTTACGCCTTATGGCGGACATCTCGATCCGACGGTGTTCCAGCGCCTGGCCCCGGGCATCATGCCGCTGTCCGTCGCCGAGGGCATCGCCAACGGTGTGGACGAGGTTCGTGCGTGCGTCCGGTACCAGGTCAGGCATGGAGCGAAGCTGATCAAGGTGTCGGCGTCGGGGGGCGTGATGTCACACAGCACTGCACCGGGCGCCCAGCAGTACTCGGACGACGAATTCGCCGCGATCGCGGACGAAGCGCATCGCGCCGGGGTACGGGTGGCCGCGCATGCCGTGGGGGACAGCGCTATTCGCGCCTGCATCCGCGCGGCAATCGACTGCATCGAGCACGGTTTCCTGGCCACCGACGACACCATCAAGCTGATGGCCGACACCGGCACGTTCCTGGTGTCGACCACCTACCTGACCGAGGCCATGGCGGTCGATCGAATCGCTCCCGAGCTTCGCAAAAAGGCCGAGGTGGTCTTCCCGCAGGCCCAGGCCATGTTGCCGAAGGCGATCGCGGCCGGTGTCCGCATCGCCTGCGGCACGGATGCGCCGGCGATTCCGCACGGGCAGAACGCAAAAGAACTGTGCGCGCTGGTATCCCGCGGGATGACGCCCATGCAGGCCTTGCGCGCGGCGACGATCACCAGCGCCGAACTCATCGAAGCCGACGGCGAGCTGGGACGTCTGGCCGCCGGCTGTCTCGCCGACATCGTTGCCGTACCGGACGACCCGTCACGCGACATCGCCGTCACGCTGGATGTCGGGTTCGTCATGAAGAACGGCGTCGTCTACAAGCGCTAGCGCACCGCTGAGAGGAGCAAGCGTGGAACAAACCGACAACATTCTCTGGCTGCTGAAGCAGGCCTGGTACTTCTCCTTGACGACGGTCAACGATGCGGTGAGCGACCACGGGGTGAGTACTGCGCAAATCGGTGTGTTGCGACAGTTGGCGACCGAGCCGGGTCTGTCCGGCGCCGACCTGGCACGGCGCATGCTGATCAGTCCCCAGGGTGTTCAACTCGCGCTGACCGCTCTCGAGCGACGTGGCCTGATCGTGCGAAAGAAGGATCCGCAACACGGCCGCATCCTGCAGGCATTTCTCACCGACCAGGGGCGTGATGTAGCCGAGGCTGTGGTCAACGACGCAATCGCCGCGCACGACAAGGTTTTCGGGGTACTGAGCAAGTCCGAGCAGCAGACGCTGCGCGACCTGCTGGCGCGCGTCGTCGAACAGGGCACCGGGCACGAATTGTTCGACGATCACATCGGACAGTAGGGGAGTATTCAGTACTTGAGATTAATGACAAGTACTTGATATATTGAGCGGGATGGGCGACAACAACGGAGCCGACGGATTCGCGCCGTTACGCGTCAAGCGGGTCGTGCGCGAGACCAGCGACGCCGTTTCCCTGGTGCTGGGTGTGCCCGACCACTGCTCGGCACGGTTCCGGTATCGGGCAGGCCAGTTCCTGACGCTGCGGGTCAATGTGGACGGTCAGGATCTGCGGCGCTGTTATTCGATGTCGTCGGCGCCGGTGGAAGACGAGCTTCGGATCACCGTCAAGCGCGATCCCGGCGGCGTGGTGTCCAACTGGCTCAACGACGCCGCCACCGAGGGTGTCGAGATCCATGCGGCGCCACCCGAGGGACGCTTCTGCCTACGCGACAACGGCGACGAGATCGTGGCGTTCGCGGGCGGCAGCGGCATCACGCCGATCATGTCGCTCATGCGGACGGCCCTGAGCGGATCGTCGCGTCGTATTCGGCTGTTCTACGCCAATCGCAATCGCGATTCGGTGATTTTCGACGAGGCGCTCGCTCGACTTGCCGAGCAGCACGCCGACCGTCTGGCGGTCGCGCACCACATCGATGACGACAACGGTGTGGTGACTCCCGAAGCGGTACGGACTTTCCTCGAAGATGCCGGTGCGGCCGACTACTACATCTGCGGCCCGCGTCCCTTCATGGACACCGTCGAGGCTGCGGTTCGGGAATCCGGTGTGCCGTCGCAGCGTGTGCACCTCGAGCGCTTCACGGTCGACCCGGTGCCTGTCGACGTCGGCAACAGTTCCACGGAGACGACCGAAACGGTCGTCATCGAACTGGATGGCAAGAAGACGACCGCCGACTACCGGTCCGGCAACACGCTGCTGCAGACAGCGCGCATGTCCGGTTTGCGGGCGCCGTCGTCGTGCGAGACGGGTTCGTGCGGAACGTGTATGGCACGCATAGTCACCGGGAGTGCCCGGATGCTGAACAACGATGCACTCGATGACGACGAAGTGGCTGAAGGCTGGGTGCTGACGTGTCAGTCTCTACCTACCAGCCAAACAGTCCACGTGGTCTACGAGTGATGGAGCGGAGGAGCGTGCGATGACGCGGGTGGCGGTGGTGACCGGCGGCGCCTCCGGTATGGGCGAAGCGACCTGTCATGAGCTTGGCAGGCGTGGGCACAAGGTGGCTGTTCTCGACCTCAACGGCGAAGCGGCGCAACGGGTCGTCGAAGAGTTGCGCGCTGAGGGCGTCACGGCATTCGGGGTGGCCGCTGATGTCAGCGACCGCACCGCCGTTGAGGAAGCCTTCGCGAAGGTGCGCACCGAACTGGGCCCGGTGCACATCCTGGTAACCAGCGCGGGCGCCGTGGACTTCGCGCCGTTCACCGACATCAGCGTGCAGGCCTGGCAGCGACTGATCGACGTCAATCTCACGGGCACCTTCCACTGCTGTCAGATCGCGGTGCCGGACATGCTGGAAGCCCGCTGGGGCCGCATCGTCATGATCTCCTCGTCCAGCGCGCAGCGCGGATCGCCGGGGATGGCGCATTACGCCGCGTCGAAAGGCGCGCTGTTGTCGCTGACCAGATCGCTTGCGCGGGAATACGGTCCGACGGGTATCACCGTCAACAACATTCCGCCGTCGGCGATCGAGACGCCGATGCAGCACGCGGGGCAGGCGGCCGGACACCTGCCCTCGAACGAGCAGATGGCCGCGAGCGTCCCGCTCGGCCACCTGGGCACCGGTGCCGACATCGCCGCCGCCGTCGGCTTCCTGTGTTCCGAAGAGGCCGGTTTCATCACCGGCCAGACGCTGGGTGTCAACGGCGGGTCGGTGATGTGACGACCACGAGTTCTCCGAGACGACAGGGAGGTTCGCATGGGTAAGTGGCCCAAACCGGCCGAGGGTAGCTGGACGGAGCATTACCCGGAACTGGGCACCGGACCGATCTCGTTCCGCGACTCGATCTCACCGGAGTTCTACGAACTCGAGCGCGAAGCGGTCTTCAAGCGCGCCTGGCTCAATGTTGCTCGCGTCGAGGAACTGCCGCGGGTCGGCAGCTACCTCACCAAGGAGATCGAGGTCGCCAGGACGTCGGTGATCGTCGTCAGGGGCAAGGACCAGCAGATCCGAGCCTTCTACAACGTCTGCCGTCACCGTGGAAACAAGTTGGTGTGGAACGACTATCCCCACGAGGAGGTCAAAGGCACCTGCCGCCAGTTCACGTGTAAGTACCACGGGTGGCGTTACGACCTCAAGGGTGATCTGACGTTCGTGCAACAGGAGGGCGAGTTCTTCGGACTCGACACCTCGCAGTACGGATTGAAACCCGTGCACTGCGACGTGTGGAACGGTTTCATCTTCATCAATTTCGACCATGAACCTCGGTGGACGCTGCGTGAATTCCTCGGCCCCATGATCACCGCGCTGGACGACTATCCATTCGAGATGATGACGGAGCGTTACGAATTCGAAGCGCGGAACAACAGCAACTGGAAGATCTTCGCCGACGCGTTCCAGGAGTACTACCACGTGCCGTCGCTGCATTCGCAGCAGGTGCCCAGCGCCGTTCGTCAACCCAACCAGACGTTCGAGTGCGGACATTTCCAGATCGACGGACCCCACCGCCTGGTCTCGACGGCGGGTACTCGCCGGTGGCTGCTCGACCCGGAGTTCATGTATCCCGTCGAGCGGGTCACCCGAAGCGGACTCGTGGGTCCGTGGCGTACCCCTGAGACGCATCATTCGGCCGGCCTGAATCCGGGCGGTATCGAGCCGTGGGGCATCACCAATTTCCAGATCTTCCCGAACCTCGAGATCCTGATCTACCACGGGTGGTATCTGCTGTATCGCTACTGGCCGACGTCGCACAACACCCATAAGTTCGAGGCCTACAACGCATTTCATCCCGCACGTTCGGTGCGCGAGCGCATCGAGCACGAGGTCGCGTCCGTGGTGCTCAAGGAATTCGCGCTGCAGGATGCGGGCATGCTCGGCGGCACCCAGGCGGCGCTCGAATACGGCCTGGACGAGCCGATAGTCAACGACTACCCGCTGAGTGATCAGGAGATCCTCGTCCGCCATCTGCACAAGGTGGCCGTCGACTGGGTGGAGGAGTACCAGGCCGAACGCATGCCCGAGCCGGAGGCGAGAATGGGCCACGGGGTGGGGGTCGGATCATGACTCGACTGCCCAGCGCCTTCGCCGAGTTCGAGCAGTACGCCGAAAAGTGGTGTCTGGCAACTGAACCGGAGCGGTGGAGCACCCGGTTGAGCACGCCCATGTCGGAGATACGCGAATTCTACGATGCGTTCACGCCTCGCTTCGAGGAGGCGATCGACTACTGCGACAAGTTTCCGCTCGACGATGTGCCCGACGACGCGCTGAATCTGCTGCATCTCGTCTACTCGATGATCATGGTGTCGATGGCCGTTGAAGTCTTCGGCACCCAGAAACCCGCCGACTCCGCCGACGCGGTCATGCATCGCGTCAGTGCGCCAGTGCCGTGACGGATAGGACGAACATGAGTCTGCTGACGATCAACAAACTCACCTCCTCGGTCGGTGCCGAGGTCGTCGGGCTGGATCCCGACCGGCTGGCCTCCGACGATGCGCTGGCCGAAGCGGTGCTCGAAGCGCTGGAAGACAATGGCGTGCTGGTCTTTCCGGGCCTCGGACTGGCGCCGGAGGCGCAGGTGGCGTTCTGCCGTCGACTCGGCGACATCGATCACTCATCCGACGGCCATCATCCGGTCGCAGGCATCTACCCCGTGACGCTCGACAAGTCGAAGAACGCGTCGGCGGCCTATTTGCGCGCGACCTTCGATTGGCATATCGACGGCTGCACCCCGACCGATGACGAACCTCCCCAGAAGGCCACCGTGCTGTCGGCGAAGCAGGTGGCCGAGCACGGCGGCGAGACCGAGTTCGCCAACTCCTATGCGGCCTATGACGCATTCAGCGACGAGGAAAAGCGGCGGTTCGGATCGCTGCGGGTGGTGCACTCGCTGGAGGCCTCGCAACGTCGGGTCAACCCCGACCCCTCGCCCGAGCTGGTCGCGCGGTGGCGCAGCCGCCCCACCCACGAGCACCCGCTGGTGTGGACACATCGCAGCGGCCGCAAGTCGCTGGTGCTCGGGGCATCGGCGGACTATGTCGTCGGAATGGACCTCGACGAAGGCCGGGCGCTGCTCGCCGAGCTGCTGAACCGCGCCACCCAGCCCGACCTGGTCTATTGCCACAGCTGGTCGGTCGGGGACACCGTCATCTGGGACAACAACGGCGTCCTGCACCGAGCGGCGCCCTATGACCCCGATTCACCTCGGGAAATGCTGCGAACCACCGTTTTGGGACACGAGCCGATCCAATAGTGGTGTGGACGCGCTGTGCGGGTGCACAGCTGCCTCGTTGACGCCGACGTGCCCACTGTGGAAATCTAATACCCACATATGAGAATCACATTCTCGTAGTCAGAGGAGTAGCGCATGACGGAGGACCTCACCTCGGTCGATTTCTTCCGGGACAGTCGACTGACGGATGACCCGTTTCCGTTCTACGAGGCACTTCGCAACAAGTGCCCCGTCACCCGTGAGGATCACTACGGCGTGACGATGGTGACCGGCTGGCAGGAGGCCGTCGACGTCTACAACGACGCGGAGACGTTCTCGTCGTGCCTCTCGGTGACCGGCCCGTTTCCCGGGTTTCCTGTTCCCCTCGAAGGGGACGACGTCACCGACCTGATCGTGAAGCACCGCGACGAGATCCCGTTCAGCGATCAGCTGCCGACGCTGGACCCCCCGACGCATACGAATCACCGCGCGTTGTTGATGCGGCTGATCACGCCCAAGCGCCTCAAGGAGAACGAGGACGCGATGTGGCAGCTCGCCGACGACATCCTCGACGACTTCCTGGCACCGGGCGAGGGTGAGTTCATCAAGGGCTTCGCCGGTCCGTTCACGTTGCGCGTCATCGCCGATCTGCTGGGTGTGCCCGACGAGGACCGCGACGACCTCCTCGAGCGGCTCGCGCGCGGCACCCACGGCAGCTCGGTGGGCAACGCCGACAAGACGATGAACAAGACTCCGCTGGAATACCTGTATGAGGTCTTCGCCACCTACATCGAGGACCGGCGGGCCGAGCCGCGCGATGATGTGCTGACGGGACTGGCGACGGCGTCGTTCCCGGACGGCTCGATGCCCGAGGTCGCTGACGTCGTGCGGGTGGCCACCAACGTCTTCTCGGCAGGGCAGGAAACCACGGTGCGGCTGCTCAGCACGGCGCTCAAGGTGATCGGCGACCAGCCCGACATTCAGCGCCGGCTGCGCGAAGATCGCAGTCTCCTCGGCAATTTCATCGAGGAGTGCCTGCGCATAGAGAGCCCGGTCAAAGGCGATTTTCGATTGTCACGGGTGCCGGTGACCGTCGGCGACCAAGAGCTCGGGGCCGGCTGCACGCTGATGGTGATCAACGGGGCGGCCAACCGCGACCCGCGGCGGTTCGATGATCCTGACACCTTCGATCCCGACCGCAAGAACGCCCGTCAGCACCTGGCCTTTGGCCGCGGCATCCACAGCTGTCCCGGCGCTCCGCTGGCACGTGCCGAAACGCGCGTCGGGCTCGAGCGTCTGCTCGATCGCACCACCGACATTCGCATCAGCGAGAAGCACCACGGCCCGGTGGGCAATCGCAACTATCAGTACATCCCGACGTACATCCTGCGCGGGCTCACCCAGCTGCATATCGAGTTCGACGTCCGATGAAGGTCAGCGTTGACGAAGACAAGTGCGCCGGCCACGGCATGTGCCTGACGCTGTGCCCCGAGGTGTTCGAGATGACCGACGACGGTTGGGCGGTCGCGAAGCCGGGTGAGGTGCCTGCGGAGCTCGAGAGCGCAGCCAAGGACGCCATCGCGAACTGTCCAGAACAAGCTATTTCTGAAATCGACGGTTAATAAAGGAGATCGAATGCCCAAGGCGTACATCCTCATCACCGAGGACGTCAAGGATCCGGCCGGGATGGCGGAATACGGCAAGCTCGCGAGCCAGGCCATGGCCGGTGCCACGCTGTTGTCGTTCGACTCGAAGGCCGAGGTGATCGAAGGGCAGTGGCACGGTACCCAGACCGTGCTGCTGGAGTTCGAATCCGAAGAGGCAGCCAAGGAGTGGTACTACTCCGATACCTACCAGGAGGCGGCCAAGCTGCGTCAGGCCGCCGCCGACTGCAACGGCGTCATCCTGCACGGCCTCTGATTTTTTTCCGCGAGCAGACGCGAAAACCCCCATCTCGATTCGAAATTAGGGGTTTTCACGTCCGCTCGCTGAGAGTTAAAGCACGCGGACCGGAACGTGTGACCAGCCGGCGACGTTCTGCATGGCGACACGCTCGCACTGGCCCCACAGCACTTCGTACCGCGGCATGCGGTCCAATAGCCGCTCGAGCGCGATCGCGGTCTCCATCCGGGCGAGCGCAGCGCCGAGGCAGCTGTGCACGCCGTACCCGAAGCCGAGGTTCTGTGCCTCGGTCCGGTCGCGATCGATGTCGAAAGTGTCAGGATCGGTGAACGCGTCCGGATCGCGGTGTGCCGAAGCCTGAAGCAGGAACACGGGTTTGCCCTCGGGGATCGTGACACCGTGGAGGTTGACCTCGCGCATCGATCGGCGGACGTTGTAATGCACCGGTGGTTCGTAGCGCAGAAGCTCCTCGACCGCGGCGGGGATCTTGCTGCGATCGTCGAGCAGCTTCTGCCACTGTTCGGGGTGGCGCGCGAACTCGACCACGGCGTTGCCGACCAATTTCGTGACCGTTTCGGCGCCGGCACCCCCGAGAAGCGTGGCGAATCCCGCAATCTCGAAGTCTTCGAGTGACTCGACCCCACCGTCCTCACGCTGGATCTCGGCAGCGACCAGCCGGCTGAACATATCGTTTTGCGGTTCGTTGCGGCGTTCCTGGATCAGCTGGAAGTACAGACCCATGGCTTCCGCGATGGCCGCCATGCCCTCCTCAGACATGTCGATCTGGCCCGGTTCGCGATGGAGCGAAGTGTCCACCCACTCACGGACTTGCTGGCGCTTGTCCTCGGGGACACCGAGCATCGTTGTGATGATGTCGACTGGGAAGTACGCCGAGAAGTCCTGTACGACATCGAAGCTCGCGGGGTCGGCCGCGTTCAGGTAGCGGTCGATCGTCTCGGTCACCATCGGACGCATCGCCTCGATCGCACGCGGGGTGAACACCTTGTTGACCAGGCTGCGCATGTGGCGGTGCTCGGGTGGGTCCATGAGGATGATCATCTTCATGGGGGGCGGCTCACCGGACCGGACCATCGCGAGGTCGAGGCCGTACGCCGAGGAGTAGGTCGCAAAATCCTTATAGGCCGCCGCGACGTCCTCGTGGCGGGACAACGCGTAGAAGTCCTCCGCCTCGTTGTAATAGACGGGCGTTTCCTCGCGCATGCGCCGGTAGATGTCCCAGGGCCCGTTGAAGTACTCCTCGGAGAACGGGTCGAAGACGACCTTCGATGCGGTCATTCGTCTTTGATGAAGATCGCCTGGCGCGGGCACTGCCGCACAGCTTCTTTGACGTGCTCCTCGTTTTCAGGTGTTACCTCGTCCTGGAGGACATGCAGATAGTCCTGGTCATCCAGGTCGAAGATCTCGGGGTCGATGCCCATGCACACCCCGTTGCTCTCACACAGACCGAAGTCGACTTCGATTTTCTGGGTCACTTCAGCACCCTCACTGGAACGTTGTGGTAACCCGCGACGTTCTGCATCGTCACCCGATGTAAGCCGTCCCAGTCGACCTCGTAACGCGGCATGAAGTCCAGCAGGTGCTCGAGCGCGATCACACTCTCCAGGCGGGCCAGTGCCGCCCCCAGGCAACTGTGAATTCCGTAGCCCAGGCCCATGTGCGGCGACTGGGTGCGGTCGCGGGTGATGTCGAATTCTTCGGCGCGGTCGTAGGCCCGAGGGTCACGGTTGGCGGCCGCCTTCATGATGAAGACCGGCTTGTGCGCGGGCACCGTGCCGCTGGGCACGTGTGCTTCTTTGAGCGTGTAGCGCACGTTGTACTGCACCGGGCCGACGTAGCGCAGCAGTTCCTCGACGGCATCGTGAACCTTGCTGCGGTCGTCGAGCAGCAACTGCCACTGTTCCGGATGCTTGGCGAACTCGACGACGGCGCTGCCGATCAGCTTGGTGACCGTCTCGGCGCCGGCGCCACCGAGCAGTGCACAGAAGCCGGTGATCTCGATGTCGTCCAGCTTGCGCATCTTGCCGTCGGGACCGGGAATCTCGGCCGTGATGAGTCGGCTGATCATGTCGTCCTGCGGATTCTGGCGCCGTTCCTGCACCAGGCCGTAGTAGTAGATGCCCGAGTCGATATTGGCCTGCATGTTCTTCTCGGACAGCTCGATTTGGCCAGGCTCACGTTCGAGGCTCGTGTCGATCCAATGCCGCACCTGCTGGCGGAACTCTTCGGGGACACCGGCCATCCGGGTGATCACTTCGACGGGAAACGGGCCTGAGAAATCCTGGACGACGTCGAAACCGTCCGGGTCGCACTTCGACAGGTAGTGCTCGACGACCTCGATGACGGTTTCACGCTGCGACTGAATGGCGCGGGGCGTGAACGCCTTGTTCAGCAGGCTGCGCATGTGGCGGTGGTCGGGTGGATCCATGAAGATGATGGACTTGTGCGGCCCCTCCTCGGACCGCACCATCGACAGGTCGCAGCCACGAGACGAGGAGAAGGAGTCCGTGTCCTTCAAAGCCGCGGCGACGTCCTCGTGCCGGGTCAGCGCGTAGAAGTCCTCTTCCTCGTCGTAGTAGATCGGCGCTTCGTCGCGCATGCGCTTGTAGATCTCATACGGGTTGTCGAAGTAGTCCTGCGAAACCGGGTTAAATTTCAATTTGGGCTTGGTCATGGTCTCTCTTTCGCCGCGTGGCTAACGTCTACGTGCGTTACGCAAGGCTGCATTTGTGTAACGTATAGTATGCCTCACAAGAGGCTGCTGAGACAGCGGAATCGCATCTGTTTCATGGTTGAATTCCGGCGTTGATGACGTTGTCGAGGAGCCCGATCGTCTCACCGAGCTCGGCAGCGATCTTGCGCACGACCTCGACGTCCTTTCCGATGAACTCGCGGGTCCGTTCGACGAAGGAGTCCACCGATCCGCCCGCCGCGACAAAACCCGCGACCCGGCTCGACCCGCTGCCGTGCGTGATCGCCTCCAGCAGCTGTGCCTCGTCCACGCCAAGGCGATCGCCCAGCGCGACGGCCTCCCGCAACAACCCGATCTGGGCGGCGAACAACGCGTTGTTGGTCAACTTGACGGCCTGGCCCGCGCCCAGCGGACCGACGTGCAGAATCGGGTCGCCATAGGCGGCGAGTACCGGCCGGACGCGCGCGACCGCATCAGTGGGACCACCGACGAAAATCGTCAGCCCGCCGCCGGCGATGTTGTGCGGGCCGCCGCTGACGGGGGCGTCCAGCACGTCGACGCTGGGGGAGTGTGCCGCGATCGTCTGCACGGTGCGCGGACTTCCGGTCGTGTGCACGACGAGGGCGGAGCCGGGCGACATCGCCGAGAGCACGCCGGGCGAGCACACCTGCACAACCTGCTCGTCGGTGAAGACGCAGACGATGAGAACGTCTGCGTCCCTGGCGATGTCGTGGAGACCCGCGACCGCCTGTGCGCCGAGCGCAGTGACCTCCTGGCGCTTTTCGTCCGTCCTACCGAGTGCGCGGACGTGATGGCCGGATTCGACGAGACGGGACACCATCGGGCCGCCCATGCGACCCGCCCCCACGAATCCGACGCAAGTCACCGCGGATGGTCCATCGATTCCAGGGCGGTGTCCGCCGCGGTGAACACCGAGCCTTCGGGCGCTGACGCGGCGGCGGCGATGCTGGCTGCGTGACGAACGTCCTTCTGCAACAACGCGCCCGCGATCGGCGCGAGGCCTTCGACGGTCCCGCCGAAGATCGCGATGCTTCCCAGCGCCTTGCTGGTCGCCGATCCCCCGTTGAGCACCTCGGCCAGCCGAACCCGCGGGATGCCGAGGGACTCGCCCAGGTCGAGTGTGCTCAGCGCGCTGCCCAGGTTCGCGGTGAACAGCAGGTTGTTGAGGATCTTGGTGACCTGTCCGCTGCCGAGCGGACCGAGATGAACGATCGGATCGGCGTAGGTCGCGAACACCGGGCGGCACCGCTCAGCGACCTCTTCTTCGCCTCCCACCATGACGAGCAGCTTGCCCTCCTCCACGGCGGGGCCTCCGCCGCTCACGGGTGCGTCGATCACCGAAACACCCTGAGCGGCAGCCTTCTCCGCGATCTCCCGGCACGTGTCGGGGTGCACGGTGCTGTGGATCGCCACCACGCCGCCGGAGGCCAGACCTGCCAGCACGCCGCTGTCGCCGTAGAGCACTTCCCGTACGTCGTCGTCGCCGACCACACATAGGCAGACCAGGTCACTCGCCGCTGCCAACTCAGCGGGTGAACCCGCGGTCTTCGCGCCGGTGTCGGCATAGGGATCGAGGCTGGCCGCCCGACGCGCCCACAGCGTCGTCTCGAACCCGCCTTCGACGATCCGTCGTGCCATGGGACCGCCCTGACTGCCCAACCCGATGAATCCGACGCGCATCAACCCGCCTCCATAGCTTCCGATGTGTTCTGCTGCGCGACAACGCATTCCTCGGCGAACGACAGCACTGCGCTGTGGTACGCCGCCGCGTTGTGCGATAGGGACATATTGTGTCCGGTGTTCGGTTGCTCGTTGGTCACGAATCGCGGTGATGACGTGAACATGGCGGCGATCTGCCCCAGGGCCTCGGCATCCGATCGCCACACGCGCTCGTGTTCGGCGGCGCTGAACTGCACCGGCACCCGAACATGCGGCGCCAGCGCGGGAAAGTCCTGCCGCGGCCAGCTCTTCGTCATGCCCACTTCGTAGAGCGCGCCGGTCGACGAGTTCGTCATGCCGGACAGCACGTCGGGCGGATACAGCTCGGCGGGCTGCCAGAGCACCTCGCGCAGACCGGTCGGCCGACCGGTCGCCGTCGCCGACTTCATGATCTCGGCCATCGCCGCGTCGTATTGCACACCCGTGCCCGCCAACTCGAGTCCGATGACGCCGGCTTGGTCAGCCCGATCATCTACGGCCAGACGCACCGCCAGCTCACAACCGGCGGAGTGGCCGACGAGAAACAATCCCGCACCGCGCGGGTTGGCGCCGAGTATCTTGTCGATCGCGCCGTAAACGAGCGCAACACGTTGCTCCGGCAGCTCCATGGCGTCAGGGTAGGGCGCAGAGCTTCCGTACCCGGGCCGGTCGAGTGCCACCATGGTGAAGCCGTGGTCGGCTCCCATCCGGAGCAGTGACAGCGACGGGTGCCCCGGGCAATCGAAATACGCTGCGGTGCTGGATCCGCCGTGGAACGCGACCACGACAGCCTTGGGTTCGTCGACCGCCGCGATCAGTCCGGACATGGGCACGCCGTCGACGAAGACGACGCGTGGTCTCGGAGCCGCCCCGGCGGCGACATCGGGACGCGGGGCGTCGCTCACGCGTCGGTCCGCATCAGGATCGCGCCGCTGGGTGTGAGGCCGCCGCTGCTGACCACCGCAACACGGGCGTCTTTGACCTGACGTTCGCCTGCGTCGCCGCGCAACTGGGTGACCGCCTCGTGAATGAGCCCCATGCCGTGTGTGCGGCCGTGGGAGAGCTGGCCGCCGTGGGTGTTCAGCGGGATCACACCGTCGCGGGCGATGGCCTTGCCGCCGTCCAGAAAATCCTTCGCCTCGCCGATACCACAGAACCCGAGTGCCTCCAGCCACGACAGACAGTTGAACGAGAAACCGTCGTAGAGTTCGGCGACGTCGACGTCCTTGGGCCGCAGTGACGTTCGCGTCCACAGGTGCGCGGACTGACCCAGCACCTGGGGTTCATGGGTCATCGTGGTCTGATCCCAGTCGGTGCGTTCGACGATCTGGGTACCGACCGCTTCGAACAGCACCGGCTTGCGCGGCATGTCCTTGGCGGCGTCGACCGCCGACACGATCACCGCGACGGCGCCGTCGCACGGGACGTCGCAGTCGTACAGCCCGAACGGTGTCGTGATCGGTCGCGCGTTCAGGTAGTCGTCCATGGTCATCGGATCGCGATAGATCGCCGTCGGATTCAACGCGGCGTTGGCGCGCTGGTTCAGCGCGATCCAGCCGAGCGTCTCGCGTGTCGTCCCATAGCGCTGAAAGTGCCGCTGCGCGTTGAGCGCGAGCACGTGCGCGGCCGAGGTGGCGCCGAACGGTATCTGCCAGCTGGAGGTCCGCGGTCCACCGGGCGGGCTCGCCTTGCCCTCCTTCATCAGCTGCTGGAACGTCGCCTCCCACAGCGTGCGGAAGCACAGCACATGCCGCGCCATCCCGGTGGCGATGGCCATCATGGCGGCGATGACAGAACCGCCTGGGCCGAAGGTGTCCATGCCGCCGTTGATCCATGTCGGGCGGATTCCGAGCGCACCCTCGAGCGCGACCACGCCGCCCTCGCCCATGCCTGCGATGTCCAGTCCCGGGTAGGTTGACAACCCGTCGATGTCCTCCAGCGTCAACCCCGCGTCGGCGATCGCTGCCTCGCACGCATCGATGGTGAGCGACAGCGGCGGCACCATCAGGCGACGGCCCAGACGGGATGCGCCGATACCGGTGATCGCCGACTGCTCTTCGAATTTCGTGGTGGTCAGCGGTGAACTCACATGCCGCGCGAAATCGGTAGGTGCGATTTCGTCCTCGGGCAGCGGACCGGATTCCTTGTCCGCCGTGGGACGGAACAGCGGAAGCCAGACGGCCCCGGTTTGATCGGTGAGCTTGTCGAAGGTGACCTCGACCATCTGCCCCAACGTCAGCTCGTCGGGATCGCACTCCACGATGTTGGTGGTCAAGCGGACACGCGGATCCTCGACGACGGCAACCTGAGCCACCACATACGGCGGGGGCAGGTCGGGGAAGCCGAACCTGTGGTTGACCGTGAATGCCGAGAGGGTGGCGCGTCCGGAGACATCGCGCACGCCCATGTTGCGGCTGCGGCAGTATCGGCACACCGGCTGTGGTGGATGAATCAATGCCTCGCAGTCCTGGCATTCCTGGATGCGAAGGACGCCGTCACCGCCTGCGGTCCAGAAGAACTCGTTCTGAGCATTCAGTTCGGGCAGGGGTCGAGTCACCTGACGAACTCCGAAATAGCCTCGCTGCCGTTGTTTTTCGGGTCCGGCTCGGGTGACTCCTGCACATCGGGGTGCGCCGCTCCGTCGCCTGAAGGCCGGTGCTCACCCATGTATACGATGGCGTGGACCGGGCAATCGAACAGCGCGCGCATCACTGCGTCGCGATCCTTCTCGGGCACAGTGCCATCGCCGATCAGCGATGCGTAGCCCCAGTCGTCGAGCGAGAAGTACCCTGGCGCGTGCTTGGCGCAGATGCCGAAGCCGTCGCAGAGAGTCCGATCGAGCCGGATTCGCAAGCCGTCACTCATGTCCCACCGCCTCCACTTCATAAGGCCGCATCTCGTTGAAAGCGCCGGTGCGGCAGGACGGGCATTCGTTGGCGAGGTGGCTGGTGATCAACTGCGGGTAGTGGCGCAGCAGGCTCGCCGCGACGTTCGTGGCGCCGTCGAGGGTGCCGCATGCGCCGCGGCCACGCAGTACCACCGACCAGCGCTCCAGGCGCGTGACGTCCTCCTGGGTCGCCGCTCCGTCGCGCAGTGCTGAAACGACGGCCGCCATTGCCGCCGTGCCGTTGAAGCACGACCCGCATTGGCCGGCGTTCTCCCGATCGAAGTACGACATCACCGACGCCGCGACGGCGACGGGGCAGTCGTCGGTGAGAATCGAGATCGCACCGCAGCCAAGGCCGCTGCCGAGGCGGCGAATCGTCTCATGGTCGAGCGTCGCGTCGAGGATGTCGGTGTTGACCAGGCCGGCGAAATAGCCGCCCATCAACACTCCGCGCACCGAGTCCTCCGGCACACCGTGCAATGTCAGCAGATCGGAAAACGCGGCGCCATGCGGAATCTCGTACAGCGCTGCAGGCCTGCCGCCGCCCGTGATCGTCGCAAGGAACGTCCCCGGCGACATCGGCGTGCCGACCGCTCGGAAACTCTGTGCGCCGTGCTGGTGGATGTGCGGGAGATTGGCGAGCGTCTCGACATTGCTGACGGTCGTCGGCAAACCTGACACCCCCTCCTCGAACGGCCGGGGTGGTTTGTCGGTCGGTTTTGCGGGCCCGCCGTTGATGCGGCGTACCGCTGCGGTCTCCTCGCCCGCGACGTACCCGGGTTCGACGCTGATCACCGCGACGTCCGTCGCACCGAAGATCTGGGGGTCGAGTTCCGACAGCGCACTGTTCACCGCGACGGCCGACTGTTCGTCGGAGACATACACATACGCGCGGCTCGCGTTGACCATAGCGGCGGCCAGGCGCAGGCCGTCCAGCACGAGATGCGGCCGGTTGCGCAGCAGCCAGCGGTCTTTCACCGAAGCCGGCTCGCCCTCCTCACCGTTCGCGACGATGACCGTCGCGACGCCACGGCGACCGGCGTCGCGCACCGTACGCAACTTGGTCCCCAGCGGGAAGGCCGCACCGCCGCGCCCGAGCAGACCGGACAGGTCGACCTGCTCCAGCAGTGCGTCCGCGTCCGTCAGCGGCCGGTAGCCGCCGGCCTGCACATACTCGGCGAGCTCCTCGGCCTTCAGCTGGGTGGGCCGCAACAGTCGTGGCGTACATTCTGGCCACGTGGCGACGGTGAGTTCGGTTGCGGTGAAGGTCATCGCGTCGCACCTCTGGATAGGCTGACGGGCATGAGGACTGCCGTGGTGCGCGTTGGCGTGGATCTAGCCGGCGAACTCGCGCCCGCAGAGTTAAGCGATGGCATGGCGCGCCTCCGCGAATCGGCCGGCGCAGCGGGCGTCGACGTGGTGGAGAACAACCTCGCCGGCCTTCCGCCGCAACGACGTGAGGTCGAGCTGTTGATCGCTGGGGACGATGCCGCCGAACTCGAACGCATCGCGGTGAGTTTGTGCGCCAAGGCTTTCGGCACGAACCCGGTGCCCGGTGTGCTGACTTTCATCAGCAGGGGCACGGACGACGACGCGCACGGCGTGCTCGCCGGACTGGGGCTCACCGGCGAAATCGAACGCGTACCCGGTGACGACGGCTGGGACGTGATCCATGTGACGCTGCGCAAGTCCGACCTCGAGCGGGTGCCCGAGAGTCGCGTCCACACCGCCCTGGAGGCGTCGCTCAACTGCGAAGTGCACATTCGCACTGTCTAGCGCCATCAAGTGCTGTCTCTTCTTCGCGGAAGCGCTCATCAGTCGTCCAGGAACTGGAGGATCGCGGGCGCGGCCTGCACCCAGGTGTCGAACAGGCAGAAGTTCTTCCCGCCGCTGGCGGCGAACTTCTCACCGGCACGTTCCCAGGCGTCTTCCGGCCATGGCGGGTCGATCAAGGTGGAACCCTTGATCAGGCAGCTCACCTCCAGCGAGGTGCGCTTGGGATGGTCCCAATCGTTCTCGCCGCCACGGATGATCAACGTCGGAATGGTGATGTTGTCGAACATCTCGTCCTCGACGCCGGGGATGGTCTGGCCGGGCTTGGGCACGAAAGCGTTGAGCCAGCGCCGCATCAGCTTGAGGAACTCGTCGACGTCGAGTGCCCGGAACCGCGCCTCGTTGTCCGGGTTCTCGGCGATGCGCTCCTTCCACTCGGCGACGTGGAGCAGGCCCTCGACGCCCATGCCCTTGGCGGCCAGGATGCTGGGCACGACATAGTGTCCGCCGAGCACGAACGAGCCGTAGACCCCGCCGACGATGTTCCACACCACCAGTTTTCGCACGATCTCCGGGTAGAGCATCGTGGTCAGCATGGAGTCGCGGGCCCCGCCGGACCCACCCGCGATGATGCACGGACCGACGTCGAGTCCGGTGATCAACGCGTGCAGAGTCTCGGCGCGCATGTGTGATTCGCTCTTGCCGTAGAACTGCACGTCCGACTTGCCACAGTTCGGCCTGTCCCACAGCAGGACCCGGTAGCCGCCCTCGGCCAGCGCCTCCGCCAACGGCCGCAGCCCCGGGATGTCCTTGCTGAATCGGCCTCCCGGTGTCAGGGCGATGAATTCGCCTTCTTCGCCGAGGATTTCGTAGACGACGCGGCCGCCCTTGTATTCGAAGATCTCTTCGCCGGGCTTGAGCTGCAGGCCGGAGGACTCAGTGGTTGTCATGCTTGCACCATCACATCGTTGCCGACGACCCGAACGGGATAGGTCCGGATACTCCACTCGGGTTTGACCGCGGTCGTGCCTGTCGCCAGTTCAAAACCCCACTGGTGCCACGGGCAGTAGATGAATTCGAGGTCACGCACCATCACCGCGTCGCCAGGAACGTCGTCGTCGACGATCGTGCGGCCGCGCGGGCGGCCCGAGCACAGCGGACCACCCTCGTGCGGGCAGTAGTTCGCGATGGCGTAGAACGTGCCGTTGACGTTGTAGACGCCGACGCCGTGCCGGCCTATGGGCACCAGTTTGTGTGTGCCCGGCGGGATCTCGTCGACGGTGGCGACGATATGTTCGCGCCCTTGCGCGAGCCGGGGCGTCTTCTGCTCGTCCAACTCAGAACACCCGCACCTGGCCCTCGAGGGCCGGAACCGTATCTGGCAGGTGGTATGTCGCGATGCCGTTGCGGAACATCACCGCCTCGCGGGCGTGCTCGGGCAGGTGCTTGACCAGCCAGCGGGGGTCGTCGAACGTCCAGTGCGGATAGTCGCTGCTGAACAGCAGGATCTTCTCGCACTCCATCCACTCGAACGCCCGGGTCAACTCGGTCTTGTCCTCGGGGTAGTCCAGCGGCTGGGTGGTGAACTTGATGTGGTCCTTGACGTACTCCGACGGCTTGCGCTTGATGTCCAGCCACGACTTGCGGGCTTCGTAGATCGCGTCCATCCGCCACATCAGCGGCAGGATCCACGTGAATGCGTGCTCCACCAATACGATTCGCAGTGTCGGGAACCGGTCGAAGAGGCCGTCGAAGACCATGCTCATCACCTGGTTCGCGGCCAGCAGCGAGTAGGTGACCATGAAATCGTGGTTGTAGCTGGGGAACCCGACCGGCGGGATCGGCAGTTCCTCGTGGTGGCTGCGCGACAGGTGGCAGCTCACGGTGATGTCGTGTTTGGTGGCGGCTTCCCAGATCGGGTTGTACTTGGGGTCACCCCACGCCGGACGGGGTTCGGCCTTGATCAGGATCTGTCCCATGTAGGGGTGGCCGGCCCAGCGCTCGATCTCGCGAGCGGAGTCCTCCGGCGCTTCGATCGCCGCGCAGATCGAACCCCTCCAGCGCTCGTGCCAGTTGTTGTGACTGTCCAGCCAGTGGTTGTCCTGCCAGTCGTTCAGGGCACAGCTCATCGCGTGGTTCACCTCGGGGAAGCGCGCCGGGTAGGCGGCCGGCTCAAGGATCGCGATGTCGGCGCCGGCCTCCATGATCAACTGCTTGAACGCCAGATCGGGGTCGCTGCCCGCGAAGTTGCCGTCCGACGGAAACGTGTCCACCCGCATCGCATACGCGTGTGCGTAGTCAGGCGCGTCGTAGTAGATCTGGTCCCCGACCCGGCGCGTCAGGAAGTACTTGCTGCGCCACGGCTCGGGGATGTACTGCGTCAGCTCGCCGGCCCTCGGCGTCGGATGCACGTCGGAGTCGACGCAGCGAACCGCGATGCGCTCGGCCGCGGGCTTTCGCTCGTTCACGGTGACCGTCATGGTGCCTCCCTTAACGAAGTCTTCTCTTACTGTGCGCTGACGCCGGCCCCGACGTCTATGCCATACAGCTGTGCGGCGTTGCGCCAGCAGAGCTTTTCGCGTTGTTCCGCCGAGTACGAACTGGGCACCGTCAGCTCGTTGAGCTGCCAGTGCGGATAGCTCGACCCGTACATCACCATGTCGTCCTTGCCGGTGAAGTCGAGCCATTCACCGGCGAATTCGACATCGCCGGGCCCGTCCATCGCGCCCTGGATGAAGTAGGTGTGGCCGGGCAGGTAATCGCTGGGCATCTTCGGCGCCCACGGAGTCTGCTCGAGGTGGGGGCGACCGAAGCAGTCCATCCGCCACATGAACGGTGTCAGCAGGTCACCGGCCCCGTCGGCCCAAACGAACTTCAGCGTGGGCATCTTCTCGAACACCCCTTCGACGATCAGGTTCATGAGGTGATACAGGAAGTTCAGCGCCATGAAGCTGACGTAGTGCTCGTAGGTCCTCGGAACCCCATTCGGTGTCGGCGCGTACTGCACGCCCGCGCCGACCTCGATGTGCACCGCCACCGGGAGATTCGCCGCCGCGGCCGCTTCCCATAACGGCCAGTACTGAGGTTTGCCGTAGAGCTCTCGCGACTGCAGCGGGACGCCGATCTGTACGACGCGTGGGTGGTCGGCGTATTTCGCGATGTCGCGCAGCGCTCCGGTGACGTCGTCGGGATTGACCCGGATGGTGCCGCGGAACCGGTCGGCGTAGGAATTGTCCTCGAGCCAGCGCGACACCATGAGCTCGTTGTGCGCCGCGGCGATCGCGGTGCCGAGATGGCGGTCGGGCATGATCCCACGCGTCATCGGGTGCAGGATCGCGATGTCGACGCCGCGTTCTTCGAAGAGCTGCCGGCCGACGAACTCGGGGTCCGATCCGGGATAGCGGCGTTCGCCTTCGGTGTTCGGGGCGTACTCGCCGCCGGGGGCGCCGTACCAGTCCATCTCGTAATCCGGGAATCCGCGGCTCTTGAACGGCTCGCGCATGAAGCCGCGCAGGTCCTTGTTCGACTTGCTGAAGATGTGCACGCTGGCATCGATCACGGGTGTCTTACCGAGCTGGCTCTCCTCGGGAAGTGTGTTCACGCAAGACCTCCGATGTCCATCCGGGTGACCGGAGCGCACGAAGGGCTGTGACATGCGCCGGCACCGGACATAAAGCCATAGTAAAGGCTTGTTCTTCAAAGGCAAGAATCTTGTTCTCCAGCGGAACGCTTACTTCTTCGCAGGTCAGGGTGTGCGCTGGTCAGTCGCTTGGCGCCCCGGCCGTGAAACGAGGTAGTCGAATCCAGAGAACGGTTACAGCACCTAACGAGAATGTTATTCTCGTGCCAACCCACGACGTAGTGACGAGGTCCTCGGGAGGCCACACGTGTTACTGGAATTCGACGCCGATCAGCGGCTGTGGCAGGAGACCGTGCGGGACGCGGTCACCAAGGCTTGCCCGGCGTCGCTCGTTCGAGGAATCGCCGAGAACGGCGAAGACCCCATGCCGCTGTGGAAGACCTACGTCGACGCGGGCTGGACCGAGCTCAACGATCCGGAGAACGCCGTAGAACTCGCGATCGTGGCCGAGGAATTGGGCCGCGCCACCGATCCGACCCCGTTCCTGGCGACATTGACCCAGTTCGCGCCTCTCGCCGGTGACCGGTTCGATCCGCAGCTGGCCGGCACGGCCGTGTACAGCGGGGTGAGCGCTCATCGCGACGCCCAGGGTTGGGTCCTGAATGGAACGGCGCATCACGTACTCGACGGTGACCGCGCCGAGAAGCTCGCGGTGGTCACCGAGGCCGGGGTCTTCGTCGTCGACGCCGGCGAGGCCGCCACTCGGCGCAGCGACGTCTTCGATCCGGTGCTGCACGTCGCGGAGGTCACCTTCGCCGGTACGCACGTACCCGACACCGACCGCGTCCCCGTCGACACCGAAAAGGCCCGGCACGTGGCCCTCACCGGCATGGCCATCACGACGGTCGGCGCCTGCCAACGCATCCTCGATCTGGTGCTCGAGCACGTGAAGCAGCGTCAGCAGTTCGGTGTGGCGATCGGAACCTTTCAGGCCGTGCAGCACAAGGCCGTCGACATGCACGTCGCGACCGAGCGTGCCCGCGCGCTGTCCTACTTCGCCGCCTTGACCATCGCAGCCGACGACCCTCGACGCCGGCTTGCCGCGGCGATGGCCAAGGCGTCGGCGGGAGAGGCGCAGGCACTGGTGTTTCGCCATGGCCTGCAGCTGTTTGGCGCCATGGGATTCACGTGGGAGAACGACCTGCAGTTCGCGTTGAAGCGAGCCAAGGCCGGCGAACTGCTGCTGGGCGGGGCTGCAGAGCATCGCGCGGTGATCGCCGCGGAATACAGGAGCTCCTAATGCAATTGACCTTCGATTCCGACGTCGAGCAGTTCCGCGCCGAGTTCGCGGCGTTCCTCGACGAGCACCTGCCCTCGGAGAGCGAGACCCAGGAGCGACCCAAGTCGGTGTCGCACATGCCCCAGTGGGCACGTGACTGGCAGCGGCTGTTGTTCGACAACGGCTGGTTGCTGCCCTCCCAGCCGCCAGAGTTCGGTGGCCGCAACGCAACGGTGTTGCAGCAGTTCGTGCACCTCGACGAACTGTGCCGACGGCGGATCTACCACAGCTTCAACCCGCAGGGCGTGAACATCGTTGCGGCGTCGTTGATCTCCTTCGGTTCCGATGAGCAGAAGCACCGTTGGGCGGTGCCGGTGTTGCGCGGCGAGATGACGGCATCCCTCGGTATGAGCGAGCCGAGCGCGGGGTCCGATCTGGCGTCGCTGCGCACCCGAGCTGAGTTTGTCTCAGACGTCGACGAGCCCTACTTCGTGGTCAACGGTCAGAAGGTGTGGACGTCCGGCGCACACGACGCCGACTTCCTGTTGACGTTCGTGCGCACCGATCCCGATGCCCCCAAACACAAGGGCATCAGCGTGCTGATCATCCCGACCGACACTCCCGGTGTGGTGTGCCGGCCCTTCGCCGACATGTGCGGTGAGGACAATCTCGACTTCAACGAGGTGTTCTTCACCGACGCAAAGGTGCCGGCCGAGAACCTCGTCGGCCCGTTGAACGGCGGCTGGGCGGTCGCCAACGGCTCTCTCGGCCACGAACGCACCATGATGTGGCTCGGCTTCGCCGATCGGATCGACAACATGATCGCCGATTTCTGGCCGCGCACCGAGCTGGAGCGCGACCAGTACGCGACGACGATCATGGACTATCAGGCGCTGCGTGCCATGGGTTCGGCGGCGCTGGCCCGCGCCGCGCGCGGCGAGATGGACACCGCGTCGGTGTCGGTGCTGAAACTCTTCGGTTCTGAAGCCGAACGTCAGGCGTTCGAGAACGCGTTGACCGCGGCGGGAGCCGAGGGCCTCACCCACCCGTCGACCACGGGTCCTTACGAACACATGAACCTGGACCACTACTTCGTCAGCTGGTTCGAGCGCTACGCGCGCAGCTTCGGTGGCACCATCGCAGGCGGCACGTCCGAGATCCAGCGCAACATCATCGCGCAACAGGTGCTCGGTCTGCCGCGGCGCTGATAAGTGACCGAGCCCGCTCCCACCCGAACCCACCCGGCGACGCTGCTCATCGACCGGCCCCACGTCGGCGTTGTTCTGCTGCAACTCAATCGGCCCAAACAGCTCAACGCGATCAACGAGGCGATGCGCGACGAGTTGATCGCGACGCTCGCCGCAATTGGCTCCGACGCATCGGTCCATGCCGTCGTGATCACCGGACAGGGACGCGGATTCTGTTCGGGGATCGACGTCCGCAACTTCTCGCCGCAGGCGCTGGAGGCCTCCGATCCCGCCATCGACCGGTTGCGGTTCCAGGAAGCGATGGCCGCTCTGCCACAGGCGATCCGGAATCTGCCCCAGCCCGTCATCGCGGCGGTGAACGGCCCGTGCGTGGGCGCGGGCTTCGCGCTGTGCCTGTCGTCTGACATCCGGATCTGCTCGACATCCGCGACGTTCGGTAACGGTGCGATCCTGCTCGGGTTGTCCGGTGCCGAAATGGGCATGAGCTACCACCTGCCACGGATCGTCGGCACCAGCGTCGCCGCCGATTGGATGATGACCGGCCGCACGGTGACGGCGGCCGAAGCCGACCGTCGCGGCCTGGTCAGCCAGGTGCTCGAGCCGGACGAATTGATGCCGCAGGCACTCGAAATCGCCCGCGCCGTGGCCGAACTCCCGCCCTTCGGCACGCAGCTGACGAAACGTGCGCTGCAGGTGAACACCGACGCGACGGGTTTCGGCGCGGCACTGGAGCTCGAGAATCGCAACCAGGTGCTCAGCCACGCCACGGACGAAGCCGAGGCGCGGCGGCGACCGAAGTGATCGCGGTACGGAAGGGCGGTACTCGATAGTGGCGTGGGACTTCTCCACCGATTCCGAATGGACGGAGCAGCTGGCCTGGGTAGAGCAGTTCGTCCGCGAGGAATGCGAGCCCATCGACTATGTGGTCAAGGAGTCGCACGACCTCAATGACCCCGTGCGCCAGGCGCTGGTCCCGCCACTGCAGGACATCGTCAAGGAGCGCGGGCTGTGGGCCACCCACCTCGGCCCGCATCTCGGCGGACCCGGTTACGGACAGGTGAAACTCGCGCTGCTCAACGAGATTCTCGGGCGATCGGAATGCGCACCGATCGTGTTCGGATCCCAGGCACCCGACTCCGGCAACAGCGAGATCCTCGCGCACTACGGCACACCGGAACTCAAGGAACGGTATCTCGAGCCGCTGCTGGACAACCGGATCGTGTCGTGCTTCTCGATGACCGAACCGCAGGGCGGCGCCGATCCCAAGGTATTCACCACCATGGCAGTGCAAGACGGCGATCACTGGGTGATCAATGGTGAGAAGTGGTACTCCTCGTTCGCATCGATGGCGTCCTTCATCATCGTGATGGCGATGACCGATCCCGACGCGCCGCCCTACCAACGCTATTCGATGTTCGTCGTGCCCGGAGACACGCCGGGCATCAACGTGCTGCGTGACGTCGGCCTCGGCTACCAGCCGCCAGGCGGCGGACGCGAAGGCTACGTGCGGTACGAGAACGTCCGGGTACCCGCCGATCACATGCTCGGTCCTCGCGGTGGTGCGTTCGTGGTGGCGCAGACCCGGCTGGGCGGCGGCCGCATCCACCACGCCATGCGCACAGTCGGACTCGTGCGGCGGATCTTCGACATGCTGACCGAGCGGGCCGTCTCGCGCTACACGCAGGGAGAGCTGCTCGCCAACAAGCAGATGGTGCAGGAGATGATCGCCGACTCCTGGATGGAAATCGAGGCCTACCGCCTGCTGACCCTCCAAACCGCCTGGAAAATCGACAAATACAACGACTACAAGGCGGTACGCGGCGATATCTCGGCGGTGAAGGCGATGATGCAGAAGGTGCTGCATGACGTCTCGGCACGCGCCCTGCAACTGCACGGATCGCTGGGTACCTCGCATGAGATGCCGTTCGTGCAGTACATGACGGAGTCGTTCGTGCTCGGGCTGGCCGACGGGCCGACCGAGGTGCACAAGGTGACACTGGCGCGGCTGTTACTCAAGGACGTCAAGCCTGCACCGGACGCATTCCCGTCCGAGCACCTGCTGCGGCTGCGGGAAGCCGCTGAGGCGAAGTTCGCCGACAAGCTCGCAGGCATTGCGCGAACCTAGGAGGGCACGATGACGTGTGACGGCAAGGTGGCCCTGGTCACCGGCACCAGCCGCGGGTTGGGCAAGGCCATCGCGAAGCGTCTGGCGGCAGAGGGGGCCACCGTCGCCCTCACCGCGCGCACCGCCGAACCCGACCCGAAATATCAAGGCTCCCTCAGCCAGACGCTGGCGGAAATCGAACAAGCGGGCGGCTCGGCGATCACCGTCGCCGCCGACCTCGCCAAACCCGAAGACCGCGAACGGATGTTCAGCGAAGTCGTGGAGAAGGTCGGCGCACCCGACATTCTCGTCAACAACGCGGCCGTCACATTCCTGCGGCCACTCGACGAATTCCCCGACCGTCGCGTCCGTCTGATGATGGAGATGCACGTGCTGGCCCCGCTGCACCTCACCCAAATGGCGATCCCCGCAATGCGCGAGAGGAAGCGGGGGTGGGTCCTGAACGTGACCTCCGTCGGCGGCAATCTGCCTGACGGACCGCCGTTCTCCGCGTTCGATCGCGAGGCGGGTTTCGGCATCTACGGCACAGCGAAGGCCGCGCTCAACCGGTTGACGAAAAGCCTTGCGGCCGAGCTGTACGACGACGGCATTGCCGTGAACGCCGCAGCACCGTCCAACCCCGTCGCCACCGAAGGCGCGGGTGCGCTCGACCTCGCCAAGACCGACACCGAAGACATCGAGCTCATCACGCAGACGGCGTTCGTGTTGTGCACGGGCGATCCGAAAACGCTGACCGGCCGTATCGCTCACACGCAGCCGTTCCTGCGTGAGGTCGGCTGGCTGTGAAGGTCCAGCCCGCTGCGTATCTGCGGACCACACTTCCGCTGGACCTCTCGGTACTGACGCAGCTCGACAGCGGCCGTTACCACTCGATCTGGCTGCCCGATCACATGGTCAGCTTCTGGCCCGACTCGATCTGGACTCCTGAATTCACCGACCTGGCAACGGTTTCGCCGTCGCCGCACCGCCACCTCGACGCCGTGGCGGTAGCCGCGGCGGCGGCAGTGCTGACCGAGAACGTACCGCTGGTCACCAGCGTGATCGATACCGTGCGCCGTCATCCCGCACTGCTCGCACAGAGCGCGCTCACCATCGACCATCTCGCCAAGGGCCGTTTCGTGCTCGGCCTGGGCAGCGGCGAGACCGAGAACACCGTGCCCTACGGATTCGACTTCACCAAACCGGTCAGCCGATTCGAAGAGGCGCTGCACGTCATCCGGCTGCTCTGGGATAGCGACGGTCCGGTCGATTTCGACGGGCAGTTCTACCACCTGCGCCATGCCCGGCTCGACACCGAGCCGTATCAGGGTGCCACCCCGCCGATCTGGATCGGAGCAAGCGGGCCGCGAACCCTGGAGATCGTCGGCCGCTACGCCGACGGGTGGTGGCCCACCGGTGCTTGGGATCCCGACGACTACGCCCAAAAGCTCGCCACCGTAAGGGCTTCGGCGGAGCGGGCCGGCCGCGATCCGATGGCCATCACGCCGTGCTACATCCAGGTCTGCCTGATCGGTCGCGACGCCGCCGCCCTCGCCGAGATTCTCGACGCACCGCTCGTCAAGGCGTTCCTTCTGCAGGTATCCGCCGAACTCCTGCGCAGCCTCGGCTTCGAACATCCGATGGGAGAGCACTGGCGTGGCTACCAGGACATCGACCCCGCCACACTGACCCGCGAGCGCGTCGTCGAGTTTCTCGACCGGGTCGAGCCGGAATCGATTCTCGCCGTTGTCCCACACGGCACGCCGAAGCAAGTGGCGCAGGAGATCAAAAACTATGTCGACGCGGGCCTTCGCGTGCCCAAGATCCTGGATTATGGCGGTATGGCCGGACTCTCGTACTCCGCCGCGTCCGCGGAGAACGTGCGCGACGTCGAGGACGAACTGATGCGCCTGTGCGGAGAGGTCCAGTGACTGGCGCGCTGAACGCGGCGGGCATGTTGGACTGGGCGCAGACCGAGACTGGTCTGACGGACTACGGCGACGCCACGCTGCCGCAGCGATTCGCCACGGCCGTCGACCTTCTCAACGGCATCGGCTTGGACGCCGACGGTAGGGCGCGGGCTGAGGACGTATGCCACTGGCTGCTCACCTCGCGACTGGAGTTCTTCGAGGACCGACACCGGTATCCGGTCGCCGACGAAGTGATCGAGCGGCCGATGTTCGTGACCGGCGAACCGCGCTCGGGCACCACCCTGATGCACGCCCTGATGTCGGTGGATCCCGACGCGCGGGCGCTCCGGTTCTGGGAGGTGATGTATCCGTCCCCGCCACCCGGAATGGCCGGCGATGACGACCCTCGCCGGGAGCGCGCCGACGCCGACTGGCGCGAGATCAACGGACAGATGCCGAAATGGCTGCACAGCCATCCCTACAACGACATGCTCGGCGACGGGCTGCCGGAGGACGAACGCACCTGGGCCTTCGACTTCCGCGTGATGACACCGACCGCGTGGTGGCGGGTTCCGATGCAGACGGTGGTCGGGGGTCTGCCCACCGATGACGCCGCACAGTACCGCATCCACAAGGCGATGCTGCAACAGTTCCAGTACGGGCGCCCGCGCAAGCAGTGGGTTCTGAAGGGATTCCACGGCTTTCGTCTGCGGGAGTTCTTCAACTGCTATCCGGACGCGACCCTGCTGTGGCTGCACCGAGACCCCGTGCAGGTCGCCGCGTCGCGCACGATGATGATGGCCGACATCCTCGAAGGCATCGTCGGCCCGATCGACCTACAGCAGGCGGCGAAAACGCATCTCGAGTTGACGCGGGCAAGCATCGCCAACACCATGACCAACCCGCTCACCGACGATCCCCGGATCCTGCACGTGCGCTACACGGATTTCCTCGCCGACCCCGTCGGCACCGTCGCCCGCTACTACGAATTCCGCGGCCGGACCCTGAGCGCCGATGCCCGAACGGCCATGCGCGCCTATCTGGAGAACAACCCGGGCGACCGGCACGGGAAGTTCCGCTATTCGACCAAACTCCTCACCGACATCGGTGAGGATCTCGAGGCGTTGCACGCAGAATTCCAGCCGTTCCGTGATCGATTCGGTGTCGCAATCGAACAGCGGAGGTGAGGGTGCATAGTCGGCTATCGGTGCACAGTGTGACGTTTCTCGGCACGCCGCTCCCAGAGCAACATTCGATGTGGTCCGCACTCGGACTTACCCGGCTGAGCCTGATCGATTCCCAGCTGGGTGAACCCGGGCTGGTGCCGCTCATCGAGCAACACGGCTACTCGGTCGACACCGTGTACCACCTGTTCGAGTCCGGCGATCAGCTGTCCCGCGTCATCGAGAACGCCGCCGCTCTCGGAACTCGCGTGGTGTACATGCTGACGGGCGGTCGAGGTGAATTGGACTGGGGCCAGGCCGCCGAACGCTTCTGCGCGGCGGTCGCTCCATGCCTACGTGAAGCAGAGCACGCCGACGTCGCACTTGCCATCGAAAACGCATCCGCTCTCTATGCGGATATTCACATCGCGCACACCCTGCGCGACACGATCACGCTGGCCGAGATGGCGGGCGTCGGTGTCTGTATCGACTTGTTTCATTGCTGGGCCGAGGCCGACCTAGGCGGTCTCGTCGAACGCGCGCTGCCGCGGACGCTGCAAATTCAGCTCAGCGACTACGTCCTCGGTGACCGGGCACTCCCGGCCCGCGCCGTCCCGGGGGACGGGACGATCCCGATCGAGCCGTTCATTCGGCAGGTACTCGCCGGCGGCTACAGCCATGGCTTCGATCTGGAGTTGATCGGCCCTCGTATCGAGGCCGAGGGCCGGTTCGAGGCTGTGCGTCGCGGCTGCGAGATGGTATCGACGATGCTGAAACGACTTGGCGCGTAGGGGATAGCGATGGCGCTTGGAGACGGTTCTGATGACGCCGCGCTGCACGCCGCGTGGATCGACTTCTGCGACCGTCTCAAGGTGGCCGGCGAACGGGTCTTCAAGGACCTGAACCCCACCTCGGGTCTGCAGCGGGCCGACGGCTTCAGGTTCTTGACGCAGAACCTCGGTCAGGCCTTCGATCTTGGGCTGGAGACCAGGGACACCCGCTATCCGGCGATTCATACGTTCTGCAATCCCACGCGCAAGCTCGGCGGCGACTGCGCCGACTTCCTCTATCAGCAGGCGTGGATCGACGGCGAATCGACGTATCGCGTCGTCGGAAACCGCGGCACCGCACGATTTCTCAACATCACCGTGCAGGGACCGCGATCCGACGGTCCGGGCGTACTCCACGAACCATTCGGCGACGTGCCGGAGGCCAATCTGTTCGGCCACGAGCTCACGTCCGCAGACGACGGCAGCTTCGAGGTCTGGGTCGGCGGCCAGCAACGCGGGACGAACTGGGTACCCACCACGGCGGGGTCGCGCAAGTTGTTCATCCGCCAGGGTTTCGACTCCTGGGACGAGCGGCCCGCTCGTTTACAAATAGAACGTGTCGGCATGGATACTCCCAAGCCTGCGCCGACTCCCGTGTCGATGATCGACGCGATGGGCTGGGCGGGTGACTTCGTCACCGGCCTGATGGACGACTGGCCGGAGTTCCCGTTCCGCTACGGCGGGGTGGACGCCGCGAATCCCAACCGCTTCCCGGCCGCCGGCGCGACCGACGCCGATGCGAAACGCGGTCGCGCCGCGACAAATATGCATTGGGTACTGGCCGCCGACGAGGCGCTCATCATCGAGTTCGACGCGCATGAGGGCCTGTGGATGTTCACCAACATGGGTGTCTTCTTCAACAGCATGGATTATCTGTACCGGCCGGTGAGCTACACGCCGAGCCGCACCGCGGTGGACAGCGACGGCAAGGTGCGGCTGGTGCTGGCGCACGATGATCCGGGATATCACAACTGGATCGACACACAGGGATTCGAGCGAGGCAACATGACCTACCGGCACATGCTGGAGGGCGAGCCGGCCGAGTTGCACACCCGGGTGGTCACGCGCGCGCAACTCGCCGATGCGCTGCCGCCCGCGACCGTGACCGTCACTCCCGAGGAGCGCGTCGCGCAGATGTGGGCGCGGTTCAACGGAATTCGGCAGCGTTACGTCTTGTGATTTCGGTGCGCATACGGGCGCGCTGCGGTCGTCAGCGCACCGAATCACCTAGAGGCGTTGGAGTCTGAACGTCCAGAACTGCTGTCCGGGCGGGCCATTGAAGCAGCCGACGTCGTAGTTCGAGGTGATTGTGCCGGCCAGCGTGTTGTCATCCCAGACCCACGTCTCGTGTGTGGGCATGGCGTAACCGGGAGTGCACTGCAGACCGTCGGACACATCGACCTTCAGCGTCCACTGGCCGTTGGCCAGATACGCATTTCCCTGATAGTAGTTGTAGAACTTCAGCCGAGGCGCCGCGCTGATATAGCGGCAGTCCGGTGTCGCGTCGGGGCTGCATCGCGCGACGAACCAGAACCACGAGGCGCGTTGGTACCTATTGGTCTGGACATCGAAGTTGCCGGGATGCAGGAAGGCCTGGGCAGGCGGCGCGACCACGGTCGCGGTCGTCATCAGGACAGCGGCGGCCACCGCGGTCAGGACCTTGATGGGCTTCATCGCGTCCTCCCAATTCGTTTGCCGGTGCTCATCAAACCACCTCGCTGACGATCTCGGTCGAGATCAGTCGATGACGACAGCTTCCTTGTGTTCGGTGATGGGTCGGGCCGGCTGCTGTTCATCGCAGATCCGCTGAAGTTTCTCCAGCGTCTCGTCCAGTCCCGGACCCAGTGGCTTACCCGGCGTGAACGTCGCGGGCAGGTGCTTCATGCCCTGGATGACGCCGATGGTCTCGTAGTGTTCGGTGCCCTCGGGGTCACACACGTAGTCGGGCATGCGGTCTAGCACCGCGGTCAGCATCGACTTGAAGACCGTGCGGGCGACGTTGGAGCCCACGCAACGGTGGACACCGATCCCGAAGCTGAAGTGACGGTTGCCCTTCCGGTCCATGATGAGCTCGTTGGGCTTTTCGAAGACCGACGGGTCGCGGTTGGCCATGGCCCACGAAATCCACAGTCGCTCGCCTTCTTTGAATTTCGTGCCCTCGACCTCGACATCGTCGGCGAAGGTGCGGCCGTCGCCTGGTGCCGGCGTGTAGAAGCGTAAGAACTCCTCGGTGGCCGGGTTCATCAAGGTGTCGCGCTCGCGACTGAGCAGCTCGCGCTGGTCCGGGTTCTCCGACAGCCACTCCAGCGAGTGCGCGGTGAGCGCAGTGGTGGTGTCGAAGCCGCCGCCGATGATCAACCCGAGATTGCCGAGAATCTCCAGGTCAGGGGCCGGTTCACCGTCGATACGCAGTTGCAGCAGTGCGTTGATCAGGCCCGGTCGCGGGTTCTCGCGAACTTCGTTCATCGTGGTGATCATGTCGATACCCATCTGCCGGTTCATCTCGGCGACGCGTGCGGCGTCGGGCGAGTGCTCCGGGGTGGACACCGACAGATGCGCCGGCTCGCTGTAGACCGGCCACTTCTTCAGCTCGATGCCCATCATCGCCAGCGTCAACACCGCGGGCACGATGTTGGCCAGGTCGTCGACGAAGTCGATGCGGCCAGACTCGATCTTCTCGTCGATGGCCGCCCGGGTGATTTCGTCGACGAACGGTTGCCATCGCCGGACCGCGGCAGGGGAGAGGTAGGGGTTCAACGCGCCGCGATAGATGCTGTGCTCGGGTTCGTCCATCTCGAGGATGCCGCCCCGCACCACCGTGGCTCGTTGCGCCTTCGGGATCGTTATTCCCTGATAGCCCTTGCGCTCTCCGTTGATGTCGTGATCGTTGGACACCACCGGGCAGCGCGCCAACTCGAAGACGTGCTTGCTGTCGGCGGCAACCCAATGCCCGTCGTAGACGTCGGTCCAGGCCATCGGGCACCTGGACTGCATCTCCTCGGTGATCTTCTCGAATTGCACCCGATACTCCGGGGTGTGCCGGTCGAAGTGATACCGATTCTTTTTCCGCTCGTTGTCGGCGGCGCGGATGTCGTCGACACTCAAGACTTGTCTCCCTCTGGCTGGTCTGGTCACTCTTCGATCGAGATGGCCTGCTCGGGGCACGACTGCACGGCTTCGCGTACCGCGTCCTCCTGGTCGGGCGGCACCACTTCGTGCACCGGCGAGGCAGTGCCGTCAATATCGCTGAGCTCGAAGGAATCTGGCGCGATCATCGAGCACAGCGTGTGGCCCTGGCAGCGTCCCGAGTCGACGAAAACCTTCACCGTGTCCCCTTCTCAGATAGTGCCCGCTCTTAAATGTGGTAGTCGTACCACTTGAGGTAACCGCCGGCATCGACGCGCTGCTGGGTGCCGGTGATGTAACGGGCCTCCTCCGATGCCAGGAAAAGCACCATGTTGCTGATGTCCTCGGGTTCGATCCAAGGCACCTTCATGGCCTGCTGGACGTAGAACACGGGTTCGGCGTCCGCCTTCGTCGGGTGCTCCAGGTCGGGACGGAACGACTTGTACATCGGCTCGCTCTGCAACATCGGAGTGTTGCAGTTCGTCGGGTGAATCACGTTCGCGCGGATGCCTCGTGGCGCGAGTTCGGCCGCGAGGTTGTGGACATACTGCGACAAAAGGCGCTTCGAATGGAGATACGCGGCGCCACCGGGATCGGTGCCCGGGTTGTCGTTCTTGCTGACGTCCATCAGGGCCGCGGTGGACCCGGTGGCGATGATCGACGCACCTTCGCGGAGGTGTGGGAGTGCCACATGGATGGCGTTCATGGTGCCAATCAGGTTGGTATTCATGACGTCTACCCAGGCCGCCATGTCACCCGAGCCCTTCATGCCCGCGATTCCGGCCGACGTGACGACGATGTCGAGCCCGCCGAGTTCCGAAACTCCCGCTTCGAGCGCGTGCTTCAGCTGCGTGGCGTCACTCACATCGACCTGTGCGGTGACGACGCGCTGTCCCGTCTTCTCGACGAACTGCGCCGTCTCCTCGAGGTCCTCCGGTGTGGCCATCGGGTAGCCAACCGTTGCGAAATCTTCACATCGGTCGACGGCGATGATGTCGGCGCCCTCCTCGGCCAACCGGATGGCGTGACTGCGACCCTGGCCGCGACCCGCGCCGGTCACGAATGCGACCTTGCCTTGTACTCGTCCCACTGAGATGTCCTTTCGATCTGGCTGGTGTTTGGTTACGTGTTGCGGCCACCGTTGACGCCCAGGATCTGACCCGTGATGTAGCCGGCCTCCTCCGAGGCCAAAAACGCGCAGGCGGCCGCGATGTCCTCGGGCTTGCCGATGCGCCGCACCGGCGTCGAGTCGATGGTCTGCTGGACGGTGAGGTAGCCGCGCTCCTCGGACTTCCGCAACATCGGGGTGTCGATGAAGCCGGGCGGCACCGCGTTGACGGTGATCCCGCTGGGGCCATACTCCAGCGCGAGCGACTTGGTGAGTCCGTTGACCGCCGACTTGGCCGCCACATAGGGGGACATGAACGGCTGGCCGGAATGCGTGCTCGACGATGAGATGTTGACGATGCGCCCCCACCCGGCCTCGATCATGTCGGGCAGCACCGCCTGGATGCAGTGGAAGACGCCGTTGAGGTTCACGTCGACGACCCGCTGCCACTCCTCGAACGAGATGTCGGTGAATCGCTTGAACTTCTCCAGCCCCGCGGCGTTCACCAGAACCGTCACCGGACCGAGCTGGGCGCGCACGGCATCGAGGGCGGCGTCGACCTGAGCGCGGTCGGTGACGTCGGCGACGTACGAGTTGTCAGCGTCCGATGGATTGAGGTCCAGAATCGCCACGTTCATGCCGTCGGCGCGCAATCGGTGCGCCACTGCCTGCCCGATGCCGGAGCCACCTCCGGTCACGACAGCGTTCTTCAACTCCACACCTGCCGGTCATGCATTAAGAATCGTCCTTCCGATTATGAGAACCGTACTCTCGGGTGTAGCAATCCCGCAAGACACGGTAGAGGTCAGATTCGCACTGGTGAGACGTTTCATCGGCGATTGTCGCACCGTTAAGTGCAGGCAGTGAGAGTTCCGGTCTTTTCCTTGAGTTCTCTTGATACGAATGTATGATTCGCCGGTGATGAGAATGAAGTTTCCATCACATTGGGATGTGTGCTGAGGAGGATGATGCAGGAAACGACCATCTCGGGTAGCGGGTCAGCCGCCGACACCGCCGCACGCGGTGCCGATCGGCGACTGCTGATAGACGGGCAGTTACTCGATACGTCTCGGACGTTTCCCAGCCTCAACCCGGCCACCGGCGAGGTGCTCGGACACGCACCGGACGCCACCGTCGGCGACGCCCAAGCGGCGGTCGCCGCTGCGCGGCGCGCCTTCGATGAGACCGACTGGTCGACCAACACCGAATTGCGGATCCGCTGCCTCGACCAGCTGCACCAGGCGCTGGTCGACCACCGCGACGAACTCGCCGCGCTGACCATCGCCGAGGTCGGCGCGACCGAAGCGCTGTGCCAGGGCGCTCAACTGGACCAGCCGATCGCGATCGTCCGCTATTACGCAGACCTGTTGAAGACCTACCCGATGACCGAGGATCTCGGGAACATCGAAAGCCGGGGCATGCAGCACCACCGCTGGGTGGAGAAGGAAGCGGGCGGCGTCGTCGCCGCGATCATCGCCTACAACTATCCGAACCAGCTGGCCCTTGCCAAGCTCGCGCCGGCACTCGCGGCGGGCTGCACAGTGATCCTGAAGTCCGCCCCCGACACCCCGCTGATCACGCTGGCGCTTGGGGAGCTGATCGCCAACCACACCGACATCCCCGCCGGCGTCGTGAACGTCCTCAGTGGCGCCGATCCCGAGGTCGGTGCCGCGCTGACCACCAGCCCCGATGTCGACATGGTCACCTTCACCGGTTCCACACCGACCGGCCGCCGCATCATGTCGGCGGCCAGCGACACCCTCAAGAGGGTGTTCCTGGAACTCGGCGGCAAGTCGGCGGCGATTGTGCTCGACGACGCCGACTTCAACACCGCGGCGCTGTTTTCGGCCTTCAGCATGGTCACCCACGCCGGTCAGGGTTGCGCGCTGACGTCGAGACTGCTGGTGCCGCGCAGTCATCATGACGAGATCGTCGAGATGATCAAGAACAATTTCGCACTGGTGCGCTACGGCAACCCAGCCGACCCCGGCACCTACATGGGTCCGCTGATCAGCGACAAACAGCGCGACAAGGTCGACGGCATGGTGCAGCGCGCCGTCGAGGCGGGCGCCACGCTGGTCACCGGAGGCGAGAAGGTTGACCCGGGCTACTTCTACACCCCGACGCTGCTGACCAACGTGGACCCCGACAGCGAGATTGCTCAGGAAGAGGTCTTCGGTCCGGTGCTCGTGGTCATCGCCTACGAAGACGACGACGATGCAGTGCGGATCGCCAACAACTCGATCTACGGGTTGTCCGGTGCCGTGTTCGGCAGCCAGGACCGTGCGCTCGCGCTCGCCCGCCGCATTCGGACTGGCACCTTCTCGATCAACGGGGGCAACTACTTCAGCCCTGACAGTCCGTTCGGCGGCTACAAACAGTCGGGCATCGGACGCGAGATGGGCACCGCGGGGCTCGAGGAGTTTCTCGAGTCGAAGACGTTCGCGACGGTGGTGAGCTGATGAGTGCGCCGCTTGACGGAATCCGCGTCCTCGAAGTCGCGATGTACGGCTTCGTGCCTTCGGCAGGCGCCGTGCTGCGCGAGTGGGGCGCCGACGTCATCAAGGTGGAGCACGCGGTGACGGGCGACCCGCAGCGCGGACTGCGCCAGACCGGGCTACTCCGGGTCGAGGGCGATCCCAATCCAAACATCGAGCACGCCAACCGGGGCAAGCGCAGCATCGGTCTCGACATGACCGTGCCCGAGGGCAAAGAGGTGCTGCTGGAATTGGCACGGCGCGCAGACGTGTTCCTGACGAGCTTCCTGCCAGGGCATCGGCAGAAGTTCGGTATCGATGTCGACGACATCCGCGCCGTGAACCCGAAGATCATCTATGCCCGGGGCAGTGCATTAGGGCCGCGTGGTGAGGAGTCGGTCAAGGGCGGTTATGACATGACCGCGTTCTGGTGCCGGGCGGGCACCGCCGCCACCATCACGCCGCCGGGGACTCCGGGCATGGTCGGACCGCCCGGCCCCGCCTACGGCGACACCATCTCGGGCACCAACCTCGCGGGCGGGATCGCTGCCGCATTGCTCAAGCGCGAGCGGACCGGCGAGCCATCGGTGGTGGACGTGTCACTGCTGGGCAGCGGTCTATGGTCGCTCGGGCACACGGTCGCGTTGACGAAGCACCTCGGTCAGCGGATGGAGGCCTTCCCCCCGGGTGTGCACGGATCACCGATCAATCCGCTTGTCGGGCTCTACGCGACGGCCGACGACCGCTACATCTCCTTTGTGATGATGCAGCCCACCAAGTTCTGGGCAGACGTGTGCAAGCACATGGATCTCGATGAACTGGCCGACGATCCGCGGTTCGCCACCGTCGAGTCGATCGCCGAGAACACCGAGGCCGCTGCCGAAATTCTCAAGGAGGCCATGAGCAAGCGTCCGTTGGTGGAGTGGAGCCAGCGATTCTCGACGCTGCTCGGACCGTGGGCGCCTGTGCAGGACACCCTGCAGGCGGTCGAAGACCCACAGATCCGCGCCAATGAATACATGGTGCCCGCGGGTGAACTCGAACTGGTCGCGAACCCGGTGCAATTTGACGTCAGTGCGCCTCAATCCGGTCCCGCTCCGGGATTTGCGGAGCAAACTGACGAAGTCTTGCTGGAACTCGGATTGGATTGGGATCGGATCATCGAACTGAAGACGGCCGGGGCCGTCACCTAGACAACGAGAGAGGCCAGGGATACAGCCCAAATGCCCTACGTCACTTCGATCGGTAGCGACGTGCTGCACCGAACTGGAGTACGCCCCACGTCGGATGTTCACGATTCCGACGCGGGCAACGCGCTGATCGGCTATGAAGGTGTCGGGTTCGCCGAGGGGTTGCGGGGGCTACAAACTCATCGAATCGGACGTCACAACTGTCGCCGGGAAGATCTGCGTGGGGCGCAGATCAACTTGGTGCACAATTGCTTTCGGTCGGCGGGGGTGTCGGCAGTGACCATCGCGGGAGGAGCCACCTATGGCGCGGGGTAGCGGGCCGGAGCGGTGGTCGCCGGGGTTGCCGCAGCTGAGCAGCTTCGCGGGTCCGATGCAGGCTGTCGGCGGTTTCTTTGCGATGTCGGCCGATGCGGTGCGGTTCATCTTTCGCCGACCGTTTCAGTGGCGCGAGTTCCTCGACCAGTGCTGGTTCATCGCCCGGGTGGCGTTGGCGCCGACGTTGTTGGTGGCGATTCCGTTCACGGTGTTGGTCAGCTTCACGCTCAACATTCTTCTTCGCGAGTTGGGCGCGGCTGACCTGTCGGGGGCGGGTGCGGCTTTCGGCGCGGTGACGCAGGTCGGCCCGCTGGTGACGGTGTTGATCGTGGCGGGTGCGGGTTCGACGGCGATCTGTGCGGATCTGGGATCGCGCACCATCCGCGAGGAGATCGACGCGATGGAGGTGCTTGGCATCAACCCGGTGCAACGGCTGGTGACTCCGCGCATGCTGGCCGCTGGGTTGGTGGCGTTGCTGCTCAACAGCTTCGTGGTGATCATCGGCATCCTGGGCGGTTATTTCTTCTCGGTGTTCGTGCAGGACGTGAACCCGGGTGCGTTCGCCGCAGGCATCACGCTGTTGACCGGTGTGCCCGAGGTCATCATCTCGTGTGTGAAGGCGGCGCTGTTCGGTCTGATAGCCGGGCTGGTCGCCTGTTACCGGGGGTTGGTCATCAGCGGGGGCGGCGCCAAGGCGGTAGGCAACGCGGTCAACGAGACGGTGGTCTATGCATTCATGGCGCTGTTCGTGATCAACGTGCTCGTGACGGCCATCGGCATCCGGATGACGACGGGCTGAGGGCACCCATGGGAACTACGACGGTCCTGAAGTCGACGTATCCGCGGCTCGCGCGGGGCGTACGGCGTCCGGTGGAGTGGTTGGGCGGCATCGGCGACCACATGATCTTCTACCTGAAGGCCTTGGGTGGAATACCGCACGCGATGGTGCACTTCCGTAAGGAAGTCATCCGGTTGATCGCCGAGATCTCCATGGGTGCAGGGACGTTGGCGATGATCGGTGGCACCGTCGTCATCGTCGGCTTCTTGACGCTGGCCGCAGGTGGGACGCTGGCCGTGCAGGGCTATTCGTCGCTGGGCAACATCGGTATCGAGGCGTTGACCGGATTCTTGGCGGCCTTCATCAACGTGCGTATCGCCGCACCGGTGGTTGCAGGTATTGGACTGGCGGCCACCTTCGGTGCGGGCGTGACCGCTCAGTTGGGAGCGATGCGCATCAACGAGGAGATCGACGCACTGGAATCGATGGCGATCCGGCCGATCGAGTATTTGGTGAGCACGCGCATCGTCGCCGGAATGATCGCGATCACCCCCCTCTACTCGATCGCGGTCATCTTGAGTTTCGTGGCCTCGCAATTCACGACGGTGGTGTTGTTTGGTCAGTCGGGCGGGCTGTACGACCACTACTTCGACACGTTCCTCAACCCGATCGACCTGTTGTGGTCGTTCCTGCAGGCGATCTTGATGGCGATCACGATCCTGTTGATCCACACATATTTTGGTTACTTCGCCAGCGGTGGACCGTCTGGTGTCGGTGTCGCCGTTGGCAACGCGGTACGCACCAGCCTGATCGTCGTCGTCTCGGTCACCTTGTTGGTGTCACTGTCCATCTACGGCTCCAACGGCAACTTCAACCTCTCCGGATAAGCGACAAACAGCCATGAACTCAACCACCGCGCGCGCATTGACCGGACTCGCCGCGATCGTCGCGATCGTGGCCGTCGTCGCGCTGGCAATCGGACTGTTCCGGGGCTCGTTCACCGAAACCGTTCCGGTAACGGTGGTTTCGGAACGCGCAGGCTTGGTGATGAATCCTGACGCCAAGGTGAAGATGCGCGGCGTGGAAGTCGGCAAGGTCGCCTCGATCGCGACGCGACCCGACGGTTCGGCCGTCCTGCAGCTGGACATGAACCCGTCGCAGCTGCACTTGATTCCCTCAAATGTCGATGTGGACATCACGTCGACGACGGTGTTCGGCGCCAAGTACGTCGAACTCGTCCCGCCGAAGGACCCCTCGGCTGAGAAACTGCATGGCGGACAGGTGATCCAGGGCCAGCACGTCACCACCGAGATCAACACCGTCTTCCAGCAGCTTGTCACCGTGCTGGACAAGATCGATCCGGCGAAACTCAACGAGACCCTCGGCGCGGTCGCGACCGCGTTCAATGGCCGCGGGGAAAAGCTCGGCCGAACTCTCGAGGACTTCAACGCATTTCTGGCCAAGATCAACTCGAGCCTGCCGAACCTGGCCCACGACATCGAGGCATCTGTGCCGGCGTTCGCCGCCTACGGTGATGCGGCGCCCGATCTCATCGGCACTTTCGACAACTCGATTCGGCTCAGCAACTCGATCGTCGAGGAACAGCAGAATCTCGACGAATTCCTCATCAGTGCAATCGGTTTGGCTGATATCGGTAACGAGGTGATCGGCGGCAATCGTCAGGCCCTGACCAATGTCCTGCAGCTGCTCGTGCCGACAACGACCCTTGCGGGGCTGTACCACGAGACGCTCGGCTGCACCATCGGAGGCCTGGTCCCGTTCGTGAAAGGTATCAACCAGTATTCGCACATCATGTTCAATGCCGGACTCACGTTGGGTACCGAGCGTTACCGCTGGCCTGAGGACCTACCCAAGGTTGCAGCCACGACCGGCGGCCGTTCCTTCTGCAAGGAACTCGGCCTGCCCAACGTGCCGGCGGAATTCCGGCCGCCGTTTCTGGTGGCCGACACCGGGTCGAATCCGTTCAAGTACGGCAATCAGGGCATACTGCTCAACTCCGACGGGCTCAAGCAGTGGCTGTTCGGTCCGCTCACCGGGCCACCTCGGAACAGCGCGATGACCGGAATGCCGGGGTGACGCGAATGCGGGGAACATTCATCAAGTTCGGCATCTTCGGGATCGTCATGATCCTGTTGACGGCCTTCCTCTTCGCGACGTTCGCCGAAGTGAGAACCGGTGCTACCAACGACTACTCCGCGCTCTTCAAGGACGCATCGCGGCTGGAAACCGGAGACACGGTGCGTGTCGCCGGCATCCGGGTAGGGACCGTGCAGGGCGTGTCCTTGGATGCCGACCGCAATGTGCTGGTGAAGTTCGACGCCGGGCGGGACATCAAGCTGACCGACGGCACACGGGCGCAGATCAAATACCTGAACCTGGTTGGCGACCGTTACCTCGAGCTCGTCGACGCACCCGGATCGACGAAGATCATGCCCGCGGGCGCTCGGATACCCATCGATCGCACGGCGCCGGCGCTGGACCTCGACCTTCTGCTCGGCGGGTTGAAACCGGTCATTCAGGGCCTCAACCCGCAGGATGTCAACGCACTCTCGGCATCGCTGCTGCAGATACTGCAGGGCCAGGGGGGCACCATCGAATCGCTGTTCTCCAGGTCATCGTCGTTCTCGAATGCGTTGGCGGACAACAATCAGGTGATCGAGCAACTCATCGACGAACTCAAGACGACGCTGAAGACGCTTTCGGACGACGGTGACCAATTCACCGAGGCGATCGACAAGCTCGAACAGCTCGTGCGCGGCCTTGCCGAGGATCGCGACCCGATCGGGGAGGCGATCACTGCGCTCGACAACGGCACCGCCTCACTGAGCGATCTACTCGGCCAGGCACGGCCTCCGCTGGACGGCACCGTCGACCAGGTGAAGCGGCTCGCAGAATATCTGGATGCGGACAAGGCCACCTTCGACGCCACGCTCCAGCGACTGCCCGATATCTACCGCAAGCTGGCCCGCGTGGGTTCGTACGGCGCGTTCTTCCCGTACTACATCTGTGGAATCGCCTTCCGGGCAAGCGATCTCGAAGGTCGCACCGTCCAGTTCCCCTGGATCAGGCAAGAGACGGGGAGGTGTCGGGACGAATGAACAAGTACCGCGGATCCTCTCTCATCAAGGCCGGTTTCATCGGCATTGTGCTGATCATCCTCGTGATCGCGATCGGGTTGCAGCCGGAGCGCCTGTATTCCTGGGCCACTGCCCTGCGCTATCAAGCGCTGTTCACCGAAGCCGGCGGTCTGGCCGCAGGCAACGATGTGACGGTTTCCGGAATCAAGGTCGGGTCGGTCTCGTCGATCGAACTCAAGAACGGCGACGCGCTGGTGGGTTTCACGATCGACGGCAAATACGCGCTTGGCTCGGACACCACCGCACACATCCGCACCGGCACCCTGCTCGGCGAACGTGTGCTCGCGCTGGAGTCCGACGGCAGCGGCACGTTGTCACCGAACCAGACCATCCCGGTCACCAGAACCTCGTCCCCGTATTCGTTGACCGACGCGGTCAGTGAGCTGACCGCGAACACCGCGGGCACCGAAACCGACACTCTCAACCAGTCATTGGACACGTTGGCGCAGACGCTTGACCAAGTCGCACCGCAGTTGGGACCGACGTTCGACGGTCTGTCGCGGGTGTCGAAATCACTGAATGGCCGCAACGACAGCCTGGCGGAGCTGCTGAAGACCGCTGGCGATGTGACCGGGATACTGTCCGAACGCAGCCAGCAGGTCAACTCGCTGATCCTCAATGCGAATGACCTACTCGGCGTGCTCGATGACCGGCGCCAGGCGATTGTCGAACTGCTCGCCAACACCTCGGCTCTGTCGCAGAATCTGACCGGACTCGTCGCCGAGAACGAGCAGGAACTCGCTCCGGCGCTGGAGAAGATGAATGCGGTCAACCAGATGTTGGAGAAAAACCGTGACAACATCACCAAGGCTCTGGCGGGCCTGCGGAAGTACGAGGTGACTCAGGGCGAGATCGTCGCCAACGGCGCCTACTACAACGCGCTGGTCCCCAACATCCAGCCGGCGCAGCTGCTGCAGCCGTTCCTGGACTACGCCTTCGGCTTCAGGAATGGCGAGAACATCGGTCAACCACCCGACACGGCCGGACCGCGTGCGCAACTTCCGTTCCCCGTCAACGGGATTCCACAACCAGGAGATCTCCCTGATGATGGCAACCCGTAGGCGTCTGGCGACATGGGTCGCCGTGCTGCTGGCCGTCGTACTGGTGGCCGGAGCGATCTTCCTGGTGCGCCAGGTCTTCTTTGGACCCAAGACCATCACCGCTTATTTCCCAACGGCGACCGCCATTTATCCCGGCGACGAGGTGCGGGTGTCCGGCGTCCAGGTCGGCACGATCAAGAGCATCGAACCCGAGGGGACGCAGACCAAGCTGGTCCTCGACGTCGACCGTGACGTACCGGTACCTGCCGGCGCCAAGGCCGTGATCGTCGCCCAGAATCTGATCGCCGCGCGTTATGTGCAGCTGACTCCGGCGTACCGCCAAGGCGACGGACCCCAAATGGGTGACGGCGCAGTGATTCCCAGCGACCGGACCGCAGTACCTGTCGAGTGGGATGAGGTCAAGACCCAATTGATGCGGCTGGCAACCGAATTGGGGCCCGAGCCCGGCTCGCAGGGCGCGGTCACGGACACCTCGGTCGGCAGGTTCATCGACAGCGCGGCCAACGCGATGGACGGCAACGGTGAGAAACTTCGGTCGACGCTGGCTGAACTGTCCGGCGTCGCACGGATCTTCGCCGAGGGCAGCGGCAACATCGTCGACATCATCAAGAACCTGCAGATTTTCGTGAGCGCGCTGCGTGACAGCAAGCAGCAGATCGTGATGTTCCAGAACCGGTTGGCCAGTCTGACGAGCGTGGTGAACAACAGCAGGTCCGATCTGGATGCAGCGCTGTCGGACCTGTCGGTCGCGATCGGCGAGGTGCAACGGTTTGTGGCGGGCAGTCGCGAACAGACGTCGGAGCAGATCAGAAGCCTCGCCGCCGTTACCCAAAACCTGGTCGACAGTCGGTTGCCGCTCGAGAACGTTCTGCACGTCGCACCCAATGCGATCGCCAACTACCTGAACATTTACTACCCGCCGACCGGCGGAGTGACCGGGGCGTTCTCGTTCGTCAACTTCTCGAATCCGGTGTGGTTCGTCTGCGGCATGATCGGCGGTGTCGCCAACACCACGGCGCCCGAGACCGCGAAGCTCTGCGAGCAGTACCTCGGTCCGGCGTTGAGACTGCTCAACTTCAATAACCTGCCGCTGCCGATCAATCCGTACCTGCGGCCCAGCCCCAAACCGGAGAGTCTCATCTACACCGATCCCAAGCTCGCGCCAGGAGGAGCGGGTCCGGGTGATCCCCCCGAGCCGCTGCCTCCAGTCTCGGCCTACATCGGCGCCGGGGATGTGGCACCGCCGCCCGGTTACGGGGGTGTCGGACTGCCCGAAATGCCCAGGGGGCTATATGGGCACGACGAGGTGGCCGCCGTACCGTCGCCCGCGCTCTTCCCGGGCGCGCCCATCCCGGGGCCGCCCAATATCCAGACCGGCCCGGCGCCGTCTGTGCAGAACATGTTGCTTCCGCCGACCCCCGCGGCCGTCCCGCCGCCGCCGGGGCCGCTGTTGCCTGCGGAAGGAGCGCCGTCATGATCCGCCGCAACTGTGTGAAAGCAATCGTCGTTTCGGGCTGCTGCCTGGCTCTGACGATGACGGGTTGTGCGTATCAGGGTGTGAACTCGCTGCCGCTGCCGGGTGCGGTCGGCCGCGGGCCCGACTCGGTGCAGTACACCGTGCAGGTCCCAAATGTCGCAACGCTGGAATCGAATTCGCCGGTCATGATCAACGACGTCATCGTCGGCAGTGTCGGCAAGATGACCGTTGACGCCTGGCATGCGAACGTCGAGATATCCGTCAAGCCGGATGTGGTCGTCCCGGCGAACGCCGTGGCGTCGGTGGGGCAGACCAGCCTGCTGGGATCGATGCATCTGGCGCTGAATCCGCCGCTGGACGAACAGCCGAGCGGTCGTCTACAGCCCGGTGCCACCTTGCCGTTGAACCAGTCCTCGACCTATCCCACCACCGAGCAGACGCTGGCCTCGCTGTCGACCGTCGTCAACGCGGGCGGGCTGGGACAGATCGGCGACGTCATCCACAACTTCAGCGCTGCGATATCCGGGCGCGAGCCCGAGATCCGTGAGCTGCTGACCCGTCTCAACGATTTCGTGGGAACGCTGGATGCCCAGCGCGACAACATCGTCGAGTCCATCAAGGAGTTGAACCGCGTGGCGGGCACCTTCGCGAACCAGCGCGAGGTGATCGACCGGGCGTTGCGCGAGATACCGCCCGCTATAGACGTGCTCGTCAAGGAACGGCCCAACCTGACGACGGCGCTGGAGAAGCTGGGGACCTTCAGCGACACCGCCACTCAGCTGGTCAATGACGCCGGCGACGATCTTGTGAAGAACCTGCAGGGCCTGGAGCCGGCGCTCAAGTCGCTCGCAGACATCGGTCCCGATCTCAGCCAGGCGCTCATCTTCGCGACGGCGTTCCCTTACGGTCCGGCCTTCGCCGACAAGATCGCCAAAGGCGACTACATCAACCTCATGGCCACGTTCGACCTGACCTACCCGCGGTTCAAGCGTGGAATCCTGCTCGGAACCCGCTGGGGTGATGAGAACGCCAAGCTCATTCCGGCGCCGGGTGACCCCTACTTCATGAACTATGCGTACGACCCGATCATGGTCGGGGTTGCGCCGCCCCCGAGCGATACGGTGGCGATTACTCCGCCGGTCGCGAACCCGGGGCAGCAGAATCCGGGTCAGCCGATTACCACCATGTACGGTCCGGTGTTGCCGATCGTTCCGCCGCCGCCGGCGAGGCCCCAATTCGGGCCCGAACCGACGCTGCAGGAATCGCAGATTTTCGCCGGGCCGTACGGTCTCGAGGGCACGCCCGCCGCGCCGGCGGCAGCCGCGACGCCCGCACCTGCACCGCCGGCGGGAGCTGAATTGCCGGCACCGCCGGCGGGAGCTGAATTGCCGGCACCGCCGGCGGGAGGTGGCGGCTGATGCTGACCCGCTTCGTCCGAAACCAGCTGATCATCTTCACGATCGCGTCGATCGTCGGTGTGACGGTGATGCTGTTCGCCTACATGCAATTACCGACTCTGCTCAACGTCGGCCGTTTGACCGTCACGATGGAATTGCCTGCGACGGGCGGTTTGTACCGCTTCGCAAACGTGACCTACCGCGGTGTGCAGATAGGCAAGGTCAAGTCGGTGACGCTCACCGAGAACGGTGCCGAGGCGGTGCTGTCACTCAACACGTCGCCGAAGGTCCCTGCCGACCTCGAGGCGAACGTCCTCAGCGTGTCGGCGGTCGGCGAGCAGTACGTGGATCTGCGTCCGCGCACCGATTCAGGGCCGTACCTGGAGGATGGCTCGCGGATTTCGGTGTCCGACACCACGATTCCGCAGCAGGTCGGCCCGATGCTGGACCAGCTCAGCACGCTGGTGGACAGTATTCCCGGCGACCGGATCTCCGACCTGCTCGATGAAACGTTCAAGGCGTTCAACGGGGCGGGGCCGGACTTCGGCTCGCTGTTCGACTCCGGTGCGACACTGTCCGAGCAACTCAACAGTGTCTCCGACGAATCGCGCAGCCTGATCGATGACAGTGGGCCGCTGCTTGATTCGCAAGCCGAGACCGCCGACTCGATCCGCACGTGGGCACGCAGCTTGGAGGGCGTGAGCGCCCAACTCGTGCAGAACGATCCCCAGATCCGCGCGCTGCTTCAACGCGGGCCGGGTTTCGCGCAAGAGGTCTCCGGGCTACTGAACCAGATCAAGCCGACGCTTCCGGTGCTGCTGGCTAACCTCACAACGCTTGGCCAGATCCTCGTCACGTACAACCCGTCGCTGGAGCAACTCCTGGTCGTCTTCCCGAACGCCCTGTCCGCCCAGCAAGCTTTCGGTCTCGGCAAGAACAATCCCACCGGCTTGGCCAACAGCGATTTCTCCCTTACGATTTCCGACCCGGTGCCGTGCACGGTGGGCTTCCTGCCGCCGTCGCAGTGGCGGTCACCGGCCGACACGACCGTCATCGACACACCGGATGACCTGTACTGCAAACTGCCGCAAGACTCTCCGATCGGCGTTCGTGGCGCCCGCAACTATCCGTGCATGGGACACCCCGGTAAACGCGCCCCGACTGTAGAACTGTGCAACGACCCCGAGGGCTTCAAGCCCATCGCGCTTCGCCCGCACTCAACCGGCCCGTACCCCTTCGACCCGAACATCATCGCGCAGGGTTTCGCGGTCGATGACCGGATCGACTTCCAGGAGCGGATTTACGCACCGCTGGAGGGCACCCCTCTGCCTCCTGGAGCAGTGCCGTCAGGAACACCGCCCGGCGTTCCTAATCCGCTCTATGCCCCGATCTCGCCGGGGCCGGCGGCGGCTGCACCGCCACCACCGCCACCACCACCGTCGCCTCTGCCCCTGCCTCCGCCTCCGCCAGGCAATTCGGTGAACGGTGTGCCCATCCCGGCCGCCCCCGCCGGGGCCGTCGCACCGGCTCCCGGCACCCCTCCGGCGACCGAGGTTCCGCACGGCGGGGGAGTGCCGGCAGCGCCGAGTGCGTTCAATGGCAATGAATCCGACGGACCGTCCGTCGCCATGGTGCCCTACGACCCAAACACCGGGCAGTTCGTGACGCCCGACGGGCAGGTGCAGACGCTGACAAATGCTGCGGCCGGACATGCTCCCAAATCGTGGAAAGACCTGCTGCCGACCTGATTTGCGCTAGGCGATTTGCTCGAGTTTCATCGGTGTCTCGATGACGAGGGGCTTGTTGGTGCCACAGGAACCGCTGGGGCTGTTCGTCCGCTGGCGGCCCACCAGGAAATTCGTGATCTTCATGTTGCGTTCGCCGGGCACCGGGTCGAATCCCCAGAACTGGAATCGTTGCTCTCCCGGGGCGACGCCACCGCCGGGGCAGAACTGCCATTCGGGGATGTTGCGGTCGACGACCCAATATGTGTTCGGGTAGCCGTACCAGAGCCGCGCGGTCCACCCCGCCGAACTCACTGCCGTGCCTTCGCATTCGACCGGGCTGACACAGTCGGAGGACAGTGTCCACGTCTCGTCGATCGTCGGCATGTCCTTGCGAACGTCGTTGACCAACGCGAAGTCACCGTTGGCGTAATAGCGGTAGGTGCCGTTGAGCTCGTTCCCGAAGTCCGATGCGTGCGCGGCCGGGGTGACGGTCAGCGTCGCGGCGACGGACATTGCCGCTACGGCGCCCGCGACGACCTTGTAACTACGCATGGCTCAAAGCCTATCTCGCCTGGTAGCGATCATCTTCAAAAGCGAGAATTTGATTCTCTGCCGTGTGAGAATATCCGGGTGCGATCCATCATCGCAGTGCTTGCTGCAGCCCTGACCGCAGGCTCGATCGTGGCGTCGCCTGCGGCGTCCGCCGGACCGACCCAGTGCAACGAGCCGAGCTGCGTTCCGGGTATCCAGCCGGGCGTGGTGCTGGGCTCGTACTGCAATCAGACCAAGTACTACTCGTTCGGCGTTACCTCATGGGGACGACTGGTGTTCTGCGGGACGCCGAGGCGCTACGAACCACGCTGGTTCCGGTCACCCGAAATGCGCGGAATCAAGGACTACATGAGTGACTGCGCCGGCTATGACGGCGAGGTCGCCCAAGCGCCCGACGGCATGTTCCTCAGTTGCGTGACGCGCGAGGACGGCTTCCCGAGATGGGAAAGCGGAGAACAGCTTCGGCCCGCCCCGTGAGTTCCTAGCCGACAGGCTTGAACTCGATGTTGATCTCTGTCAGCCCGCGCAATATGAACGTCGGCTCGTACTCGTAACGCCGCGCGTCGATCGGCCCGTGCTTCTCCTCGCTGACGGTGATGTCGGTCAGCCGGTCAAGGAGGCGCTCGATCGAGACCCTGCCTTCGACACGCGCCAGGGGAGCGCCGGGGCACGAGTGAATGCCACGGCTGAACGCAATGTGTTCGCGCACATTCTTGCGATCGAGGGAGAACTCGTGCGGATTCTCGAAGCGGGCAGGGTCGCGGTTGGCGGCACCGGGACTCACCATCACCGTGGTTCCCGCGGGCACCGGGGTGTCGCCGAGTGTCGTTGTCTTGCGGGCCATCCGGAACACGCTCTTCACCGGGCTGTCCATCCGAAGGCACTCCTCGACGAACACCGGGATGAGGCTACGGTCGTCACGCAACTGCTGCTGGATGTCGGGCCGGTCGCTCAGCACCCGCATCGCCGCGCCGAGCAGCTTGGCGGTCGTCTCCTGGCCGGCCGCGAACAGGAACGTCGCGGTCCGCACCACATCGACCACCTCGGGGGTCGAACCGTCGGGATACTTCGCGGTCGCAATCGAGGTGAGCACGTCGTCGCGCGGGTTCTGTCGGCGTTCCTCGATGTACTGCGAGAACTTCTCGTCCGCCCACGCGAGCGGGTTCACGGCGATCACTTCGTGGTCGAGGCTACCGATGTTGGTTCCCTCGCCTTGGGCGCCGAACGCCTGACGAAAGTCCTCGTGGTCCTCTTCGGGCACGCCGAGTAGGTCGGCGACCACCAGGAGCGAGAACGGCTTGGCGTACGCGTTGAGGAACTCACAGTGGCCCGCGTCGATGAACTCGTCGATGTGGCGGTCGGCGAGCCGCCACATGAAGTCCTCGTTCTCCTTGAGGCGCTTGGGCGTCAGCAGCCGCGAGAGTACCGACCGCGCATCGGTGTGATGCGGCGGATCCATCGTGACCATGTGCTCGTGCATGATGATCTCGGTGCGGTGCTCCTCGAGCTGCGCGCAGATGTCGTCACCCTCGGGCGTAAACGGCATCGGCGTGAAGGGCCCCATGACCGCGACGCAGGACGAGTAGTTCTCGGTGTCCTTGTAGACGGAGTTCGCCGCTTCCCAGCCGGTCACGGCGAGCACGCCGTTGTTGATCGGACAGCACACCGGATCCTTGCTGCGTACATGGTCGTAGTACGGGTGAGGATCGGGCACCAACGACGGATCGGTGAAGTAGTCGACCGAGTCGAAATCTGTGGTCATCGTCTTGTGAGCCCTCCAAGGTCGGCGCTTACTCGCGTCGTGGGTGTGACTGAATCGGTCGCATCGACGAGCCGGCTAGCCAAATATGCTGAGCACCTGCTTAGCATGGCGCTAAGGTCAGGGTCAAGGACGCGCGGCCGGTCGGCACTACGATCGGCGTGTCGTAACACGCGACGTCGGAAAAGAGGACTGACGCCATGACATCGGTGCGAAGGATCGGGGCGCCGGAGGCGAAGAACCGCGGTGTCCTGCTCGATGCCGCCGAGCAGCTGCTTCTGGACGAGGGCTACGCCGCGGTCACATCGCGCCGGGTCGCTGAAAAGGCCGGACTGAAACCCCAGCTCGTCCACTACTACTTCCGCACCATGGAGGATCTCTTCCTCGCGGTGTTCCGCCGGATGGCAGAAGCCGGGCTCGGTGTGCTGCAGACAGCACTGAAGTCGCCGCAGCCGTTGTGGTCGCTGTGGAGGTTCAGCACGCAGCCCGAGGCGACGAGGCTGACGATGGAATTCATGGGCCTGGCGAATCACCGCAAGGCGCTGCGTGCCGAGATCGTCTACCACGCAGAACGATTCCGGGCTGAACAGAACGCCGCGATCGCCGCCGCGCTCGATCGGTACGGCGTCGCATCCGACGACGTTCCGCCTGTGGTGTGGACGGTGTTCGCGACGAGTGTGTCCCAGGGGCTGGTGATGGAACGCGCGCTGGGCATCACCACCGGTCATGCCGAGACGTTTGCGTACTGCGAGCAATGGATCCGCCGACTGGAGGGCGAGCCACTTACAGACGCTTGAGCGTGAAACAGCTCTCACCAGTTGCGAATCGAGCAGAGCGCGCCCTTGGGTCCCTGATGAGTTTTGACGACGACTCCGTCTATCGCAAGCACGCAATGGACGTTGGGAGTCAAGCCGGGTTCGCCTTGCGCAACGACCATCGCCCATTCGTCGGGATTGGCCAGCTGCACATCGAGATTCCACTGCTGATTCGGTCCGACGTCGGCCTCGACCTTCGGGGTGTAGGCGTAGGGGTTGTGGCTGTAATCGGCCCAGTTGGGTGGGTCGACATCGCGGTAGTAGATCTTCAGGTACGCAGGCCCCTCGGCGAACACCGTGTACTTCACGTTGTGCAGCGGAGCCTGAGCCGTCGCCGGCACGCTCGCCGCGGCGACGCCCGAAGTCGCCAGTGCTGTTGCCGCAGCGAGCCGCAGCAACGCTGTCGGCGTCCAAACGCGGGGTGTGGCCGGAAACTTCATTCCCCGAATTTTAGAACCATGTTTTCGCACGGTGGGCCGAATGCTCGATCTGGCTCAGACCGAAAGAATCGTCGCCGAGGCGGTGCCCGGCGCGCCGTAGACCTGCGCCAAACCGACCTTCGGCTCCCCGGGAACCTGCCGGTCACCCGCCTCGCCGCGAAGCTGGCGCACCAACTCGTGGACCTGCCGCAGACCCGAGGCGCCGATGGGTTCGCCGTTGGCGATCAGACCGCCGTCGGTGTTGATCGGGATGGTGCCGTGGATCTCGGTGGCGCCATCGGCCAGCAGCTTCTCCTGCTCGCCGTCCGCGCAGAGGCCGGTCTCGGCCATGTGGATCACCTCTGCACCCGCATCGGTGTCCTGCAACTGGGCGATGTCGACGTCGTCGGGACCGATTCCGGCCGCCTCGTAGGCCGCCTTGGCGGCGTACACCGTCGGCGACGGGTCCTCGTCGAGAGGCGCACTCGTGGCGTGCACCTCGTAGGCACCGTACGTGCGGGTCCGAATCTCGCTGGCACGCACGAACACCGGCTTGTCGGTGAACTTGTGGGCGATGTCCCCGCGGCACATGATCACCGCGGCCGCCCCCTCGTCCGGAGCACAGAACATGTACTGGGTGAGCGGGTAGTTCAGCACCGCAGAGTTGAGGATCTCGTCGACCGAGATCTCCTTGCGGCGGAACGCGTTCGGGTTCAGCGCACCGTTGCGGAAGTTCTTGTTCGCCACCCGCGCCAACGTTTCCTGGGAGATGCCGTGCTTGTGGATGTAATGGTTGGCCTTGATGCCGAAGAACTTGGTAGTGACGAACTGGCCGTTCTCGGCATACCACTGGGGCAGGGCCAGTTTGGCTGGGTCGTCGGTGAATGCGCCGCGGGGATGCTTGTCCAGGCCGATGGCGATGCCGATGTCGTACTTGCCGAGTCGGATCGTGTCGGCCGTCTGCTGGATCGCCGATGCCGCGGTCGCGCACGCGTTGAACACGTTCGTGAAGGTGATGCCGGTCAGCCCCACCAGGCGGGTGACAGCGTCGGGGTTGGAAACCTCGTAGCTGCCGCCGAAGCCGAACTGGATGTCCTTCCAGTCGACACCCGCGTCGGTGAGGGCGAGCTGGATCGCTTCGGCGCCCATCTCCATGGCTGTCTTGTCGAACCGGCCGAACGGATGGAGTCCCACTCCGATGATCGCAACGTCGTTGGTCATGTCACGGTCCTCTCTAGACGGGCTGGAAGGCGAAGGTGATGATCTCGTTGCCCTCGTCGTCGGTGGTGAACGGCACCATGGTCAGCTCGACCTGCATGCCGAATTGCAGCTTCTCGGGGTCGTTTTCGGTCAGCCGGCCCTCGACGCGGATCACGTCATCGAGCTGGACCAGGCCCACGCCGAACGGCACGAAGTCCTTACCCGCGGGCCCCTTGTACGGGGCGCCGGGCGGAAAGCCCTGCGTCGTCCAGGCGACCAGGGTGCCCTGGCGGGGGAGATGCACGTCGGTCATCTCGCCGCCGCTGCACTTTGGGCAGCGCTGCTGGACAGGGAAGGTGGTCGCTCCGCACACACCGCAGCGACTGCCGATCAGCTGCGGGTTCTCGTCGGGCCACGTGGAGATCTCGGGGGCGAGCGCTTTCTGGGTGGACACGGAGTGACCATAATCGGAAATGACGTTCTCGTCTAGAGAGAACAATGTCCGCATCAGCTGTTGCCGCCGCTCACATGACTCGAGAGATGTCGGCCTCGATCGCCGTCACCTTCGCGGGATCCACGCCCCACGGCTGATCCACCCCGACACTCCGATCGAGGTCCCACAGCACACATTGCTCACCCGGCCTCCCCACCATCGACCAGGCGATCACCGTCCTTCGCAGTTGCTCCTCCGCCGAATCGGTGACGGTGCCTGCGGGTGCCCCGCCCTCGGGATGGTGATGAAGGAACCGGCCGTATGCCCTTTCGCAGAACGCGGCGTACCGGGCGGTGCACAGGATCAGGCCGTGCCATGCCTCGTCAACGGCGTGAGATGGCATCCCGATGACCTGATCGTCGCGCAGGGCCGCGCCGCAACACCTCAACCATTGCCGGAGACCGGTGTCGATGAGCTCCCGGGGCTGCCACGGACACGTCTTGAACACGGCGGGCGGAAGTTCGAGTTCCGACGCCGCAACCAGCACGCGATCGACCGGATCGCCGCGCCAACGCCGCACGTCATCACCCTATGCGTACCGATGGGGACTCGGTGTTCTTCTCGCATTCATGGTGCTGGCCGCGGTTGCAACGCGTTAGCCTGCCCGTGTGGATGCCGACAAAGCGCAGATCGCCGACGTTCTGATCCGCTACGCCACCGGAATCGATTTCAAGGACTGGGCGCTGTTGCGCACCTGCTGGACCGAGGATGTCGACTGTGACTACGGCGAGGTCGGGCGTTATTCGGGTGTCGATGCCATCAGCGGGTTGATGGAGCAGCTCCACAGCTCGATGGGGCCCACCTACCACCGGCTGTCCAACTTCACGATCACTGTCGACGGCGATCGGGCCACCGCCAGATCCTATGTCTTCGCGCATCTGCAGGCGGTTCCCGACGATCCGGCCACTTGGGTTGAGGCCCTTGGTCATTACGACGACGAACTCGCCCGTACTCCCGACGGATGGCGCATCGCCCGCCGCACCACGCAGATCGCGCGGGTGCAGTCCGGTGTCACGGTGATCCCGCAGTCATGAGCATCCTGCCCGGACCGATCCGACAGATCGGTTACATCGTCGAGGATCTCGACGACGCGCTCGTGCCGTGGATCGACCTGGGTGTCGGCCCGTTCTTCGTCATGCGGGGTATTCCCATACGAGCGTCTTATCGCGGCGACCCGTGTGAGGTCACGATCTCGATGGCGCTAGCCAACAGCGGGGAGATGCAGATCGAGCTGATCCAGCAAGAGGACAGCACCCCGAGCATCTACACCGAATTTCTCGCGGCCAGTGGTCCTGGCTACCACCAACTCGCGTACTGGACGGATGATTTCGACGCGACGATGGCATCTGTGCGTGATGCCGGCTGGCCGGTGGTCTGGCTCGGAGACGAGAACGTCGGAACACGGTTCGCCTATCTCGAGCCGCCGAATAGTCCCGCCACCGTCATCGAGATCATGGAAGACAACGAAATCACTTCCGGCATGGGTAAATTCGTACGTGATGCCGCAGTCGACTGGGACGGTAGCGATCCGATCCGCGTCCTCGGGGGGTAGGCGCTACTTGTCGCGCTTCATCACCTTGTCGGCGGCTGACCAGTGTTCGTCTGAAACCCACAGGCGCGCAAAGGCTGCGACAGCCTCCGTCGTCGTCGCCCCCTTCATGACGCGCTTGATCTCTCCTGCCGGACGGCCGGCCATGGCGCGGGCGAGATCACGCCAGCCGCTGTCGAACGATGCCCGCGGGATGACGCGGTCCACCAGCCCCAGCCGTTCGGCCTCCGCTGCACCGACGATGGTGCCGCTGCCCGCCAGCAGCAGCGCTTGGCTGTAACCCACCAGCGCGACGAGACGTTCGGCGCCGCCCCACGCCGGCATGATCTCCAGCGCCACTTGGTTGAATCCGATCTTGATGTCGTCGGCCGCGACCCGGATGTCCGCAGACACCGCGAACTCGGCGCCCCCGCCCAGTGCGTGCCCGTTCAATGCCGCGATCGTCGGCCCGGGAAAGCCGGCGATCCGGTCACAGATGGTCCGCATGCGGAAAGCCATCGCCGAGGCGTCGAGCTCGGTGCGCAGCGCGCTGAGTTCCTTGAGGTCGCCGCCGGAGACAAAGGCGCGGTCACCGGCGCCGGTGATGACGAGCGCCCGGGCACCGTCAGCGCTGTCGAGCGCCTTCTCCAGTTGGTCCATCGTCTCCAGGGAAATGGCGTTGCGGGCATGCGGTCGGTCGATGGTGATGACCGCCAGCCCGTCGTCCAGCTCGAGGTCCACCATCTAGCGTTCTCCATTCCCGGTATTGGCATTCTCTCTAGCGGAGAATAGCATCGGGCCCGACGCGGAGGTGCAGCCGAATACATGCGAAAAATCCCTGAGTACCTGACGAAACGCTACGTCGCCGAAGGTTGGTGGACACAGGAAACACTCGGGGACCTGGTGGCCGGCGGACTGGCGGCCAATCCAGCGACGGCCTTCAACGTGCATTCCGCGGTGCGGCCGTACTCCGGCACCTTCGGTGACGTCGAAACCCAGGCCCGCAGGCTGGCGGCGGGACTTCGGTCGCGCGGCGTGGGCGCGGGTGACGTCGTCGCAATCCAATTGCCCAACTGGATGGAGGCCGCCGCCGCGTTCTGGGCCGCGACCTTCCTGGGTGCGGTGGTCGTGCCGATCGTGCACTTCTACGGGCGCAAAGAACTCGGTCACATCATGACGACGGCACGGCCGAAGGTCTTCATCACCACCGCCGAATTCGGCCGCATGACCTTTCAGGCCGACCTTTGCGCGGACGTGCCGATCGTCGGGCTGGTCGGCGAAACGTTCGACGACCTTCTTGCGGACGACCCCATGCCGGGCACCATCGCGGCGGACCCCGCGAGCCCGGCGCTGATCGCCTTCACCTCGGGTACCACGAGCAATCCCAAAGGCGTCATCCACAGCCACCAGACCCTCGGTTTCGAAACGCGGCAGCTTCTCGAGAATTACCCGCCTGACCGCGGCAGGCAGCTGACGGCGACCCCGGTGGGGCACTTCATCGGGATGCTCGGCGCATTTCTCATCCCGGTGCTCGAAGGAGCGCCCATCGATCTGTGTGACGTGTGGGACCCGGGCCGGGTACTCGAGCTCATCGAACGCGACGGTTTGTCGATCGGCGGCGGGCCGCCGTATTTCGTCACGAGCGTGCTCGACCATCCGGACTGCACGCCGGACCACGTGCGCCACTTCACGACGGTCGGGTTGGGCGGCTCGACGGTTCCGGCGGCAGTGACACGGCGCCTGGCCGATCTCGGCATGTTCGTGTTCCGTTCCTACGGCAGTACCGAGCACCCGTCGATCACCGGGTCGCGCCGCAGCGCGCCGGAAGACAAGCGCCTGTTCACCGACGGCGACGTCCGGCCCGGGGTGGAGATCCGGCTCGGGCCCGACGGCGAGATCTTCAGCCGAGGGCCAGACCTGTGCCTCGGCTATACCGACGAGGCGCTCACCGCGAGCGCGTTCGACGCCGACGGCTGGTACCGCACCGGCGATGTCGGTGTCCTCGACGACGACGGCTACCTCACGATCACCGATCGCAAGGCCGACGTGATCATCCGGGGCGGCGAGAACATCAGCGCGCTGGAGGTCGAGGAGGTCCTGCTCGGTATGCCGGCCGTCGCCGAAGCCGTGGTCGTCGCGGTGCCCGACGACCGTCTGGGCGAGCGCGCGGCCGCAGTGCTGCGCGTTCGCGACGGCTCGGAGATGCCGACGCTTGACGAGGTGCGAGAACACTTCAAGGCGCAGGGTGTCGCGGTCCAGAAGTGGCCCGAGGAGCTGCACCGGGTGGACGATTACCCGCGCACTGCGAGTGGCAAGGTTCAGAAGTTTCGCGTCAGGCAGTCATTGCATGCGTGAGCGGTAGGCAACCCCGCCGGTAACGTCATTACCACTACGGCGAAAACCTTGTTACCATCGCGCTAGGAGAATAGGATTCTCGTCAGAGGATAAGGAGTCTTTCATGGGCCAGCTGTCGCACCGCGTCGACATTCCGTTTCCGCTGTTCGATGCGGACAACCATCTCTACGAGCCGCCGGAGGCGATGACCAAGTACCTCCCCAAGGAGTACAAGGATATCGTCCAGTACGTCGAGATCAATGGCCGTACCAAGATCGCGCTCAAGGGCGTGATCAGTAACTACATCCCGAACCCCACCTTCTCCGTCGTCGCCAAGCCGGGCGCCTGGGAGGAGTACTTCAAGTTCGGAAACCCCGACGGCAAGAGCAAGCGCGAGCTGTTCGGTGAGCCGATGCGCGCCATTCCGGCGTTCTTCGAGCCCGAGCCGCGCCTCGAGAAGATGAACGAGCTGGGCATCGACCGTTCGCTGATGTTCCCGACCCTGGCCAGCTTGATCGAGGAACGCCTGTCCGACGATCCGGTCGCCATCCACGTGATCATCCACGCGCTCAACGAGTGGCTGCATGAGGTATGGGGCTTCAACTACCAGAACCGGATCTTCACCACGCCGGTGATCACCCTGCCCATTGTCGAGAAGGCCATCGAGGAACTGGAGTGGTGCGTCAAGCGCGGTGCTCGCGCGATCCTCATCCGTCCCGCACCGGTGCCGGGCTTCCGCGGCCCGCGTTCGTTCGCGCTGCCCGAGTTCGATCCCTTCTGGGAGCGCGTCGTCGAGTACGACATCTTCGTCGGTATGCACTCGTCTGACAGTGGCTACTCCCGGTACACCTCCGAGTGGGACGGTGCGGCCCAGGAGATGCTGCCGTTCCAGACCAACGCCATGTCGATCCTCAACGAGTGGCGCCCGATTCAGGATGCGGTGGCTTCCTGGGTGATTCACGGTGCGCTGTTCCGGTTCCCGAAGCTGAAGGTGGGCATCGTCGAGGCCGGCTCGAAGTGGATGTTCCCGCTGTTGGATTCAATGGCAGAGGTATGGAAGAAGGCGCCGGAGGCCTTCCTCGGCAACCCGATCGAGGAGATCAAGAACCGCATCTACGTCAGCCCGTTCTACGAGGAGGGCATCGACGAGCTCATCAACCTGATCGGCGTGGAACAGGTGCTGTACGGCTCCGACTGGCCGCACCCGGAGGGCCTGGCTGAGCCGACCCACTACGTGACCGCGCTCGAACATCTTGCGCTCGAAGACCAGGCGAAGATCATGGGCGGCAACCTCGGCCGCCTTGTCACCGTGTGACGGGTAGTCAACCTTTCCAGACCATCCCCGAGATGGTCTTGAGCGCGGCGGACCGCTTCGGCGATGCAGAAGCGGTTGTCGACGGTTCGCTGCGCCTCACCTTTTCCGGGGTCGTCGATCGGATCCGTCGTGCGGCAGGGGCGTTCGCGGACCTCGGTATCGAGAAGGGCGATCGGGTAGCCATCTGGGCGCCGAACTCCGCGGAATGGATGATCGCCGCGTTCGGAATCATGACCGCGGGTGCGGTGCTGGTCCCGGTGAACACGCGGTTCAAGGCTGACGAGGCCGGCGACATCATCGTCCGCAGTGGGGCCAAGGCCGTCATGGTCCAACAGGGCTTCCTGAACCAGGATTACTCTCTGCCCTCTTTGAACACCGGCCGGCGTCCGCCGGTCATCGACCTGAAGTCGGGCTTCCTGGCCTCTGGTTCACCTCTGCATCGGCAGGTCAGCGGAGACGACATCTCCGACATCATCTTCACATCGGGCACGACCGGCAGGCCCAAGGGCGCCAGGATGAATCATCTTCAGACGCTACGAGCCTACGAGGAGTGGGCCACGCTGGCGGACCTCCGTGAAGGTGACCGCTACCTGATGATCAACCCGTACTTCCACACCTTCGGGTTGAAGGCCGGATTGGTCGCGTCGTTCCTGCGCGGCGCGACAATGGTGCCGCTTGCGGTGTTCGACATCGATCGCGTGGTGGAACTCGTTGCGGCCGAACGCATCACGATGCTGCCCGGCCCGCCGACGCTATACCACTCGCTACTCACGGTCGCTGACAAGACCAAGCTCGCCACGCTGCGGGCCGCGGTTACGGGCGCCGCGGACATCCCGGTCGAACTCATCAGGCGCATCCGCGACGACCTGCCCTTCGAATCGCTGATGACCGGCTACGGGCTCACCGAGGCGGGCAACGTCACGTTGTCTCGGCCGGGTGATTCACCCGAGGACGTCGCGACCACGGCGGGCCTGCCGTGCGAGGACGTCGAGGTGCGGATCGCCGATGACGGCGAAGTGTTGGTGCGTGGCTACAACGTCATGCAGGGATACCTCGATGACCCCGTCGCCACCGCCGAGGCGATCGATCGCGACGGCTGGCTGCACACCGGCGATCTGGGCACCCTCGACGCCGCGGGACGGCTGCGGATCGTCGGCCGCAAGAAAGACATGTTCATCGTCGGCGGATTCAACGCCTATCCCGCCGAGATCGAGGGCTTTCTGCTCGAGCATCCGGCGATCGCGCAGGCCGCGGTCATCGGCGTGCCGGACGAGCGGATGGGTCAGGTGGGCAAGGCGTTCATCGTGGTGAAGGCCGACGCAGGAGCGATGAGCAGCGACGACGTCATCGAGTGGAGCCGCGGACGAATGGCGGGTTTCAAGGTGCCCCGGTATGTAGAGTTCCTCGACAAGCTGCCGTTGAACGCCACCGGCAAGGTGGTGAAGGACGACTTGAAGAAGCTGCACAGCTGAGCGCGTGCACAGCGTGTAAATAGCATTTCCGCAGGAAGGGCGGCATCAGTCCGGCCTTTGAGTGGAGGGTATCGTCGCGGCGATACGCAATAAAAGAAAATGGCATTCTCGTGAGTAGTGGGACATACAGACAAGGAGGTCGCTGTGCCGTCATTCAGGCGCCGCGCGTCGGCGACCGACACTGATCAGCGCGCCGTGGAACCGCCACTGGAGGCGGACGGCACGACCGACGATGCGCTGACACTGGCCGAGGAGGCCGAAGCCGAGGCGGCCGAGGCCGAAGCCGCTGCCGCCGCGGCGCGCGCGAAGGCAAAGGCGATCCGGTTGCGTCGCGAGGCGCAGGAGGCCGAAGCCAGAGCCAAAGCCGAGGCCGACGCGGAGAACCAGGCCGACGACGAGGTCGCGGCGGATGAAGCGGTGGAGACCCAGGCCGCCGTCGAGGGCGCTGCCGTTGATTACGACCAGGAGGCCGCTCCGAAGGGACGCCGCTGGGGGCTCATCGTCAAGGTGGTGGCGATGACACTCGCGGTCCTCTGCACCGCCGCATTGATAACCGCCAGCGTGCTCATGGTGAACGAGCACCGGAAGGCAACCGAGAATCAACAGCTCAATGCAGAGTTCGCCGCCGCCGGCCGGCAGGGAGTCGTGACGCTGATGTCGCTGGACTTCAACACCGCCGAAGACAACGTTCAGCGCATCATCGAGAACACCACCGGCCAGTTCAAAGCGGACTTCGAAGACCAGGCTGCGGATTTCGTCAAGGTCGCTCAGGATTCGAAAGTCATCACGGACGTGACCGTCACCGCCGCCGCCGTCGAGTCGATGACCCCGAATCAGGCGGTCGTGCTGGTTGCGGCCACCTCCCGCGTGACCAATTCCTCAGGCGCCAAACAAGAGCCGCGCGCATGGCGATTGCAGGTCAGCCTGGAACGAGTGGACGGCGGACAGATCAAGATGGCGAAAGTCGAGTTCGTGCCATGAGCGCCGACGAGAACACCACAGTGCCGGCGGACGACCCGACCGCCGAGGAAAGTAGCCAAGCCGTCGAGATCACTGAGTCCGGCGAATCGACAGACGATTCCAGCGACGGCACCGCCGAGGCCTCCGCCGAGAAGGTATCCGATGAAAAGCCCGCGCGCGGCGGCGACCGGGGCATCGTCCGCCGAAATATCGGGGCCATCCTCGTCGCGGTCGCACTGGTTGCCTCTGCCGGCGTTGCCGGGTGGCTGTACTTCTCTCAGTACCGGATAGACCAGCAGACCAACGCGGACGCAACGAACGTCGCTCTGGAAGCCGCGAAAAACGGCACCGTGGCGTTGTTGTCGTATTCGCCGGAGTCTCTCGACAAGGACTTCGCCGCCGCCAAGTCGAATCTGACCGGCGACTTTCTCTCGTATTACACGCAATTCACCGAGCAGATCGTCACTCCCGCGGCCAAGGAAAAGCAGGTCAAGACGGCCGCATCGGTAGTGCGGGCAGCGGTGTCAGATATGCAACCCGACTCCGCCACGGTGTTGGTGTTCGTAAACCAGGTCACCACCAGCAAGGAGAATCCGGACGGCTCGTTCGCAGCGAGCAGCGTCAAGGTCGGACTGAAGAAGATCGACGGCCGCTGGTTGATCAACACCTTCGACCCGGTCTAGCGGCGCGCGAAAGTGGAGCTTTCGGCCGTTGTGCCGCTGCCGGTTTCGGTCGTCGACAACCCGGCGGCAGCGTTCCTATCGGTGGGGACCGAGCCGCCGTTGCCCCGAATCGTGCGATCGATGCTCGACACGGTGGAAGAACCGAGTCGGACTGTCATCGCCACTGCCGCGTCGCTTGTCGGCGACGTGCGCACCGCTCTCGCGTCCCGGGATCTGGCAGCGGTGAGTGTCGCGGCGGTAGGTGGATTGGCTCACAGGGCCGACTGTCTCGGCGCGGCGCTGGAATATCTGCAGCGAGCGGCGTTCTCGACGAGCCACGTGCTCGTCTACGACATCGCCACACCGTTGGCGCCGGCCGACCTTGCCGCCCGTGTCGTCGAAGGCATGCGCTGTGGTGGCGCAGTCGTGATGCCGGCACTGGCGGTGACCGACAGTGTCAAGGCCGTCGACGGACACGGGTCGATCACCGCCACCGTCGATCGGTCGGTGTTGCGCGCCGTCCAATATCCGCGCGGTTTCACCGTCGACGCGTTGGCCGGACTGCTCGAACGGGGCGCGTCGGCAGACTTCGACGAGATCGCGGTGGCCATCGATGCCGCGGTGCCCGTCACCTTCGTCGACGGTGACCCCGATGCGTTCCGTGCCGAGCTGCCCGAGGACGCCGAGTTCGTCGAAGCGATCACCGCGAGCAGGATCAGCGGCGCGTGAGAAGGCGTTCGGCGACCGCGATGTCCGCAGCGTAGGTCACCTTGAGGTTGCGCTGTTCGCCGCGGAAGGTGCGGACCTCGACATCGGTGAACGCTTCCACGCACGACGATGTGTCCGTCCCCTCGAACCCTTCACGTTCGGCCGCGCGGTATGCCTGCAGCAGCGTCGCTGCGCGAAAGGCCTGGGGGGTCTGGACGCGCACCAATGCTGCGGAGCCGGCCAACAATTCGACGTCATGGCCGCGGGTGCGAATCACATCCGCGACCGGCATCGCGGGGATGGCGCCACCGAACTCGCGGGCGACCGACAGCGCGGTGACGAACATGTCCGGCCCGGCGACCGGCCGGGCGGCATCGTGGATGATGACGACGTCGACGGCCCCAGAGTCGATGTCGGTGGCAAGATACCGCAGCACATTGGACTCCGACGCGTGCCTGGTGTCGCCTCCCTCGACGAACTCGACTGTGGCCGTTGGTACTTCACTCTGCAGCGTATCCCTGGCCAACTCGTACTCTCCGCGCCGGAACACCAGCACGGTACGAGCGATCTCGGGCACTCGTGTCAACGTGTCGATCGACCACGCCACCATGGAGCGGCCTGCGATCCGCAGATAGGCCTTGTTACCGTCGGCGCCGACCCGGGTTCCCAGACCGGCTGCCAAGACGACGGCGACGGCGTCGGGGCCCGGCCTTGCGCTCATGCTCTCATCTTGTCACTGCGGACCGTCCCGCCGCGGTGCGCTGTTGCCCCGGCCAGTCGCAAGGTCTGACCGCCCCCCGGTCGACCGTCAGTCTTCTGCGTGCCGGTCGTGGTCCCACCGCTCCAGGCGCACCTGCAGGTTGTACAGGCCGATCGCGGCGAGCGGAACGCAGACCGAGATGCTCACCACCCAGAACGCGTTCACGAGGTCCTCGGTTCGGCGGCGCAGCGGTCGGCGATCATCTGCAGAGCCGTCTTGCGCTTGAGGTGGTAGTGGTCGCGATCGCTGATGACCCACTGCTCGAACCACCTGTCGAGGAGGTCGCCCGCCCGAAGCAGCGGAAGCAAGTCGGCCATCAACTGTGCGTCGGCATTGTCGTCGAGCAGCAGCTCGATGAGATCGGCCGAGTGGTGAAAGTCGACGTAGACGTCTGGAGAGAGCTGAAGGTACTGCGGATCCACCGTCAGCAGGGGCCCGGCGCCGGCGGGCCGGAGGCGCCACAGCGCCGATCGCAGGCTCGCGACGGCCTTGGGGAGATGGACGTTCGGCCAGAGCTTGGTGCACACCCAGAGGCGGTGCACAGGTTTGCGCTTCATCGCGACGAGCGCGACAAGCCGTTGAGAGGCGGGAGGCAGGGTGACGTGCCGATCGCCGTGATACACCGCGAAGTCGCCGAGCAGGCTCACTGAGAACTGGTCCACGTTTCGATCGTGGATCCCGCTACCCGCCAGGGCGTGAGTAGTGCGCTACTCCATATCTCACCGATGTCGTGCGGTGCCTCGCCAGGGGATGCGGTGAAATGTAGCCGGAAAGGACAGACCACATGACTGAAGCGCAGCGACCGACGATCATCCAGCACCGGGTGCGCCGGATGACGGGTCGTGACCCCGACGAACAGCACCGTGTTGCGACGCCGCTGGAGCTGCTGTTCGACCTGACGTTCGTCATCGCGTTCGGCATCGCCGCCAATGAGTTCGCCCACCTCCTGGCCGAAAATCATATCGGCGCGGGCCTGCTCGGCTTCTCCCTCGCCACGTTCTCGGTGTGCTGGGCGTGGATCAACTTCAGCTGGTTCGCCTCGGCGTATGACACCGACGACTGGGTCTACCGGCTGATGACGATGCTGCAGATGGTCGGCGTCATCATCATGGCGCTCGGCTTCCCGCCGATGTTCGCCTCGATCGAACACGGCCAGCACGTCGACAACCGCGTCATGGTGGGCGGGTACATCGTCATGCGAATTGCCCTGGTGGGGCAGTGGTTACGCGCGGCCAGCCAAGACCCCGAACACCGGTCGGCGTGCCTGACCTACGCGCTGTGGGTGACCCTCGCACAGGTCGGCTGGTTGGCCGCCCTGCTGCTGCACACGTCGGTTCCGGTGACGCTCATCGTGGTCGCACTCCTGATCGGGGTGGAGACTCTGGGCCCGCTGTTGGCCGAGACCCGCAGGGGCGGCACCCCGTGGCACGCGCACCACATTGCCGAACGCTACGGCCTGCTGGCGATCATCGCTCTCGGCGAAGGTGTGGTCGGAACGGTGGCGTCGTTGTCGGCCGTGGTCGGCGCGCAGGGCTGGACGTTCGACGCCGCGTTCGTCGCCGTCGCAGGCGTGGGGCTCACGTTTGGCATGTGGTGGTCGTATTTCGTGGTGCCGCACGCCGAACTGCTGCACGCCCACCGCGACCGCTCGTTTTGGTTCGGGTACCTGCCGATCGTGATGTACGGCGCCATCGTGGCAACGGGCGCCGGTCTGCACGCCGCCGCCTACTACATCGAGCACCACTCGAAACTGAGTGCGGCCGAGACCGTCTTGACTGTCGCTGTGCCGGTTGGGCTGTACATCGCCTCTATCTACGCGCTCTACATGGTGATCGTGCGCAAGGCAGAACCCGTTCTCGTGCTGCTGCTGGGACTCACCGCCGTGGTGCTGGCCGTTGCGGTGTGGCTGGCCGATTCGGGCCGTTCGATGGCGAACTGTCTGCTGGTCGTCACATTGGCGCCGCTGGTGACGGTGATCGGATACGAACTGCTTGGCCATCACCGTGCCAAGGAGAAGGCGACACCCGCTTGATCGGAGCTATCGCGGCGCGGGATGCGGTTCGAAACCCTCGATCACGAGATGTGGACTTGCGTTCTCCGCCCGCATCACGGCGCGCGCCTTGCGGCGCGTGATGAGGATGCCCACCACCGCAAGCGCCCAGACGGCGTACTGAACCGTCCACGCCAGCCGAAACGATTCGAACGAGATGTCGCCCACCGCGTCGAGGATGACGCCCATGAACTGCATGACCAACAGCGACGCGATGAAACCGCCCATGTTGACCATGCCCGACGCGGTGCCGAGCGTGGCCCGAGGATTGAAGGTTCGGGCGAAGTCGAACCCGACCATCGATCCGGGGCCGCCGACCGAGATGACCACCACGAGAACCACCAGTAGCCACAGCGGCGCCCGGCCGGGCAGCGCCAACACCACGGACCAGATGACGGCGTTGCTGGCGATGATGCAGAGCACCAGCCGCGACCTGCGGTTCGGATGACGTCCGGTGAAGATGCCGACCAGAATGCCGGCGGAGATCGCGGCGACCACCGACAGAGTTAGCAAGGTGCCTGCGATGGTTGCCGAAAGACCCTGAGCGACAGTCAGATACGGCACACCCCACATCAGCGCAAACACCGTCACCGAGAACTGTGTGCCCATATGCGTGAAGAAGCCCAACCGGGTCCCCGGTCGCAGCCACACCGTTTTCACGCTGACCAGTATTTCGCGCAGCGACGTGGCTTCGGCTTCGACGATGCGGCCCTCGGGAGTGTCCTGGACCAGCAGCAGGGTGAGGACGATCGACAGCACTCCCAGCGCGGCCACCGAGACGTAGGCGGTGGTCCAGCCCGAGCCGGCGAGCAGAGCGAAGAACGGGATGGCGGACAGCACCTGGCCGAGCTGGCCGCAGATCCCGGTCAGCTGCGTGACCAGCGGCACCTGCCGGGGGCTGAACCAATGCGGAACCAGGCGCAGCACGGAGATGAAGGTGAACGCGTCCCCCAGTCCGACGACCGCGCGCGCACCGATCGCGACCGGCAGGGATTCGGTGAAGGCCAACGCCAGCTGGCCCGACGCCATCAGCGTGGCACCCGCGACGATCAGCGTTTTGGAACCGAACCGATCGAGCAGTAGCCCGGCCGGTACCTGCGCGCCCGCGTAGACGACGACCTGCAGCACCACAAACGCCGACAAGACGGTGGGGCTTGCGGTGAATCGGTCGGCCGCGTCCAGGCCGGAAACCCCGAGCGTGGTGCGGTCGAGGACGGCGACGATATAGGCGAAGAGTCCGGTGGTCCACACGATCCAGGGACGCACGCCGAAACCTCACTACCGCCGATTTGTCTTAATGTCTGCCAAATTCATCCTCCCGCAACGACCGCTCAGGAAGCCAATCCGTCAACCGTGAAATCACTCACCCGATCGGCCAGCCTCGACAAACAAAGTTGGCTGAGAGGTTGCATTCAAATATGATCAAAAATTACCACAGAGGTAAATATGCAGATAGAAACCCATTACAGGAGTAGCTAAAGACTCATTCTCCTGTTAGGTAACCATTCGCTAAATCTGCACGTGCGCGCTAGAGTGGAGCGATGAACCGTCGCGGTCCACGGCTACTCCGCGCCCCGATGTCGATCGGGGCGGTTTTCAATGGCTGAGTACCGTCTGGAAGAACTCGCCCAGATATCCGGCGTCAGTGCCCGCAATATCCGCGCCTACCGCGAACGCGGGCTGCTCGACGCGCCCCGCCGCGTCGGCCGTTCGGCGTTCTACGACGACTACCACCTGTCACAGTTGCGCACCATCAACCAGCTGCTGCGCCGCGGCTTCAACTCGGCCCACATCGCCGAGTTCTTCGCGAGCATGCGTCAAGGCGCCGACCTGGCCGACATCCTGGGTATCCAGCGAGCACTGTTGGGGCCCACGCCGAACGACGAACCCGACGGTGCGTCCGACGCCGGCGACCAACGGCCCTCCGGCGGTGAGCCGGCCCCAAAACCCCGTGCCGTCCGCATCGATCCCGACAGTGAGGCGGCGCGAAAGTTGATCGAACTCGGCTTCGCCGAGGCACGGGCCGGCAGCGTCGTCGTCGTCGACCCGTCGATCGCCGAGATTCTGGGCCGCACGTCCGATCAGCTGCTTTACGTCCGCGCGCTGCTGCGAATCTACGAGTCGTCGCGGGACGCCGCCGACGGCCTGGTCAGTGGCTTCGTCCGGGCGCTTGGCGATTCCGTCGAGGCGAAGTTCGGGAAGGACCATCGGCCTAAGCCGCGCGAGCTCGACGACCTGGGGCAGATGGCGAGGGACTACCGCGAGCTATGGGGTCACGTCTTGTCGATTCGCATGGAGGAGTCGCTGCGGCGGCAGCTGGCGACGGTGGCCACCGGCCACCCAGCCGGCGGCTTGCTGAGCGAGCTCCTGCGTCGGTGTGCGGGCACTACACCCGGCTGACGGCAGGATCTCCGCCGAAGCGCTGCGCCAGCCACACCGGGATTATTGCGACAATGGTCAGCGCGGCGGCGACGACGTTGATCACGGGGGCCTGGTTGGGCCGGAAGAGGTTTCCGAAAATCCAGATCGGGAGTGTCTGCACGGCCGGGCCTGCCGTAAACGTCGTGACGACGATCTCGTCGAAGGACAGGGCGAACGCCAGCACCGCACCCGCGACCACCGATCCCCGCATCGTCGGGAAGGTCACGTAGCGGAAGGTCTGCCACGGCGACGCGCCGAGGTCGGCCGAGGCGTCCTCCAGGCTGCTTCCCATCCGGCGCAGCCGCGCCTGAGTGTTGTTGAAGACGATCACGATGCAGAACGTCGCGTGCCCGATGATGACGGTGGCCATGCCCAGCGACATGCCGAGTGCGGATGTGAACGTCGCATTCAGCGCAATGCCGGTGACGATCCCCGGCAGCGTGATCGGTAGTACCACAAGCAGACTCACCACATGCTTGCCGAAGAAGTCGTAACGCCGCACGGCGAAGGCTGCCATCGTGCCCAGCACCAGCGCGATGACCGTTGCGCCGAGACCGACGACAACCGAGTTCACGAGTGACTGCCACATACCGTGGCTGTTCCAGGCGTCCGACCACCAGTGCAGCGTGAATCCCGTCGGGGGAAAAGCGAATGTGCGGGAGGTGTTGAACGCGTTGATCACCACGAGTAGCAGTGGCGCATAGAGGAACAGCAACACGAGCAGCGTCCAGCCCCGGACGAGGCGACGGGCGGTGTTCGACAGCATCAGATGTTCTCCAGCGCGCCCGTGCGCCGCATCGCCAACAGATACGCCACAATCGCCAGCAGCGGGATGATCGACAACGCGGCGGCCAGCGGCTGGTTGTTGGCGGTGACGAGTTGGCCGTAGATGATGTTGCCGAGCAATTGAGTCTTGCCGCCGACGATCGTCACCGCGATGTAGTCACCGAGCGACAGCGAGAAGGTGAATATCGAGCCCGCGGCGATACCGGGGAACACCAACGGCGCCAGCACCATTCGGAGGGTGGACATGTCGGAGGCGCCGAGGTCGGCGCTCGCGTCGAGCAGCGAGTCCGGAACGCGGGTGAACGCCGCGAACACCGGAAGGACCATGTAGGGCAGCCACAGGTAGGTCAGTGTCACGATGGTGGCGGCCAGGCCATACCCGGGTGTGTAGTCGGTCGCCCAGACCAGTGGGCCTTCGGGGGATAGAAGCATGCGCCACGCGTATGCCTTGACCAGATAGCTGGCCCACAGCGGGGTCGTCACGGCGACCACGAGCGCGAGCCGCACCCGCGGTGACGCGACCTTGGCCATGTAGAACGCCAGCGGCACGGCGAGCACGGCGCAGATCACGGTGACGGCCAGCGCCACCGATACGGTGCGTACCGCCGCTGTACGGAAAAGCTCGTCGGTCGCCACCCGCACGATGTTGTCGAAGGTGAACGAGTGCACCACCGCGCCGGTGAAGGCGTCTGTGCTCCAGAAGGCCGAAACCAGGAGCACGGCAAGGGATCCGAGATATGCGACCACCAGCCAGGCCAAGGGTGGCACGAGCAGGAAGCCGAGGCTGATACGCCGTCGCACGGACCCCGACGAGGCGGCCCCGAGCAACATCACCCCTTGATCTGCTGCCACTTGTCGACCCACTCGTTGTAGGCCGTGCAATTATCCCCGCTGCCGTCCACGCAATTCTTCTGCGGTGTGGTCCAGTAATGGATCTTGGCGGCGAAGTCTTCGTCGGTGGCGTGGTAGATGTCGCAGAAGTCCGGTTCGACGGTGTACTTGCACGCTTCGGTGTTGGCCGGAGCCTCGCCGAAGAACTCGGCGACCTGGGCATTGACCTCCGGCGAGGAGATCCAATTCATCCACTTGTACATGCAATTGGGGTGCGCGGCCTTCGACGAGATCATCCAGGTGTCCGACCACCCCGTTGAACCTTCTTTGGGCAGAACGGTGTTGACCTGCACCCTGTTTTCCGAGCCGATCGTGTTCGCGATGACCTGCCATGTCGTACCGATGACCGAGGTGCCGGATTCGAACGCCTGCACCTCCTTGGTGTAGTCCGACCAGTACTCGCCGATGCTCTCCCGCTGCTTCTTGAGCAATTCCGTTGCCGCGTCGAGCTGTTCGGGCGTCAGCGAGTACGGATCCTTGATGCCGAGTTCCGGCTTCGACTTGGACAGGTACAGCGCCGCGTCGGCAATGTAGATGGGGGAGTCGTACGCGGTGACCCTGCCCTTGTACTTGTCCGCATCGTCGAATACCGCCGCCCATGAGTTCGGGGCATCGCGAACGACCTCGATGTTGTACATCAGCAGATTGGCGCCCCAGCCGTGAGGGATCCCATACATCTTGCCGTCCACCGAATTCCACGGTTTGTCTTTGAGGAACGGCGAAATAGAGGCGTAGTTCGGCACGAGATCGGTGTTCACCGGGGCGACATCTCCGGCGTAGATCAACCGCAACGTCGCATCGCCGGACGCGGATACGCCGTCGTACTGGCCACTGCGCATCAGCTGCACCATCTCGTCGGAGGTGTTGCCGAGCTTCACGTTGACCTGACAACCGGTCTGTCGCTCAAACGGCGTCACCCAGTCGGCGGTGCTGTCGTTCGAACCGTCCTCGGCGTAGCCCGCCCATGCGATCAGGTTGAGCTCGCCCTCGCCGTCGCCGATGGCCTCCATGGGCTCCAGCTTCGGCGGCGGCTCGTCTCCGCCGGGTTGGTCGGTGCATCCGGTGATGCCGGCCAGCACGAGGGCGGCGCACGCGGCGAGCACAAGACTGACTCGTGTTCTGGACGGCATCGCTACTCCTCGTTCGTCAGGGTGTGTGCAGCTTTTTCTGGCCAGGCCAACGTGATTGGACTGCCGTGATGTAGGTCGGGCGGCAGCCAGGTGCTGGCGGTGAGGACCGTGGCGGTGAGATCGACGCCGATCTGCGTGCGCGCGGTGATCCTGGTGGTGGGGCCGGCGTAGATGAGCTCAGACACCGTGGCCGCGACCGTGCGCACGCCGGGCACCGAGTCGGTGTCTGCCGCGAAGACGCCGATACGCTCGGGCCGTACCACGAACGTTCCGGAACGTCCCACGAGTGCTTCGGCGACGGCGCCGACAAGCACGTTCGAGGTGCCGACGAAATCAGCCACGAATCTGTTGACCGGGTTTTCGTAGACCTCGCGCGACGGACCGACCTGCTCGATGCGCCCGTGGTTGAACACCGCGAGCCGATCGCAGAGGCTCAGCGCCTCGTCCTGGTCGTGAGTGACGATCACGAACGTGATGCCGACTTCGCGCTGGATCTCCTTGAGTTCGATCTGCATCTGCTCGCGCAGCTTGAGGTCCAGCGCCCCGAGCGGCTCGTCGAGCAGCAGCACCCGTGGCCGTCCGACCAGTGCGCGTGCGAGCGCGACGCGCTGACGTTGCCCGCCCGACAACTGCTGTGGGCGTCGGGACGCATGCTCGGTGAGCCGGACCAAGTCGAGTTCGTCGCTGGTTCGACGTCTGCGCTCCGCCTTGGGGACCCCGCGCACCTTCAGGCCGTACTCGACGTTCTGCGCGACGGTCATGTGCGGGAACAGTGCGTACTCCTGGAACACGGTGTTGACGTCGCGGTGTCGCGCCGGACGGGCGGTGACGTCTGCGCCGCCGAGCCTGATGGTCCCGGCGGTGGGCTGCTCGAATCCCGCGATCATGCGCAGGACGGTTGTCTTTCCGGATCCGGACGGGCCGAGGATCGCGAACAGTTCGCCGTCCGCGACTGTGAGGTCGGCGCTCTGGACGGCCACGACGCCGCCGCCGAACTCCTTTCGGACGCCGATCAGCTCGACCTGCGGTTCTTGATCGCCCGCGGGGACATCCACAGCAGATCCAGCGCTGATGGTGTCCGAGGGCATGGTCAATCGTAGGAATCGGAATGGTCGCGCCGCAGTTCATCGCGGATTTCACGCCAGCTCGTGTTCGCTCGGCTACCTCGCCGTGACAGTAAATCTTGATGCAGGTGTGACCAGTGGCGCTGTCGTGAAAAGTGATGTTGCTGTCGTACTCTGTGGCACGTGTCAATTTCCCGGCGCGACGTGCTGAAAGGTGCCGTCGCGTTGCCCGCCGCGCTTGCCGCGGGCGCAGGTCTGCAGACGCTGGTGTCCGCGGCTGCTCCCGTGACGGCTTCGGCGGCGCCGTTGGGCGTCCTGCTCGACTATGCAGCCGGGGTGATCAGCGCCAGAGACATCCGGGCGTCGGGCGCGCTGGGCGCCATTCGGTACGTCTCCGACCGCAGGCCCGGGGGTGCCTGGATGCTGGGTAAGCCGATCCAGATCGCCGAGGCGCGTGACCTCTATCAAAATGGTCTGAAGATCGTGTCCTGCTACCAGTACGGCAAGCAGGACACCGCCGACTGGCTCGGCGGGCAGAACGCCGGTGTCGCGCACGCCAAGCGGGGATGGGAGTTGCACGTCGCCGCCGGTGGTTCCTACGGAGCGCCGATCTACACGTCGATCGACGACGATCCGACGTACGAGCAGTACAAGCAGCAGGTCGCGCCGTATCTGCGGGGCTGGGAGGCGGTGCTGGGACATCAGCGCACCGGCGTCTACGCCAACTCGAAGACCATCGAGTGGGCTGCCCAGGATGGGCTCGGCGCGTGGTACTGGCAGCACAATTGGGGATCACCCGGCAAGATCGCCCATCCGGCGGCCCATCTGCACCAGGTCGAGATCGACAAGCGCTCCGTCGGAGGCGTCGGGGTCGACATCAACCACATACTCAAGCCGCAATACGGCCAGTGGGATTAAAAACCTTACCGGTCAGTAAGTAGCGCCAGCAAACTTCCGATGGTGGCCGGCCTCGCTGACAAGACAAATCATGTCCAGTTGTCGACTCTGCACGCCGCAATGCCGCAGGTGAAGATGGCCGAAAAATTTAGATAACGATTCGATAACAATACCGCCTTGATCAGCGCTGTTACACCTACTCGACCGTAACCACCTGCCAACAGGACGTTTGTCCCGGATAGCTGAGGCCGGTTGGAGGGCGCGCGTTATCTCAGAGACGGTTACCCGTGCGTAGAACTCGCTAGTAACCATTTCGGGCGCGAAAATGGTGTCGTCTCTTATGACACTCTTAGCACGGCTGGGATGTCCGCTGGACCGGATGAACAAGTCGGGATTCGACGCCGAATCGCATGGTCCCCGCAGGGGAGCGCGGGCCAGTCAGCTTCTAGCGACGCCACAGCCACCACAGACGACGAGCGATACGCGCAGATAGCACCGAGGGAGAAATAAAGACGTGACGATCAACGAGCAGCACCGGGTGCCGGCAGAGTCAACCACCGAGCGCCCGGGGGCCCGCCCCTCCGCGCATGCGCTCGTCGATCGGTTGAACGCCGGTGAGCCCTACGCCGTCGCGTTCGGTGGGCAGGGCGCCGCGTGGCTGGAGAACCTCGAAGAACTGGTCAGCTCGGCTGGCATCGAGTCCGAGCTCAGTGAAGTCGTGGGCGAGGCCGAGCTGCTGCTGCAGCCCGTCGCCCGCGAGCTGGTGGTCGTGCGGCCGATCGGCTTCGAGCCGATGCAGTGGGTGCGGGCCCTGGCCGCCGAGGAGTCGCTGCCCGCCACCAAACAACTCGTCACCGCGGCGATCTCGGGCCCCGGCATCCTGCTTGCCCAAATGGCCGCCATCCGCGCGCTCACCAGGCAGGGCCTGGATCTGTACAACACCCCGCCGGTCGCGATGGCGGGCCACTCGCAGGGCATCATGGCCTGCGAATCGCTGCGGGCGAAGGGCACCAAGGACGCCGAGCTGCTGGCTCTGCTGCAACTGATCGGCGCCGCCGGTTCGTTGATGTCCCGACGACGGGGCATGGTCGGTCGCGGCAACAAGACGCCGATGGTGTCGGTGACCAACGTCGACCCCGACCGCATGCGTGAGCTGCTCGAGGAATTCAGTACGGATGTCCGCACCGTGCTTCCGCCGGTGCTGTCGATTCGCAACGGCAGGCGCTCCGTGGTGATCACCGGGACGCCGGAGCAACTGGGTCGATTCGAGCTCTACTGCAGCAAGATCACCGAACGGGAAGAGGCCGAGCGCAAGAACAAGCTGCGCGGCGGAGCGGTGTTCGCACCCGAATTCCACGGAGTGCAGGTCGAGGTCGGCTTCCATACCCCGCGCCTCGCCGACGGCGTCGCGGTCGTCGAGGGCTGGGCCGAGAGGTGCGGTATCGACGCCGCGATGGCGCACGAGATGACCGAGGCGATCTTCGTCCGTCCCATCGACTGGGTGGCCGAGATCGAGCGGCTGCACGAGTCGGGCGCCAAATGGATCGTCGACCTGGGCCCGGCCGATACCGTGACTCGCCTGACCGCGCCCGTCATCCGGGGATTGGGCGTCGGAATCGTTCCCGCCGCCACCCGCGCCGGTCAGCGCAACCTGTTCACCGTCGGCGCCGAGCCCGAGGTGCTGCCCCCGTGGTCCAGCTTCGCGCCGACCACGGTCGAGCTGCCCGACGGCTCCGTGAAGCTGTCCACCAAGTTCACCCGCCTGACCGGCCGGTCGCCGATCCTGCTGGCGGGTATGACGCCCACGACCGTCGACGCCAAGATCGTCGCCGCGGCCGCCAACGCCGGCCACTGGGCCGAGCTGGCCGGTGGCGGTCAGGTCACCGAGGAGATCTTCTCCGACCGCATCGCCGAGCTCACCAACCTGCTCGAGCCGGGCCGCGCCGTGCAGTTCAACACGCTGTTCCTGGATCCCTACCTGTGGAAGCTGCAGGTCGGCGGCAAGCGGTTGGTGCAGAGAGCGCGTCAGTCCGGCGCTCCCATCGACGGCGTTGTGGTCAGCGCGGGCATTCCCGATCTCGAGGAAGCCGTCGAGCTGATCGACGAGCTGAATACCGTCGGCATCAGCCACGTCGTGTTCAAGCCGGGCACGGTCGGCCAGATCAAGTCGGTCATCAACATCGCCGCCGAGGTCCCCGGGAAGGACGTCATCGTCCACATCGAGGGCGGACGCGCAGGTGGTCATCACTCGTGGGAGGACCTCGACGACCTGCTGCTGGCGACCTATGCGGATCTGCGCAAACTGTCCAACATCACCATCTGCGTCGGCGGTGGCATCGGGACGCCCGAACGAGCGGCCGACTACCTGTCGGGCGCATGGGCCAAGGCCTACGGCTTCCCCGAGATGCCGGTCGACGGAATTCTCGTCGGTACCGCGGCCATGGCGACCCTGGAGGCCACCACCTCGCCGGCCGTCAAGCAGATGCTGGTCGAGACGACCGGCACCGATCACTGGATCAGCGCCGGAAAAGCCAACGGCGGCATGGCTTCCAGCCGTAGCCAGCTGGGCGCGGACATTCACGAGATCGACAACGCCGCCTCTCGGTGCGGCAGGCTGCTCGACGAGGTCGCCGGCGACGCGGATGCCGTGGCGGCCCGTCGTGACGAGCTGATCGCGGCGATGGCCAACACGGCCAAGCCCTACTTCGGCGACGTCAGCGGCATGACCTACCTGCAGTGGCTGAACCGTTACGTCGAGCTGGCGATCGGTGACGGCGACAGCACCGCCGACACCGCAACGCCGGGCAGCCCGTGGATCGCCGACACATGGCGGGACCGGTTCGCCGACATGCTCAAGCGAGTCGAGGCGCGACTTCATCCGCAGGACTCCGGCCCGATCGAGACTCTCTTCGCGGATACCGCCGAAGGCCAAGCGCTGCTTGAGGATCCGCAGACCGCGATCGATCGGCTGCTGCAGCGCTACCCGGATGCCGGGACCCTGAAGCTGCACCCCGCCGATGTGCCGTTCTTCATCACGCTGTGTAAGACGCCGGGCAAGCCCGTCAACTTCGTGCCGGTCATCGACAAGGACGTACGCCGCTGGTGGCGCAGCGACTCGTTGTGGCAGGCCCACGACGCGCGCTACACCGCCGACGAGGTGTGCATCATCCCCGGCACGCAGGCGGTCGCCGGGATCACGCGGGTCGACGAGCCGGTCGGCGAACTGCTGGACCGCTTCGAGCAGGCGTCGATCGACGCGCTGGTCGCCTCGGGCGCCGAGCCGACGCCGGTGGTGTCGCGCCGCCAGGCCCGCGAGGACGTCACCGGTGCCCTCGCGGTCGTACTCGATTCGCCCGACGTGCTGTGGGCAGGCCGTACCGCCATCAATCCGGTACACCGCATCGGCGCATCGGATGAGTGGCAGGCCAACGAAAACCGCAGTGCCACACACCCGTCCACCGGCGCACGGCTCGAGCTGAACGCCGACGGCCCGAATGCCGGGACTGTCACCCTGAGTGTCCCGCTGAGCGACATCTGGATCGACATCCGCTTCACTCTCCCGTCCTGCACCGTCAACGGCGGCATGCCGGTCGTGACCGTCGAGGACGCGTCGAAAGCGATGCGTTCTGTCCTTGCGATCGCCGCAGGTGTCGATGGCCCCGACGCGCTGCCACCGGTGCACGACAACACCGCATCGGTCACCGTCGAATGGGATCCGGAGGAGGTCGCCGACCACACCGGCGTCACCGCGACCTTCGGGGCGCCGTTGGCGCCGGGTCTCACGCTGGTGCCGGACGCACTCGTAGGCCATTGTTGGCCCGCGGTTTTCGCAGCGATCGGAGCCGCGGTCACGGACGACGGAATCCCCGTCATCGAGGGTCTGCTGAGCCTGGTGCACCTGGACCACGCTGCGCACCTGCTCGTTCCGATGCCGAAGACGACGGCCCAATTGACGGTCACCGCAACGAGTTCGGCCGCCTTCGACACCGAGTACGGACGCGTTGTCCCGGTGAGAGTCGACGTCACCGATGCCGACGGCACCACCCTGGCGAAACTCGAAGAGCGGTTCGCGATCCGCGGTCGCACGGGCGCCGTCGAACTCAGCGACCCGCCGCGCGCCGGCGGTGCGATCACCGACAACGCGACCGAGACGCCGCGTCGCCGCCGTCGCGACGTCACCGTCGCCGCGCCGACCGACATGCGCGCCTTCGCGGTGGTGTCCGGGGACCACAACCCGATCCACACCGACCGGGCGGCCGCGCTGCTGGCCGGCCTGAAATCGCCGATCGTGCACGGGATGTGGCTCTCGGCCGCCGCGCAGCACGTTGTGGCCGCCACCGACGGCAAGGCCGCCCCGCCGGCTCGTGTGGTCGGCTGGACGTCGCGATTCCTCGGCATGGTGCTGCCCGGTGACGACATCGACTTCCGCGTCGACCGTGTCGGAATCGACCGTGGCGCAGAGATCGTCGAGGTCGCCGCGCGCGTCAACAACGAGCTTGTGATGTCGGCCACGGCGCAACTGGCCGCCCCGAAGACGGTGTATGCGTTCCCGGGCCAGGGCATTCAGCACAAAGGCATGGGAATGGAGGTTCGCTCCCGGTCCAAGGCCGCGCGCAAGGTGTGGGACACCGCCGACAAGTTCACCCGCGAGACCTTGGGCTTCTCGGTGCTGCACGTCGTGCGCGACAACCCGACCAGCCTGATCGCCAGCGGTGTGCATTACAGCCACCCCGACGGCGTGCTGTTCCTGACGCAGTTCACCCAGGTCGCCATGGCGACGGTGGCGGCCGCCCAGGTCGCCGAGATGCGTGAGCAGGGCGCGTTCGTCGAGGGTGCGCTGGCGTGCGGGCACTCCGTCGGCGAGTACACCGCCCTGGCCTGTGTCAGCGGTGTCTACGAGCTGGAGGCACTGCTGGAGGTGGTGTTCCACCGTGGCAGCAAGATGCACGACATCGTTCCTCGCGACCACCTGGGCCGGTCCAACTACCGGCTGGCCGCGATCCGGCCGTCGCAGATCGACCTCGACGATGACGACGTGCCCGGATTCATCGACGAGATCGCCGAGCGCACAGGCGAATTCCTGCAGATCGTGAATTTCAACCTGCGTGGCTCGCAGTACGCGATCGCCGGGACGGTGCGCGGGCTCGAGGTGCTCGAGGAAGAGGTCGAGAAGCGTCGCGAGATCAGCGGCGGTAAGCGCTCGTTCATCCTGGTGCCCGGTATCGACGTGCCGTTCCACTCGTCCGTGCTGCGGGTCGGCGTCGCCGACTTCCGCCGCTCGCTCGAGCGCGTCATGCCCCGCGGTGCGGATCCCGACCTGATCGTCGGCAAGTACATCCCCAACCTGGTGCCGCGGCCGTTCACCCTGGACAAGGACTTCATTCAGGAGATCCGCGATCTGGTGCCCGCCGAACCGCTCGACGAGATCCTCGCCGACTACGACACCTGGCGGAACGAGAAGCCGAGTGACCTGATGCGCAAGGTCGTGATCGAGCTGCTGGCATGGCAATTCGCCAGCCCGGTGCGCTGGATCGAGACTCAGGACCTGCTCTTCATCGAGGAGGCCGCGGGCGGTCTGGGCATCGAGCGGTTCGTGGAGATCGGTGTGAAATCCGCGCCGACCGTCGCGGGCCTGGCGACCAACACGCTCAAGCTCCCGGAGTACTCGCACAACACGACCGAGGTGCTGAACTCGGAGCGCGACGCCGCGGTGCTGTTCGCCACGGACACCGACCCCGAGCCGGATCTCGATGCGGACGACGGTGCCGACACGGCGCCCGCGCCCGTGGAGTCCGCCGCGCCGGTCGAGGCCGCACCCGCCCCCGCCGCCGCGCCCGCGGCGACGGGTGGGCCCAGCTCCAATGTCGCGCCTGCCGGCGCTCCGCGTCCCGACGATCTGGTCTACGACGCGGCCGACGCCACCACGGCGCTGATCGCGCTGTCGGCGAAGATGCGCATCGATCAGATCGAGCCGCTGGACTCCATCGAGTCGATCACCGACGGTGCGTCGTCGCGGCGCAACCAGCTGCTCGTCGACCTCGGCTCGGAGTTGAATCTCGGTGCCATCGACGGTGCCGCAGATGCCGACCTCGCCGGGCTGAAGGGTCAGGTCACCAAGCTGGCCCGTACGTACAAGCCTTACGGCCCAGTGCTTTCCGACGCCATCAACGACCAGCTTCGTACGGTCCTCGGGCCGTCCGGCAAGCGGCCCGCTTACATCGCCGAGCGAGTCAAGAAGACTTGGGAGCTTGGTGACGGCTGGGTCAAGCACGTCACGGTCGAGGTGGCGCTGGGCACCCGCGAGGGTTCCAGCGTGCGCGGTGGTGAATTGGGCGGCTTGCACGCAGGCGCGCTTGCGGACGCGGCGTCCGTCGACAAAGTCATCGACGCCGCGGTGTCGGCGGTGGGTTCACGCCACGGTGTGGCCGTCACGCTGCCCGCTGCAGCCGGTGGCGGTGGCGGTGTCGTGGACTCCGCGGCACTCGGTGAGTTCGCCCAACAGGTGACCGGGCCCAACGGTGTACTCGCTTCGGCGGCGCGCCTGATCCTGGGGCAGCTCGGTCTGGAGACGCCGGTCAGCGCGCCGGAAGCGACGGATGCGGAGCTCATCGATCTGGTAACTGCCGAATTGGGTTCGGATTGGCCACGTTTGGTCGCTCCGACATTCGACGGCCGCAAGGCAGTGGTGTTCGACGACCGCTGGGCCAGCGCACGTGAGGATCTGGCCAGGTTCTGGTTGTTGGACGAGGGCGAGATCGACGCCGACTGGCAGCGTCTTTCCGAGCGGTTCGAAGGCGCCGGCCACATCGTCGGCACCCAGGCCACCTGGTGGCAGGGCAAGGCGCTGGCGGCGGGCCGCAACATTCACGCGTCGCTGTACGGCCGCGCGGCCGCAGGCGCGGAGAACCCGGGCAAGGGGCGCTACACCGACGAGGTCGCGGTGGTGACCGGTGCATCGAAGGGCTCCATCGCGGCATCCGTAGTGGCCCAACTCCTCGACGGCGGGGCGACGGTCATCGCGACCACGTCCAAGCTCGACGACACCCGGCTGGCGTTCTACCGCGATCTGTACCGGGACAACGCCAGGTTCGAAGCCAAGCTCTGGGTCGTGCCCGCCAACATGGCGTCCTACAGCGACATCGACGCGCTCGTCGAGTGGGTCGGTACGGAACAGACTGAAAGCCTTGGGCCGAAGTCCATTCACCTCAAGGATGCGCTGACACCAACGCTTCTGTTCCCATTCGCGGCGCCGCGGGTGGCCGGCGACCTGTCGGACGCGGGATCGCGCGCCGAGATGGAGATGAAGGTCTTGCTGTGGGCCGTTCAGCGGCTGATCGGCGGGCTGTCGCACGTCGGCGCGGAACGCGACATCGCGGCGCGGATGCACGTGGTGCTGCCTGGCTCGCCCAACCGCGGGATGTTCGGCGGTGATGGTGCCTACGGTGAATCCAAGTCCGCACTCGACGCGTTGGTCACCCGGTGGAAGGCCGAGTCGTCGTGGGCACAGCGGGTTTCGCTGGCGCACGCGCTGATCGGCTGGACCAAGGGCACCGGACTGATGGGTCACAACGACGCCATCGTCGACGCCGTCGAAGAAGCCGGAGTGACGACATATACCACCGACGAGATGGCGAAGATGTTGCTCGATCTGTGCGACATCGAGTCGAAGGTGGCCGCTGCACGCGAGCCGCTGCAGGCGGACCTGACCGGCGGATTGGCCGAGGTCGAGCTGGACCTGGCCGAGTTGGCCGCCAACGCGCGCGACCAGCAGGCGGCCGGCGGAGCCGAGAGCGACGACGCCGACGGCAACGATGCCGGCACGATCCGCGCGCTGCCATCCCCGCCGCGTGGCTACCGGGCTGCGCCGCCGCCGGAATGGGACGACCTCGATGTCGACCCCGCCGATCTGGTGGTGATCGTCGGCGGCGCCGAGCTCGGACCCTATGGTTCGTCACGCACCCGCCTCGAGATGGAGGTCGACAACGAGCTGTCGGCGGCCGGCGTGCTGGAGCTCGCGTGGACCACGGGCCTGGTCAAGTGGGAGGACGATCCCACCCCGGGTTGGTACGACGTCCAGACCGGCGATTTGGTCGACGAGGGCGAGCTGGTGGAGCGTTATCACGACGCGGTGATCGAGCGGGTCGGCATCCGCGAGTTCGTCGACGACGGTGCGATCGATCCGGATCACGCTTCACCGATCATGGTTTCGGTCTTCCTCGACAAGGACTTCACGTTCGTCGTGTCGTCGGAGGCCGAGGCCCGGCCGTTCGTGGAATTCGATCCGGAGCACACGGTCATCGCGCCGGTGCCGGACAGCAGTGATTGGCAGGTGACCCGCAAGGCGGGCACCGAGATTCGCGTGCCGCGCAAGACGAAGCTGTCCCGCACGGTGGGCGCGCAGATCCCGACGGGCTTCGATCCGATGGTGTACGGCGTCCCCGCGGACATGGTGTCGTCGATCGACCGGTTGGCGCTGTGGAACCTCGTCACGACCGTCGATGCCTTCCTGTCCGCGGGTTTCACTCCTACCGAGCTGATGCGCTGGGTCCACCCCAGCCTGGTGGCCAGCACGCAGGGCACCGGCATGGGTGGAATGACGTCGATGCAGACCATGTACCACGGCAACTTGCTCGGCCGGAACAAGCCGAACGACATTTTGCAGGAGGTTCTGCCGAATGTCATTGCAGGACATGTGGTTCAGTCCTACATCGGCAGTTACGGCTCGATGATCCACCCGGTGGGCGCATGCGCCACCGCGGCGATCTCGGTCGAAGAAGGTGTGGACAAGATCCGCCTCGGTAAGGCCGAGTTCGTGGTGGCTGGCGGTTACGACGACCTGACGCTGGAAGCCATCATCGGATTCGGTGACATGTCGGCCACAGCCGACACCGAGATGATGCGGGCCAAGGGCATCAGCGACTCGAAGTTCTCGCGCGCCAACGACCGTCGCCGGCTCGGGTTCGTCGAGGGACAGGGCGGCGGAACGATCCTGCTCGCCCGCGGTGACCTGGCGCTGAAGATGGGTCTGCCGGTGTTGTCCGTCGTGGCCTACGTGTCGTCCTTCGGTGACGGTGTGCACACGTCGATCCCCGCTCCGGGGCTCGGTGCGCTGGCAGCTGGTCGTGGCGGCAAGGGATCGCAGTTGGCACGTTCGCTGGCGAAGCTGGGTGTGGGTGCCGACGACATCGCAGTGGTGTCCAAGCACGACACCTCGACTCTGGCCAACGATCCGAACGAAACCGAGTTGCACGAGCGTCTTGCGGATTCGATGGGCCGGTCGGCCGGTGCGCCACTTTTCGTGGTGTCACAGAAGAGCCTGACCGGTCACTCGAAGGGTGGTGCCGCGGCGTTCCAAATGATGGGGTTGTGCCAGATCCTGCGCGACGGCGTCATTCCGCCGAACCGCAGCCTGGACTGCGTCGACGAAGAAATGTCCGGAGCCGGACACCTCGTCTGGCTGCGCGACAGCCTCAAGTTCGGCGACAAGTTCCCGTTGAAGGCCGGTCTGATCACCAGCCTCGGCTTCGGACACGTGTCCGGACTGGTGGCGCTGGTGCACCCGCAGGCGTTCATCGCGGCGCTGAGTCCTGATCAGCGTGAGGACTACAAGCGTAGGGCTGAGGCACGCGTGCTGGCCGGACAGCTGCGACTGGCGTCGGCGATCGCGGGTGGACGGCCGCTGTACGAGAAGCCTGCCGACCGGCGATTCGGTGGAGACGTCGCGGAGAAGCGGCAGGAAGCAGCAATGCTTCTGGACGAGTCTTCGCGCCTCGGTGAGGACGATGTGTACCTGCTCTCAGGGCAGTGAGATAGGTTCTTGCGCATGGCGGTAGTCGGTGTGGGGATCGATCTCGTCTCCATCCCCGACTTCGCCGAACAGGTCGACCAGCCGGGAACGGTGTTCGCCGAGACGTTCACGCCCGGCGAGCGGCGTGACGCCGCCGACAAGAGCTCGTCGGCGGCGCGGCATCTGGCGGCGCGCTGGGCGGCCAAGGAGGCGGTGATCAAGGCGTGGTCGGGGTCGAGGTTCTCCAAGCGGCCGATGCTGCCGGAGGGCATTCACCGCGACATCGAGGTCGTCACCGACATGTGGGGCCGACCCAAGGTGCGCCTCACCGGCGCAATCGGTGAACACCTGAAGGACGTGGTCATTCACGTGTCGATGACCCACGAGGGCGATACGGCGGCGGCGGTCGTCATATTGGAGTCGCAACCCTAACGGGCCAATCTGCGTTTGCTCACCAAGGATTGGCGACCAGCTAGCCTCGAAGGGTGAGCGATCTCGTGCAGCGGGTGCGCGACGTGTTGCCGTCGGTGCGCCGCGACTTGGAAGACCTCGTGCGTATCGAATCGGTGTGGGCCGATCCGGCCCGTCGTGGTGAAGTACAGCGCAGCGCCGATGCAGTGGTAAAGCTGTTGTCGGACGCGGGCTTCAAGAATGTGCAGATCGTCAGCGAGGGCGGCGCCCCCGCCGTCATCGCCAGGCATCCGGCGCCGCCGGGAGCGCCCACCGTGCTGCTCTATGCCCACCACGACGTTCAGCCCGAGGGTGACCACACACAGTGGAACTCGCCACCGTTCGAGCCCACCGAGCGCGACGGACGCCTCTACGGACGCGGCACGGCCGACGACAAGGCCGGCATCGCAACGCATCTGGCGGCCTTCCGGGCCCACGGTGGCAACCCGCCCGTCGGCGTCACGGTGTTCGTCGAGGGGGAGGAGGAGTCGGGATCGCCGTCGCTGTCCCGACTGCTGGCCGCACACCGTGAGACGCTGGCGTCCGACGTGATCGTCATCGCCGACTCCGACAACTGGAGCACCGACGTGCCCTCGCTGACGGTGTCGCTGCGGGGTCTGGCCGACTGTGTCGTCGAGGTCGCGACGTTGGATCACGGCCTGCACTCGGGTTTGTGGGGTGGCGTCGCCCCCGATGCGTTGACGGTGCTGGTGCGACTGCTGGCCAGTCTGCACGACGATGAGGGAAATGTGGCCGTCGAGGGATTACACGAAGCTGCCGCTGCGGACGTCGACTATCCGCCGGAGCGGGTCCGCGCGGAAACGGGACTCTTAGACGGGGTCCGCGAAATCGGTTCCGGGTCGGCGCCGCAACGACTTTGGGCCAAGCCCGCGATCACGGTGATCGGTATCGACACCACGCCGATCGACAAGGCGTCGAACACGTTGATTCCGCGGGCGCGGGCGAAGGTCAGCATGCGCGTCGCGCCGGGCGGCGACGCGGGGGAGCACCTCGCGGCGCTGACCCGTCACTTGGAGCAGAACGCGCCGTGGGGTGCGCAGGTGACCGTCACTCCCGGCGACGTCGGCCAGCCGTACGCCATCGACGCCACCGGAGCCGTCTACGACGCCGCCCGCGCGGCGTTCCGGCAGGCGTGGGGCGGTGAGCCCGTCGACACGGGCATCGGTGGTTCCATTCCGTTCATCGCCGAGTTCGCCGAGGCGTTCCCGTCGGCCAAGATCCTGGTGACCGGCGTGGAAGACCCTGCGACACAGGCGCACAGCGTCAATGAGAGCCTGCACCTGGGAGTCCTGGAGCGTGCCGCGATCGCCGAGGCGCTGCTGCTGGCGAACCTGGGGTCAGACGGACAGATCGCGACGTAGCTTGGCCACGTGACCGGTGGCGCGGACGTTGTACTGCGCCTCGGCGATCTTGCCCTTCTCGTCGACCACGAACGTCGAACGAATAACGCCCTGAACGGTTTTGCCGTACATCATCTTCTCGCCGTAGGCGCCCCACGCGGTGAGTACCTCGCGGTCGGGGTCGGACAGCAGCGGAAAGGTCAGCTTCTCCTTGTCGCGGAACTTGGCCAGCTTCTCGGGCTTGTCGGGAGAGATACCGATCACGTCGAGTCCGGCTCCGTTGAGTTCGCCGAGGCTGTCCCGGAAGTCGCACGCCTGCTTGGTGCAGCCCGGCGTGGAGGCAGCGGGGTAGAAGTACACGATGACCTTGCGCCCCTTGTAGTCGGAGAGCTTGACGGTCTTGCCGTCGGCGTCAGGCAGGCTGAACGCGGGGGCTTTGTCGCCCACCTCGAGTCGCGGAGTCTGTGACACGTGAGCGGATCCCCTCTCATGGACCGGTGCACTTCGATTGATGCGAGCTGATCTAGGGTAGTTGCGCAAGGCAACGGAGTTGGAGCAGGGCTTGACGCGTATGGGAGATGGATGTGGCGGACCGCGACCCCGACACCATCAAGCAGGAGATCGACCAGGCTCGCGACCAGCTGGCGCTGACGGTCGACTCCCTGGCTGAGCGTGCCAACCCACGTCGGCTGGCCGACGACCTCAAGGCCGGGTTGGTGCAGTTCGTCAAGAAGCCGCCGGTGGCCATCTCGCTGGCAGGCGTGGGGACTGTGGTCATCGTGCTCGTCGTGCGCCGTATCAGGCGCTGAGGCGGCTCAGTTCAGCGCCGGCGGCCGGAGCGGAACAGGTCCGAGAACCACGAGCTCGGCGGATTGGCGACACGGCCGATACGGCTGCAGTTGTACACCGCGACCGGGCCCTGCCCAGTTACGTCGTCGTCGCCGTGTGCGCCGTGCGCACCAGCTGCGAACGCTGCGCCAATCTGCGCCATCAGCTAATTCCCTGTCCTTCGGTTTCGGCTATCAACAGCGGGCCGGTGCCCTCGTCGTCAGCTAACGCGGACTCTAGCATCATTGCGACTCTTTTGGCAGCTTGAACCGGGACAATCTGTGGAAAGAGTTACCTCCGCAACGATCATCGGCCCTGCGCAAGCGCGAGGATGACTGGTTTTCTGTAACTTCCAGCACACATGTCGGGGTCAGGCTCGAAGCCGTACTGGATATTTACGCAAACGAAAGCGGCAACCGTCCGAATGTGATAACTGAAGGCGGCCGATGTGAGACCCTGCGATACGCGGAGTCGATGTGCCGCCGGGATCGAGAGGCCTTCGACGGCTCGGCCCTAGCCGAAATGGGGCGATCCGCGAGCACGCCTGCGGTGCCTACGCCGTTTATGGGACATTGGAGTGTCGACGGCGCCAGTCGCCGGTCACCCGCCGACTAACTCCATCGGTGGATCAGTGAAGGGGGCGGTATGGAGGCTCAGACTTTCCCGGTCAGGTTCCTCGCCGAGAGCGGCGAATTCGACGACACCGCCTATGCCCGAGGGATGGCGCGGTTGGTGCAAGCGGTCCAGGAACTGTCGCTGGCACGAAGCCTGCCGGAGGTGCAGCGCATTGTCCGTACCGCTGCTCGCGAACTCACCGGTTGCGACGGCGCGAGTTTCGTGTTGCGCGACGATGACAAGTGCTACTACGCCGACGAGGATGCGATCGCCCCGCTGTGGAAGGGGAGCCGGTTTCCCCTGGAGGCCTGTGTCAGCGGGTGGGCGATGCTCAACCGCGAATCGGCGGTGATCCCTGATATCTATCGCGATGCCCGCGTCCCCCACGCGGCGTACCGGCCCACATTCGTCAAGAGCCTGGTGATGGTTCCCATCCGCAAGCTCGACCCGATCGGGGCGATCGGCAACTACTGGGCGTGTGCGCGGCAGCCCTCCGAGCAGGAGGTCTCCCTACTGCAGGCCCTGGCAGATGCGACGTCGATCGCGATGGAAAACGTGCAGGTCTACTCCGAACTCGAACAACGGGTGCATGACCGGACAGTCGCGCTGGAGCGGGCCAACGACGAGATCCGCCAGAAGACCGGCCGCCTCACGGCGGGACTGGACAGCGCATCAGCCTATGTCTCGTCGATCCTGCCGGGTGAACTGGAAGGGCCGGTGCGAGTGTCCTCGCGCTACCTGCCGTCCCAGCAGCTTGGCGGGGACAGCTTCGACTACCGGTGGATCGATGACGATCATCTGATCGCCTATCTGATTGACGTCTCCGGGCACGGTATCGGCCCCGCACTGTTGTCGGTGTCGGTGCACAATCTGTTGCGCTCGGGCTCCCTGCCCTTGACGACACTGCTGGCCCCTGATCAGGTGCTGGCCGAACTCAACCAGCTCTTCGAGATGGACAAGCACGACGGGAACTACCTGACGATGTGGTTCGGGGTGTACGAATTGTCCTCGCGCACGCTTCGCTACGCCAGCGCGGGTGCCCCGCCGGCCATTGCCGTCGGTCCCGATGCCACCAGCACCGAGTTGTCCACCGCTGGAAAACCTCTCGGGATGTTCGACGATGCCGTCTACACCTCGCGCAGCTACGCCGTGCCGCCGGGCTGCCGCATCCTTCTCTACAGCGATGGCGCCTATGAGGATGCCTGCGTCGACGGGCACCCGTTGTCCCCGACGGATTTCAAAGACCTGTTCACCCGGCTGCACGAATCGTCCCTGGACGTCCTCGTCGAAACACTGCGGGGTCTCACGCCGTCGGGCACCTTCACCGACGACTGTTCACTCGTCCGACTGGAATCCGGCTGACGACGTCGGCGACGAGGTGAACGTGATGCCAGTGGACGGCGAGGCTGGTGCTGGGGTCTGCGCCGGAATCCCAACAGGGATTTTGCTGGTGCGCCGTCAGGGTTTCGAACCCCGGACCCGCTGATTAAGAGTCAGCTGCTCTACCAACTGAGCTAACGGCGCTGCGTGTGAGACGATAACAGGCCGCGCGGCGCGCGCGAAATCGTTACTCGCCCGCCGCTGGAGAGCGACGCTGTCGTCGCGCCTCGGGTCGTCGGTGCCCTTAGACTATTCCCAGAGATTCTTCTATTCGTGAGGTGGAGCAAACAATGTGGCAGGTCAGGTCCGTGGCCGGTCCGCGTCGCAATCGTCGATGGCTGACCGTCATCGCGCTCATTCCCGCGATCGTGCTTGGGCTGTCGGCGTGCAGTAGCAATTCCGCGCCGCCGCAGCCTCAGGTCATCGCCGACAAGGGCACGCCGTTCGGCGACCTGCTCATTCCCAAGCTGGCCACGACGGTCAAGGACGGGGACGTGGGGGTGAGCGCCGCGTCGCCGGTGACCGTCGGGGCGGAGGACGGCGTGCTCGGCGCGGTCTCCATGGTCAACGAGGACGGCGAGCCCGTGCAGGGCAAGCTGAGCAAGGACGGCCTCCAGTGGGCTACCACCGAGCCCCTCGGTTACAACAAGCGCTACACGCTGACCGCTGAGGCGCTCGGCCTGGGCGGTGCCACCTCTCGGCAGATGACATTCGAGACGCACTCGCCGGAGAACCTCACGATGGCCTATGTGGTGCCCAGCGAGGGCGAGGTCGTCGGCATCGGTCAGCCGGTCGCCGTCCAGTTCGACGAGAACATCCCGAACCGCCTGGCTGCCCAGCAGGCCATCAAGATCACGACCACGCCGCCCGTCGAAGGCGCCTTCTATTGGCTGAACAATCGCGAAGTACGTTGGCGGCCCGCGAATTACTGGAAGCCGGGCACCAAAGTCGAGGTGGCGGTCAACACCTACGGCGTCGACCTGGGCGACGGACTGTTCGGCCAGGAGAACATCACCACGCACTTCTCCATCGGCGACGAGGTGATCACCCGCATCGACGACAGCACCAAGACGATGACGGTGACGCGCAACGGCGAGGTCATCAAGACCATGCCCGTCTCGATGGGCAAGAACAGCACGCCGACCAACAACGGCACCTACATCGTCGGTGACCGCCGCTCCCACATGGTGATGGATTCGTCGACCTACGGCGTGCCGACGAACTCACCCAACGGCTACCGCACCGAGGTCGACTGGGCCACCCAGATCTCCTATAGCGGCATTTATGTGCACGCCGCACCATGGTCGGTGGGTAGCCAGGGCTACAGCAATGTCAGCCACGGGTGCATCAACGTGAGCACGAGCAACGGGCAGTGGTTCTACGACAACTCCAAGCGCGGCGACATCGTGGAGATAAATAACACAGTCGGCTCGATCCTTCCGGGCACCGACGGCCTGGGCGACTGGAACATTCCGTGGAGCCAATGGAAGTCGGGCAACGCGAGCGTCTGATCGTACAAAAAAGTCAGGGAGCGGATTCCGCTCCCTGACTTGTTTGGGTGGCTGACGGGACTCGAACCCGCGACAGCCAGGATCACAACCTGGTGCTCTACCAACTGAACTACAGCCACCATCGCCGCAGCATCTGCGGCGTCGTCGATACTAGCCGCTCGGGCGCTCTGCAGCCGAATCGATATCCGCAGAGTCGCCGTTCGGCGGGCCTAGCTGACCGGCGATCGCGGCGATATCACTGGTCGAGGGCCCGGGCGGGGCGACGAAGGCCGTCTGACGGTAGTACTTGAGCTCGCGGATCGACTCGTGGATGTCGGCCAGGGCGCGGTGGGCCAGACCCTTTTCGGGCTGGCCGAAGTAGATCCGGGGATACCAGCGCCGGCACAGTTCCTTGATCGAGCTGACGTCGATCATGCGGTAGTGCAGGAAGTCGTCGAGCTTGGGCATGTCCCGCGCGATGAACCCACGATCGGTGGCGATCGAGTTGCCGGCCAACGGAGCCGTCTTAGCCTGTTTGACGTGCGTGCGGATGTAGTCGAGGACGAGTTCTTCGGCGGCCGCCATGTCGACCGTGGACGCCCGCACCTCCTCGGTCAGGCCCGATCGGGCGTGCATGTCCCTGACCACATCGATCATCGACGCCAGCGCCTCATCGTCGGCGTGGATGACGACGTCTATGCCTTCGCCCAGGATGTTGAGGTCGGCGTCGGTCACCAGCGCCGCGATCTCGATGAGCCGGTCGGTCCCCAAGTCGAGGCCGGTCATCTCGCAGTCGATCCACACGAGTTCGTCACGCACAGCGCTCAACAGTACTGTTTGCGACCATGACCAACGCGTCGAGCGTCAATGCAGCCCAGCAAATCGCCGCCGGTTATGCGTTCGAGGGCCCGGCCCTGGAGTTGGGCACGGTCGTCGTCGACGGTCTCTGCGACCCGACGGCGCGGGTCCGCATTCCGTTGGCCACCGTCAATCGGCACGGCCTCGTCGCGGGCGCTACCGGTACGGGTAAGACGAAATCGCTGCAGGTGATGGCCGAGCAGTTGTCCGCGGCCGGTGTGCCCTGCCTGATGGCTGACATCAAGGGCGACCTGTCGGGACTGTGCGCGCTCGGCGAGCCGAACGACAAGACCGAGCAGCGCGCCACGGACACCGGCGACGACTGGACGCCCACCGCCCATCCGGTGGAGTTCTTGTCGCTCGGCACCGGCGGAATCGGCGTGCCGGTGCGAGCGACCATCTCTAGTTTCGGCCCGATTCTTTTGTCAAAAGTGTTGGGGCTCAACCAAACCCAGGAGTCCACGCTGGGGTTGATCTTTCACTGGGCCGACCAGAAGGGCTTGCCGCTGCTAGACCTCAAGGATCTGCGTGCGGTGATCCAGTTCCTCACCGGCGACGACGGCAAGCCCGAACTGAAGGCACTCGGCGCGGTGTCCAAGACCACGGCCGGCGTCATCCTCCGGGCCCTGGTCAACCTCGAGGCCGACGGTGGCGACACGTTCTTCGGTGAGCCCGAACTCGAGCCCGAGGACCTGATGCGCGTCGACGCGCAGGGCCGCGGCGTCATCACGCTGCTCGAGGTCGGTGAGCAGGCGGCGCGGCCGGTGATGTTCTCGACGTTCCTGATGTGGGTGCTCGCCGATCTCTTCACGACGCTGCCCGAGGTCGGTGATCTCGACAAGCCGAAGCTGGTGTTTTTCTTCGACGAGGCCCACCTGCTTTTCAGCGACGCGTCGAAGGCCTTTCTGGAACAGGTCGAGCAGACCGTCAAGTTGATCCGCTCCAAAGGTGTCGGGGTGTTCTTCTGCACCCAGCTGCCGACCGACGTGCCCAACGCGGTGCTTTCGCAGTTGGGGGCGCGGGTCCAGCATGCGCTGCGCGCCTTCACCCCCGATGACCAGAAGGCGTTGTCGAAGACGGTGCGGACTTACCCGAAAACTCAGGTCTACGACCTGGAGACGGCGTTGACGTCGCTGGGCATCGGCGAAGCGATCGTCACCGTGCTTTCGGAAAGCGGTGCACCGACACCGGTGGCGTGGACCAGGATGCGGGCCCCGCGCTCGCTGATGGACACCATCGGGTCCGAGGCGATCGGTGCGGCCGCCAAGGCCAGCCCGCTGCAGGCCGAGTACGGCCAGACGATCGACCGCGACTCGGCCTATGAGCGGCTGTCGGCCAGGATGGCGCCGCCAGAACCGCCCGCGCCGGCGGCCGAACCGCAGCTGCCGCCGCCGCTCCCGGTCGATGTCGGGGGAGCGACGGCCTCAGGCGAGGTGAAGAGCCGGGGGACTGCCGAACCCGGAATGCTCGAGAAGGTGATGGACAGTCCGGCGTTCAAGAGTGCGATGCGCTCGGCGGGCACGGTGATCGGCCGCGAGATCACGCGCAGCATTTTCGGCACGGGCCGTCGCCGCAGGCGCTAGCCGCCGCCGAGCTTCTTGTAGACGGCGCCGACGATCGGCGTCACGATCGCCCGCGGTGTGTAGCCGGCGCCGACCGACATCGCCTTGCTGGTGATACCGGGAACGATGCGCATCTTGTTGCGCTCCAAGCCATCCAGCGACAGCTTGGCGGTGTACTCGGTGGAGATCCACAAGAAGTCCGGGATCAGCTTCTCCACGAGCGACTGTTCGGTCTCCGACGGAAGCGTTTCGCGCACCGGTCCGGGAGCGAGCAGCGTGACGTGCACGCCGTCGCGCTTGAGTTCACCGCGCAGCGACTCACTGAACGTATTGACGAACGCTTTGCTCGCCGCATAGGTCGCGTTGTTCGGTATCGGCGAATTGCCTGCGGCGGAACCGGAGATCAAGATGCCGCCGGCCTTGCGCGCCACCATTCCCGGCAATACCGCGAGCACAAGGTCGTGCACCCCAAGGACATTGAGTTGCACCTGGGCCTGCTCACCATCGGCGGGCAGGGAAGCGACGGGTCCGAACGTCGCGGTACCGGCGTTCGCGCACAGGATCGAGATGTTACGGACGGCCAGCTCGTCACAGAACTTCCCGCGTTCGGCGGGATCGGCGAGGTCGACGGGACGCACCTCGACCGTCACGCCGTACTGGCCGCTGATCCGGTCGGCCAGCGTCCGCAGGACGTCTTCTCGGCGGGCGGTGATGATCAGGTGGTGCCCGCGCGCGGCGAGTTCGAGGGCCAGAGCTTCGCCGATATTCTGCGACGCTCCGGTGACGACGGCGCGGGCATCTTCGCTGGGAGCGGGTACTGGCATGGGCCGGACTATATCGTGGGGCCCCATGAGCGAACTGACGTCGTCCGCGCCGACGGTGCGACGGTCGCAGATCCTCTCCTGGGCGGTATGGGACTTCGGTTCGACGGGGCTGAACGCGGTCGTGGTCACCTTCGTGTTCTCGATCTACCTCACCAACGCCGTTGGTGACGGACTGCCCGGCGAAATCAGCGCGACGAGCTGGCTCGGGTGGGCGCTGGGCGCTGCCGGCCTGGCCGTCGCACTGCTGGCCCCCCTCACCGGCGTGTGGGTCGAAACGCCGTGGCGGCGACGACGCGCGCTGGCCGCCCTCAGCGTGATGTCGGTCGTGTCCACCGTGGCGATGAGCGTGGTCCGCGAGGACTGGCGCTACTTGGCGCTGGGTCTTTTCCTGGTGGCCGCCACCTCGGCGTGCAACGACCTGGCGAGCGTGCCGTACAACGCCATGCTGCGCCAGCTGTCCACTCCCCGCACCTCGGGTCAGATCTCGGGATTCGGTATCGGCTTGGGCTATTTCGGCAGTGTCGTCTTGCTCTTGGTGGTCTATTTCGGATTCGTCTCCGGCGACGGTGATCACACCGGTCTGTTGAATCTGCCCAGCGCCGACGGCCAGAACGTCCGCGCCGCCATGATCTTCACCGCGGTCTGGTTCGCCCTGCTCGCGCTGCCGGTTCTCATCCTGGTCCCCAGCCCGAAACCAGACATCGAGGTGCCGGTCGAGGCAAGCGGCTTCTTCAGTGGATACCGAAAACTGTGGACCGAAATCCGCAGCGAATGGCACAGGGATCATCACGTCGTCTACTACCTGATCGCCAGCGCCGTGTTCCGTGACGGACTCACCGGCGTATTCGCCTTCGGCGCAGTGCTCGGAGTCAAGGTGTACGGCGTCTCCTCGGCCGACGTGCTGTTGTTCGGGGTGAGTGCCAGCATCATCGCCGCCATCGGCGCGATCATCGGGGGCTACCTCGACGACAAGATCGGCGCCAAGCCGGTGATCGTGGGCTCGCTGGCGTCGATGATCGTGGTCGGTCTCATCCTGATGACGCTGTCGGGTGTCCTGGCGTTCTGGATCTGCGGACTGTTGCTGTGCTTGTTCATCGGGCCGACGCTCTCGGCCGCCCGGACGCTGATGCTGCGCATGTCGGCCGAGGGTAAAGAGGGCGTCGCCTTCGGCCTGTACACCACGACCGGCCGGGCGGTGTCCTATCTGGCTCCGGTGTTGTTCTCGACGTTCATCGCCATCTTCGGTACCGACCGAGCGGGCATCGGCGGCCTCGTCGTGGTGCTCTTGGCGGGGATGCTGGCGATGCTGGTGGTGAAGACGCCGGGCCGGGTGCAGGCAACCTAGCCGGTTGGGGCGCAGATCGTCAGGCCGGCACCCGTGCGCTGCTCGAGGGTGACGCCGTTGACCGAGATCGAGCAGGTCACTTCGCGCCCGACGTTGATGATGCTGATGCTCGCGGAAGCGTCTGCAGGTTCGGCCAATTGGACTTCCTTGCTCCACGGCAGCATGACGTTGAACTCCGTCTGCAGCAGTCCGCCGTTGTCGACATAGGTGATGTTGATGGCCCGGCCGTCACCGGTGACGTTGTAGACCACGGTCTCGGTGGGGCCGGCTGGGGTGGTGCCGGTGGTGGTGGGCACGGTGGGCAGGGTCGGGGGTGGGGTCACCGGAGCCGAGGGCGTGCGCGACGTTGTCGTCGACGGGGTTCGGGTCGGCGTGGTGCGCTCGGTGAGCGACGGCGGCGGCGCGACGACGGTCTCCTGACGGGAGCTGTTGTCGTAGACGACGACCAATGCGATCACCAGGCCGATGACGGTCAGTACCGCCGCCGTGGCCAGCACCCACAGCCAGCGGGGTGACTTCGGCTCGTCCGGCGGTTGTCCGGCGCCGTCGGGCGGATACTGCCCACCGTATTGGTCGTACCGGCCGGTTGAGTAGGGGTCGTAGCCGTACGGCAACTGCTCGGTCGGGGGCGGCGCTGAGGGGGCCTGATAGGTGGGGCCGTACGGGGCCTGGCTCGCATATGCGGGATCGGGGCCCTGATAGCCGCCGTCCAGCGGCTGCGTCGGGTTGGGTCCGTAGTTGGCGCCCGACTGCTCATCACGTCCGCGGTGTGGTGAATCGGTCATGCCCACCTCATGGCTGCGAGGGTACCTGTGCAGGCGCTCAGGCTGCCCTCGCGGCAAAGGTTCGGTGCGTCCGCACTGTCGCGATCACCACGTTTACCGCCCGCGACCTCGGTTTACTCTGGTTCCGATGGCTGAGCAGGTTCGTCGCGTCTACGGGGCATCGATGTCGCCGGACGCCACCGCGTTCGCGCACATAGTCGACGACGGCGGATACCCGCGCGCCGTGCAGCGGTTCTTGCGCGGCTGGCGGGCGAGTTCCTCTCGTGACGTCGAATTGCCTGTCGACGGTCCGGTGAATCGGGTCATCCATTCCGCGGACGGATATTGGCTCGCGTGTGAGGTGGCACCCGAGGGCGGGTCTCGAAGCCAGATCTGGGTGGTGACAACCGATCCCGACGACCGCGACGCTCGCCGCATCGACAACTGGCCCGCCGGAGCCGCCGAAGGCAACGCGGAACTGATCGGTTGGGACGGTACCCGGGTCGCGGCGATCCTGACGGGTGACGACGGTGTCGGCAGCTCGTGCCTGATCGACCCGGCCGACGGGATCACCGTGGTGCTCGACCGGCGGTCGGGCGGCAGGCTGGTCGACGCGTGGGCGGGGTCCGCACTCGTGCGCGTCGGACCACGCGGCTACCGCGACCTCATCATGTTGCGCGGGTCTACCGAAATCGCTTTGCTGCCCTACGATCCCGGTTCCACCACCGACAACGGAATCATCCTCGATGACCACGTTCCGCGCCGCCTGCGAGCTGGTCTGGAGGGCGACTCTTACGAGCTGTATCAGCCGTCGACCGCGACCGGGCTCACCGGCACAGAGGGGTATGTGCGTGCGCTGATCCGCAGCGAGAACGGCGCCGAACACGCCCGGCTGCTCGAAGTCACCACCACCGAAGACGGGGTGTCGTATCAGGTCATCGCGGAGCGGCCGGGATACGAACTCGACGAGTTCACCGTCAGCGACGACTTGTCCACCGTGGCCATACTGTGGAATATCAACGGCGCCAGCGAATTACAGATCCTGGAACTCGCTGACTACACGGCATACCCGCCGATTCCGCTGCCCGGGATGGTGGCCAGTGAGCTAAGTATCAGCGCCGGCGGGTCGATGCTGGCGATGACGGTCGAAAGCCCCTCGATGCCTGCGACTGTCGAACTGGTCGATCCCCGTACTCGCGAGTGGGAGCCGGTCGACCGTGAGCCGAGTCTCGGTCCGGTGTCAGCCGATCCGACGCTGGAGACCATCACGGCGCGTGACGGTCTGACGTTCACCGGATGGCTGTTCCGGCCACCCGACGGGATCACGCCGATCGGCGCGATGTTGTTCCTGCACGGCGGGCCCGAAGGTCAGGGCAGGCCCGGCTACAACGAGTTCTTCCCACCCCTGCTCGAAGCCGGCATTTCGGTGTTCCTGCCGAACGTGCGCGGATCCGGAGGGTTCGGACGTTCCTTCATGCATGCCGACGACAGAGAGAAGCGATTCGCGGCCATCGACGATGTCGCGGATGCGGTCAACTTCCTGGCCGAGAACGGTCACGCGCATCCCGATCGCATCGCGTGCTGCGGTTGGTCATACGGCGGCTATCTGACGCAGGCTGCGCTTACCTTCCATCCCGAATTGTTTGCCGCGGGCATCAGCATTTGCGGTATGAGCGATTTGAACACGTGGTACCGCAGCACCGAGCCGTGGATCGCCGCTGCCGCCTATCCGAAGTACGGCCATCCTGTCAGCGACCGCGACCTGCTCGAGGAATTGTCACCGCTGCAGCGGGTGGATGCGATGACCGCACCCCTGCTTCTCGTCCACGGCGCCAACGACACCAACGTCCCCCCGGACGAGTCGCTGCAGATGTACACCGCATTAAAAGCGCTCGGGCGCACCGCCGAACACCTGGTATTCCATGACGACGGCCACGAGATCGACAAGCGGGAAAACCGCGCCGTACTGGTCAAGGCCATGTGCGACTGGCTGTTCACAGCTTTCTCACCGCGCCGGGAACCGTAGCCGAATCGTTGCCATTCCCAGGTTTGGGAAATTTTCTGCCGGGTAAACACGCTGCGTGCGCGCCGATTTGGGGCGCAATTAGAGATGGAGGCGCAGCATGCGAGGTGGTGGGCTACTCGGAGTTCTAGTGCTCATCTGGTTGCTGATCGGCGCGTTTGCGGCCTATCAGCGCGGTTACTTTGAAACTGGCGCAACCAACTGCGCGACTGCGGGGAGTATCGCACTCACGGTCGTCGTCGGCCCGCTGAACTACGCGGGAGTCAATCCGAAGGTGGCGGACTGCAATATCCCGGAGCCCAGTCAATAGTCCACTAGCAGTTGATAATTCAAAAGAAATGGGGTCACGATGATTATCCTCGGAATCATCCTCGCCGTACTCGGTTACATCCTCGGCATCAGCGTTTTGACGACAATCGGTGTCATCCTGGTCGTTATCGGAGCCGTCTTCTGGATTCTCGGGTCCGTCGGACGTCCCGTCGGTGGCCGTAGAGCCTGGTACTAACCGCTCACGGTCTCCGCGGCCGAGGTCAGCGCAGCAACCGTCATCGCTCGAAGGACGGCACGCTCGCTGGCCTCGGCCCTTTTTGTGGCACTTGGTTTCACCGAATGTGGGGTCGAATTCAGCAGTCCGAACGTCGCGTGCGCCATCAGCCGGGCATCGTCTTCCCGGAGAGACTTATTCAACTGCCGCAACACATCGACCCAAATCTCGACATACTGCCGCTGGGCCTTTCGGACCTGACGTTTGGCGTTCGGCGGCAGGTTGGGAAGGTCACGATCCTGGATGCGGATCAGATCCGATTCGCCGAGTGCGAAGTCCAGGTGAAAGTCGACCAGCCCATCGAGCGCGGACCGCGCGTCGTCAGCCCGCGCGACGACCTCGGTCGCGCCGGCCAGCAGGCGTGTGCTGATTCCCACCAGCAATTCGACGAGCAGCGCTTCTTTGTTGGGGAAGTGGCGGTAGATCGCCGGTCCGCTGACGCCGGCAGCGGCGCCGATGTCCTCCAGACGCACGGCAAGATATCCCCGTTCGGCGACCAGTCGTTCAGCCGCTGCGATCAGTTGCGATCGGCGGTCCGATTTGGCCTTGCTGCGGCGCGTCGCGGCCAGATCAGGCACCGAAGTGGAGGCCATCGACACACTCCAAACGCGCTGGTGGACATTTCGGTTAATCGTGACTAACATACCACGAGTTAGTCGTCATTAACTCAACTGAACGGGTTTTCTGCGATGACAACGCGGATCTCGCATCGCGAGGAGCACCTCGAGCTGGTGGGTCAATTGCGCGCCAAGCTCGCCGCTGCGGCGCTCGGTGGCCCCGAACGTGCCCGCGAGCGCCACGTCAGCCGCGGCAAGCTGCTACCGCGTGACCGCGTCGACGGGCTCCTCGACCCGGGCAGCCCTTTTCTCGAGCTGACACCGCTGGCCGCCGACGGCATGTACGACGACGAATGCCCCGGCGCGGGCATGATCGCCGGCATCGGACGCGTCTCAGGGCGCGAATGTGTGGTCATCGCGAACGATGCGACCGTCAAGGGCGGGACCTACTATCCGATCACCGTCAAAAAGCACCTGCGCGCTCAAGAGGTAGCCGGACAGAACAGGCTGCCGTGCATCTACCTGGTTGACTCGGGCGGGGCGTTCCTGCCGCGCCAGGACGAGGTGTTCCCCGACCGCGAGCACTTCGGCCGCATCTTTTACAACCAGGCCAACCTGTCCGCCGCGGGCATCGCTCAGATCGCGGCGGTGCTCGGCTCGTGCACGGCCGGGGGCGCGTATGTGCCGGCCATGAGCGACGAGGCCGTGATCGTCCGCAATCAGGGCACTATCTTCCTCGGAGGCCCGCCGCTGGTGAAGGCGGCGACCGGCGAGATCGTCACCGCGGAAGAACTCGGCGGCGGCGATCTGCACTCCAAGACCTCCGGTGTCACAGACCATTTGGCGCACGACGACCGCGATGCTTTGCGGATTGTGCGGCGAATCGTCGGCACGCTGGGCCCGCGTGAGCCGCTGCCTTGGGATGTGAGGCCGACGGTGCACGCGGTCGCCGACCAGACCGAACTGTACGACGTGGTGCCCGTCGACTCGCGTGTGCCATACGACGTTCACGAGGTGATCACGCGCATCGTGGACGGCGGGGAGTTCGCCGAGTTCAAGGCCGAATACGGCAGCACGCTGGTGACCGGATTCGCGCACATCCACGGTCACCCGGTCGGCATCATCGCCAACAACGGGGTGCTGTTCAGCGAGTCGGCCCTCAAGGGTGCCCATTTCATCGAACTCTGCGACAAGCGCAACACACCACTGCTGTTCCTGCAGAACATCTCCGGCTTCATGGTGGGACGCGACTACGAGGCGGGGGGCATCGCCAAGCACGGCGCGAAGATGGTCACCGCGGTCGCCTGCGCAAGGGTGCCGAAACTGACCGTCGTGATCGGCGGTTCGTACGGCGCGGGCAACTACTCGATGTGCGGGCGCGCGTATTCACCCCGGTTCCTGTGGATGTGGCCGAATGCGAGGATCTCGGTGATGGGTGGTGAGCAGGCCGCCTCGGTGCTGGCGACGGTGCGTGGAGAGATGACTCCCGACGAGGAGGAGACGTTCAAGGCGCCCATCCGCCAGCAGTACGAGGATCAGGGCAACCCGTACTACTCGACGGCCCGGCTGTGGGACGACGGCGTCATCGATCCCGCTGACACCAGAACCGTTCTCGGCCTCGCACTTTCAGTGGTCGGACAGGCTCCACTCGAGCCCGTCTCCTACGGCGTTTTCCGGATGTGATCACGTGACCACCATAGATACAGTCTTGATCGCCAACCGCGGTGAGATCGCCGTGCGCGTGATCCGCACGCTGCGTGCGATGGGTATCCGTTCGGTCGCGGTGTTCAGCGACGCCGACACCGGCGCCCGTCACGTCGCCGAGGCCGATGTGGCGGTGAACATCGGGCCTGCCGCGGCCCGGGAGAGCTATCTCGACATCGACGCGGTGGTCGCGGCGGCCCGGCGCACCGGGGCGCAGGCGGTGCACCCGGGTTACGGGTTCCTCTCGGAGAACGCACAATTCGCGGCTGCCCTGCAGTCCGCTGGCATCGTGTTCATCGGCCCTCCAGTCGGCGCGATACAGACGATGGGTGACAAAATCGCCGCCAAGGCCGCGGTGTCGGCGTTCGGAGTTCCTGTCGTTCCCGGTGTGTCGCGGCCCAGCCTCACCGACGCAGACCTGATCGCCGGTGCTGACGAGGTCGGATACCCGGTCCTGGTGAAGCCGTCCGCGGGCGGCGGCGGCAAGGGCATGCGCGTCGTACACGAGCCGGCGGAGCTGGCGGCCGCGCTGGCCAGCGCCCGCCGGGAGGCCGCGTCGGCCTTCGGCGACGACACGCTGTTCCTCGAACGTTTCGTGTTGAACCCGAGACACATCGAGGTGCAGGTGCTCGCCGACGGCTTCGGCAACGTCGTGCACCTAGGCGAACGCGAGTGCAGTCTGCAGCGTCGGCATCAGAAGGTGATCGAAGAGGCGCCGTCGCCCCTTCTGGACGCGGCAACCCGTGCCCGCATCGGTGCCGCGGCCTGCGATACGGCCCGCAGTGTGGAGTACACCGGCGCGGGCACCGTCGAGTTCATCGTGTCCGCCGACCGGCCCGACGAGTTCTTCTTCATGGAGATGAACACCCGCCTGCAGGTCGAGCACCCGGTGACCGAAATGGTCACCGGCGTCGACCTCGTCGAACAACAGGTGCTCATCGCGGCGGGGCACAAGCTGCCGTTCAGCCAGGACGACATCACTTTGACCGGGCACGCCATCGAGGCGCGCGTCTACGCCGAGGACCCCGGCCGTGGCTTCCTGCCGACTGGCGGCACCGTGCTGGACCTTGCCGAACCCGGTGGCCGCGGCGTCCGCGTCGACTCCGGGCTGAAAGCCGGCACCATAGTCGGCAGCGACTACGACCCGATGCTGTCGAAGGTCATCGCGCACGCCGAGGACCGTGCCGGCGCCATCCGCGCCCTCGATACGGCCCTGTCGCAGACTGCTGTCCTCGGTGTCGTCACGAACATCGAGTTTCTGCGATTTCTGCTGGCCGATCCTGACGTCGTCGCCGGTGACCTCGACACCGGTCTACTCGACCGCCGCATGCCGGACTTCGAGCCCGCGGAGCCGGGTGACCGTGAGTTGATCGCCGCGGCTGCCCACAAGTGGCTGCGCGGCTGGCCCGACCCGGTCACCGACCTGTGGGCGGTGCCATCGGGATGGCGGCTCGGAGAGCACGCGCCGACGGCGCTTCGCCTGCATTCCGGCGACCGCACCGACCACGTCTACCTCACCGGCAACCCCGGATCCGCGACCGCTGCCGTGGAGGACAGCGAATCCCGTTCGTTGTCAGCGTCTCTCGACGGTGACAAGTTGTCGTTGACGCTGGATGGGTTGCGAACCGAGTACCTGGTCGCGGCCGTCGACGGGCGGACCTGGCTGTCCGGTGACGGGCACACCGCCGTCGTCGACGAGGTTCGGGAAGCGCCCGTGCGCCCCGACGACGAACTGGGCGGCGACGCCGAGCTGACGAGCCCAATGCCGGGTTCGGTTGTCGCCGTCGGTGTTTCCGACGGCGACGCGGTCGAGGCCGGAACCGTCGTAGTGACCGTCGAGGCCATGAAGATGGAACACGCACTGACCGCCCCGGTCGCGGGTGTGGTCGAGCTACTCGTCGCCGTCGGCGACCAGGTCAAGGTGGGCCAGACATTGTCCCGGATCACCGCTAGTGAGAAAGCAGAACAGGCATGAGCATCAAGCGAGTAGCGGAGGCGGATCGCGCATGAGCAACAGTCTGGCGACGGGCATGCTGCCCGATCACTATGAGCAGCTGGCCAAGACGGTCCGCGATTTCGCCCAGAGCGTGGTCGCGCCCGTCGCCGCCAAACACGATGAAGAGCACTCGTTTCCGTACCAGGTCGTCGCCGGCATGGCCGATATGGGGTTGTTCGGCCTGCCATTCCCCGAGGAATACGGCGGTATGGGCGGTGACTACTTCGCGCTGTGCCTGGCGCTGGAGGAGCTCGGCAAGGTCGATCAGAGTGTGGCGATCACGCTGGAGGCAGGTGTTTCGCTGGGTGCGATGCCTGTGTACCGCTTCGGCAACGAGGAGCAGAAGCAGGAATGGCTGCCGCTGCTGGCGAGCGGAAAGGCGCTGGGTGCATTCGGTCTGACCGAGGCGGGTGGCGGTACCGACGCGGGCGCGACTCGAACGACAGCGCGGCTAGACGACGGGCACTGGATTATCAATGGCTCCAAGCAGTTCATCACCAACTCGGGCACCGACATCACCAAGCTCGTCACCGTTACCGCAGTAACGGGGGACACGGACGGCAAAAAGGAGATCTCGTCGATCCTGGTGCCGGTTCCGACGCCGGGATTCACCGCCGAGCCTGCCTACAACAAGGTCGGGTGGAATGCGTCGGACACCCACCCGCTGAGTTTCGACGACGTCCGGGTACCGCAGGAGAACCTGCTGGGCGAACGTGGTCGCGGTTACGCCAATTTCCTGCGCATCCTCGACGAGGGACGGATCGCCATCGCAGCGTTGTCCGTCGGTGCCGCGCAGGGCTGCGTCGACGAGTGTGTGAAGTACGCCAAGGAGCGGGAGGCGTTCGGTCAAAAGATCGGCGCGTACCAGGCCATCGCATTCAAGATCGCTCGCATGGAGGCGCGCGCATACTCAGCCCGAACCGCCTACTACGACGCGGCGGCACTGATGTTGGCGGGCAAGCCGTTCAAGAAGGCCGCGGCAATCGCCAAGCTGGTGGCCAGCGAGGCGGCGATGGACAACTCCCGCGATGCCACGCAGGTGTTCGGCGGCTACGGCTTCATGAACGAGTATCCGGTCGCGCGCCACTACCGCGACAGCAAGATCCTCGAAATCGGTGAGGGGACAACGGAAGTGCAGTTGATGCTGATCGCGCGGGAGGCCGGCCTGTGAGCGGAGGCGAAGAGCACAAGAAGGTCATCGTCCAACGCGGTCTGTGGTTCGAGGAATTCGAAACCGGTGTGCTGTATCAGCACCGCCCGGGACGCACCATCACCGAGGCGGACAACGTGCTGTTCACCACTCTGACCATGAACACCCAGGCGCTGCATCTCGATGCGGCGTTTTCCGATGCGTTGCCCCCGTTCAACCAGCGGCTGGTGAATTCGATGTTCACGCTGTCGACACTGGTCGGGCTGTCGGTGGCGCAACTGACACAGGGCACCATCGTCGGAAACCTCGGCTTCGGCGAAGTCGCGTTCCCGAAGCCGCTCTTCCACGGTGACACGCTCTACGCCGAGACCGAGATCACCGAGAAGCGGGAATCGAAGAGCAGGCCGGGGGAAGGCATCGTCACCTTCTCGCACGTTGGCCGCAATCAACACGGTGACGTCGTGGCGACCGCGTCCCGCAAGACCATGGTGCGCAAGCGGCCCAAGGGGACGGCCTGATGGCGTTGGGCAACAACGGTCCGGCTTGGCTGTTCTGTCCCGCCGACCGCCCTGAACGGTTCGAGAAGGCCGCCGCCGCAGCCGATGTCGTTATCCTCGATCTCGAGGACGGTGTCGCCGCCAAGGACCGCGAAGCCGCACGCCAAGCGCTGATCGACACTCCGCTGGACCCCGCCCGCACGGTCGTCCGGATCAACCCGACCGCGACGTCCGATCATCAGCTCGACCTGGAGACGCTGGCGCGCACCGACTACACCGTCGTCATGCTGGCTAAAACCGAATCACCGCGCCAGGTCCGCGATCTCGTACCGCGCGAGGTGGTCGTGCTGATCGAGACACCGCTGGGCGCCTTGGAAGTCGGCGAACTGGCGCGCATGGACAACGCGTTCGCGGTCATGTGGGGCGCGGAGGATCTGTTCGCCGTCACCGGCGGCACCGCCAACCGGTGGCCCGACGGTAGTTACCGCGACGTCGCCAGACATGTGCGGTCGCAGAGTCTGCTTGCCGCCAAGGCGTACGGCAAGATCGCGTTGGATTCCGTTTATCTCAACATCAAGGACCTCGACGGCCTCCGCGCGGAAAGTGACGACGCGGTCGCAGTGGGCTTCGACGCCAAGGTTGCCATCCACCCATCGCAGGTTGCGGTCATTCGTGATGCCTACGCGCCGACAGACGAGCAGGTCGACTGGGCACGGGCGGTTCTCGCGGCTGCCCGCGATGAGCGGGGAGTGTTCCAACACGAGGGTTTGATGGTCGATGCCCCGGTGCTTCGGCGCGCAGAACGGATCGTCGCGTCCGCCACGTAGGGACGAGTTTCGCGGGACCGGCTTCATGCCCGCCTCTGAGCGTCACCCCGCATAGCGTGCATGATTTGCCAATGGCGTTGTCAGGCAGACAAGGGTCGCTGGACTCCATCAACCACACGCTGGCCAGGGTGATGCGGCTGAGCGGCAGTCGCTCCATGTTCGCCCGGCAGGCAGCGGCCGCCGGTGTGGATCTGGCGCAGCCGTCCTACGTCCTGCTCCGAACCCTCATCGACGAGGGACCGCTCCCGATGGGTGGTCTGGCGCGTATCGCTCACATGGACGTGGGCATGGCGGCGCGGCAGGTCAACGCACTCGTCGAGGCGCGGCTGGTCACTCGACAGCCGGATCCCGCGGACCGACGAGTGTCACTCGTTGCGGCGAGCCCTGAGGGCCACCGGGTCGCGGGAGCACTGCAGGACGTGCGGCGGCGTCACTTGCAGCGGGCACTGTCCGGATGGTCGGCCTCCGAGCTGGAGGACTTCGATCGGCTTCTGATGCGGTTCCTCGCAGACACCACGGCGACTTCGATCGACGACGAACCATGAAGACAGGCGTCGAGAAGAGTGCGCTCTCGTAGTTGCTTGACATTGTCAAATTACTAGGGCTAGCCTTCTTGCATGGGTGCCGGGTGGCGCTACTACTTCGACTGGGCCAACTACCGCACGATGCTCAGGCTGTTGCGCGAGGAGCCAAATCCGGCGCGACGCCGAAAAATGTTCTGCGCGTTCCTGATCGGTGTGCCGACGATCGCCGCCATCCACGCCGTCTGCTTTGCGCTGGATCCCATCCTGTTCCCGTCGCTGCGCAGGACACAGGTACGCGAGCCGACGTTTTGTGTCGGACATGCCCGCAGTGGCACCACCTATCTGCATCGGTTGATGGCCAAAGACCCTCAGTTCAGCTACGTGCTGATGTACGAGATGTTCTTTCCGTCGCTTCTCGAGAAGCGGTTCCTGCGGCTGCTGTTCCGAATCGATGACGTGACGGGGAAGCGCTTCCGGCGCAGGCTCGATGCGATCGAAGAGAGCGCGTTCGCTGAGACCAATGACATGCACAAGACGGGGTTCTTCGCACCCGAGGAGGACGACTTCCTGTTGACGTGGTCGCTGGGTTCCGGCTTCTGGATAGTGATGTTCCCCTACATGGGTGAGCTGGATTTCTACCACGTCGACCGCTGGAGCGAAGACAAGCGTAGGCGTGTGATGACCTTCTACAAGGAATGTGTCCGGCGCCAGATCGTCCTGAATGGCGGAGGAACTCACCTGAGTAAGAACCCGACCTTCTGCGGCCGCGTCGAGGCCCTCATCGAGACATTCCCGGATGCGAGATTCGTTGTGCCAGTGCGTAACCCTTACGAAACGATCCCGAGCCTCCTCAAGATGCTGCAAAAAGAGTGGACGCTGCGCGGACGCGACGACCAGTTGATCAAGAACTCGCTGCGCGTTCTGGCCGACCAGTCTTTCGATGCCTACGAACATCCGCTCGAGGTGCTGGCGCGACATCCGGAAACGCGTTCGTGCGTGGTCGACTATCGGGACCTGGTGAGCAGGCCTGCGCTCACGATGCGTTGCGTCTACGAGGAGTTGGGTCTCGAGCTCGGGCCCGCGGTCGCCGAGGCAATCGACTCGGCATTGGGACAAGGCCATGAGTCGGCTCATCGATACTGCCTCGAAGAATTCGGCCTTGATCCACACGAGATTCACACCCAGTTGGCCGGCCTCTTCGAGCGCTTCAACTGGGAGACAGAAGGAGACGACGCAATTGTCAACTGAGTCAAGCGCGACCGCACTCCGCGCCGCCTGGACCGACTTGATCGACGGACTGAACAGGGCAAGGGACGCGATCGACTCACCGGATCTACACGCGCCCCCAGAGACCGAGCGGGGGCTCGCCGAGGGATACCGCTACCTACTCGGCTTCACATTCGGTGCGATCGAGCGCGCCTTGTGTGAAGACCCCGCGTTCCCATACTTCCGCCGCGCAATTCAGCCGGTGGACAAGGCGACCATCGACAATGCCGACGCGCTGTACCTGTCGGCGTCGATCGACGGTGGCGCCAGTTACCGGGTGCGGGGCAGGCTGGTGGGCCACAAGGCGCCGCAGTACATGATTTTCGAAGCGCACACCGCGTACGCCGGAGACTCGGGCACATTGGCGGAGCTCAGCCCGACCGAACGCGCCATCACTGGATCGCTCGACAGCACGGGCCTGGTCGTGGCCGACGATGGTCAATTCGAGATCCTCGTCGCCCCGGCGCGGCCCGCCGATCACGTCGGCAACTTCATCGCCTCGCGTCAGGTCATCGGCGACGACACGAAAGATGCCCGATTCTTGATCGTGCGCATGCTTTTTCACGACTGGGAGAACGAGCTATCGCCCGATCTGCAGATCGTCCAGGCCGGCAGGGAGGGTGCGCATCCGCCGCCGATCGACCCGTCTGCCGCGGCCATCAAGATGCGTCGAGTCGGCGCGATCGTCGAGAATCAGATGAAGTTCTGGAACGAGTTCTACGACGTCGTCTTGGAGGCACACGGTGACCGGAACGGCGATGGCCAAACGTTCATGCCTCGCAACGGACTCAACGAACCCGCGCGGGCGAACCTCGCGACGGGCGGCGGTCAGTGCACCAACGTCTATTCCGGCGGAATGTTCGACCTCGGCCCGGATGAGGCCCTGCTGGTTGAGATCGACGCCCCAGTCGAGCCGTCCTACACCGGCTTTCATCTCGGCAATCTGTGGGGTGAGTCGTTGGACTATGCCAACCACGTGACCAGTCTCAACGGATTTCAAGCCGAAGCAGACACCGACGGCATCACCCGGTTCGTGATCGCCCACCGCGATCCCGGTGTGCCGAACTGGCTGGACACCACTGGCCAGACGCAAGGGTTCCTCACCGCGCGGTGGACCTACCCTGAGCCTCCTGACGAACTCCCGAAGGTCAATGTCAGCAAGATGGCGTTCGGCGAGGTGCGTCCACACCTCCCCGCCGCCACCCGCGTCGTCTCTCAAGACGAACGCAATGAGCAGATCCGGATCCGTCAGGAACACGTTCAACGGAGATATCGCCAGTACTGACGCGCGACACGTCCTCACCGCCGGCCGCGATCAGATGCTGTCTTCCAATGCGAGGGCATAATGGTTGATGCCCCAGTACTGCGGCGAGCAGAGCGCATCGTCGCGTTAGCGCCACACCCCGGCAGCTAGCGGACGAGCCCCCCACCAGGGGTTCTGCTCCGATCGCCTCCGTGCTGAGCACCTCAGTCGCCTGACGGCGCGACCCGCCGTCAGTGACCCTAGGAGGCGGTATGGCAGGGATCGATGCGACCCCGCGGACGTCTGGGATAGAGCCAGGCGTCGAGCTGGATCCGATACAGCTGGTCGCGCCCGATGGGACGCCGACCGCCTCAAGCAGGTCCTCTCAATACCGACGGAACCTCCCGCCCGAGACTCTGGCCTGGCTCTACGAGTCGATGGTCGTCACCCGCGAACTCGACATCGAGTTCGTCAACCTGCAGCGACAGGGTGAGCTGGCACTCTACGCATCCTGCCGTGGTCAGGAGGCCGCGCAGATCGGTGCCGCAGCTTGCCTGCCCAAGACCGACTGGCTGTTCCCGCAGTACCGAGAGATCGGCGCGTTTCTGCTGCGCGGACTCACCCCGGCGCAGATGGGTGCGGTCTGGCGCGGCAAATGGCACGGGGGGCTGCAGTTCACCGAGAAGTGTGTCGCGCCGATCTCGATCCCGATCGGAACCCAAGGTCTGCATGCGGTCGGCGCGGCGATGGCGGCGCAACGCCTGGGCGAGGATTCGGTGACCTTGACGTTCATGGGCGACGGCGCCACCAGCGAGGGCGACGCGCACGAGGCGCTGAATTTTGCGGCCGTGTTCAACGCGCCATGCGTGTTCGTCGTACAGAACAACCACTGGGCGATATCGGTTCCGGTCAGTAGGCAGCTGGCCGGGCCGTCGATCGCGCACCGGGCCATCGGCTACGGGATGCCCGGAGTTCGGGTGGACGGCAACGACGTGCTGGCCTGTTACGCCGTGACGGCCGAGGCCGCCAAGCGTGCCCGAGGAGGCGGCGGGCCGACGCTGATCGAGGCGATCACCTACCGGATGGGTCCGCACACCACCTCTGACGACCCCACCCGCTACCGCTCCGACGAGGAACTCGAATACTGGGCGGCGCGCGACCCGATTCAGCGCTACCGGACGTACCTGCAGTCGGTAGGTGTGTGGAGCGAGCGGCTCGAGGAGCGGGTTGCCGCCAAATCGAAGCGATTGCGCGCCGAGCTGCGGGAGGCGGTTGTCGACGCCGACGATTTCGACATCACCGACGTGTTCGACACCGTGTACCACGACATCACCCCGGACTTGCTGGCGCAGCGAGAACAAGTGCTGGCGGAGATCGCGAAGGAGGCCTGACGTGACTCAGATCATCGAGCGGCCGACCTTCCACGGAGACGACGAACCGCAACGTCCGTTATTGACCACCGTGCCGGACGCCCCGACGCTGACCATGGCCCAAGCGATCAACCGCGCACTGCACGACGCGATGGCAACCGACGAACGCGTGCTCGTGTTCGGTGAGGACGTCGCCACGCTCGGCGGTGTCTTCCGGGTCACCGAGGGGCTCGCTCAAACCTTCGGTGAGCAACGGTGTTTCGACACTCCGCTGGCGGAGTCGGCAATCATCGGCATCGCGATCGGCATGGCGATCCGCGGCTTGGTACCCGTCCCGGAGATCCAATTCGACGGGTTCGCCGCGCCGGCGTTCGACCAGATCGTCAGCCATCTCGCGAAGTACCGGATGCGAACCCGCGGCGACATCGAGATGCCGGTGACCATCCGGATTCCGTCGTTCGGCGGAATCGGGGCCGTCGAACACCATTCGGAGTCGACCGAGAGCTACTGGTTGCACACCGCGGGGTTGAAGGTGGTGGCGCCCTCGACCCCGACCGACGCGTACTGGCTGCTGCGACAGTCGATCACATGCCGTGATCCGATCGTCTACCTGGAACCCAAGCGCCGGTATTGGTTACGTGAACCCGTCGACACCGTCACCCCTGGCCTGCCGATCGGGCGTGCGGCGATCCGGCGTAGCGGAGACGACGTCACGGTGGTGACCTACGGACCGCTGGTCGCCACAGCCGTCAGCGCCGCCGAACTGGCGGCGCAGCACCACGGTTGGAGTATCGAGGTCATCGACCTTCGGTCGCTGAACCCGTTGGACTTCGATACGGTCGCCGAATCGGTGCGGCGCACCGGTCGCGCTGTGGTCATGCACGAGGGGCCGCGCACGCTGGGCTTCGGTGCTGAACTCGCGGCGCGCATCCAAGAGGAGTTGTTCTACGACCTCGAGGCACCGGTCCTGCGCGCCACCGGATTCGACACCCCGTTCCCGCCGGCACGGCTGGAAAAGCTGTGGCTACCGGGAGTCGACCGGCTTCTGGATTGCGTCGAGCGGACGCTGGAGGCGCCATGACCGACCAGGTGCGGGACTTCCTCGTTCCCGATCTCGGTGAGGGGCTGGAGGACGCGACGATCACGAGCTGGAGCGTCGCGGTCGGCGACACCGTCGAGCTCAACCAGACGCTGTGCACGGTCGAGACCAACAAGGCCGAGGTGGAGATCCCGAGTCCGTTCGCGGGGCGGATCGCCGAGCTCGGCGGCGGCGAAGGTGAAACGCTGAATGTCGGTGCGGTGCTGGTCCGTATCGAGACCGACACGCCGACGGCTGTGGAGACCAAGCGTAACCCGGTCCTGGTCGGCTACGGCGCCGACGACGAGATGGACGAAACCAGGCGAACCACGCCGCCCACGTCGACACGACCACGCGCGAAGCCCCCGGTACGAAAGTTGGCATCGGAGCTGAACGTTGACCTCAACGCGCTGGTGGGCTCGGGCGTTGACGGTGTCATCACCCGCGAGGATGTCTTGACGTCGGCGGGCCGGTCCGCGCCGAGCCCCGACATGGTGGCGGTGCGCGGCGTGCGGGCGGAGATGGCCCATCGAATGTCGCTGTCGCGCAGGGAGATACCCGATGCCCATGCCAGCGTGCAGGTCGATGGGACGAACCTGGTGCGGCTGCGCGACCGCATGCGTGACCAGGTGGGCGACGACGTGTCGATCACACCGTTCGTACTCACGTTGCGGCTGTTGACGATTGCGCTCACCCACCACCAGAACCTCAACGCGACTTGGGTAAATACCACCGAAGGTCCGCAGATCCATCTGCACTCCGCGGTGCATCTGGGATTCGGAGTCGCGGCACCGCGCGGCCTGCTGGTGCCCGTCGTCAAAGACGCCCAGGACAAGACGACCCGCGAGCTCGCCGACGTGGTCGCCCGGCTGATTCGGGACGCGCGGTCCGGCACGCTCAGGCCGACCGAACTGCAGGGCTCGACGTTCACGGTGTCCAACTTCGGCGCGCTCGGGCTCGATGACGGCGTCCCGGTGATCAACTATCCGGAGGCGGCGATCCTCGGGATGGGCTCGCTGAAGCCGCGCCCCGTCGTCGTCGACGGAGAAGTCGTGGCGCGGCCGACGATGTCGCTCACGTGTGCGTTCGACCATCGCATCATCGACGGCGCGCAGGCCGCCGCATTCTTGGCCGAACTGCGCGGCCTCATCGAGTCGCCCGAACTGGCGCTGTTGGACCTCTAGCTCACCGGCGCTTGGCGGCCTCGAGTCGGCGCGCGAACTCCGGTGATTCGATGGAGGTCGCCTGCGGGCCCAGCTCGGTGTCCACCGCGATGCGGTGCTGGTCGCTGTCGACGAATCCGGGGTTGGCGGTAGCGCGCATCGAGGCTTTGGTCGCGAGAACCACCTCGCGCGGCGCAGCGGCCGGTCCCGCGGCGAGTTCGCGCGCGGCGGCCACGGGATCCTCGGCGACCTTGAGCGCGAGTCCGTGGCGCACCGCCGTCTCGGCGTCGAAGCTCATCCCGAACAGTAGCGACGCGCGGGCTACCTGCGGACCGACCGCGCGCTGCAGCATCCACGTGGCACCGCCGCCGGGATGGATGCCCAGCTTCTGAAAGCGCGGATCGAAGAGGGCGTGGGGACCGGCGATGCGGACATCCGCGGCTAGTGCGAGGTTCAGCCCGGCGCCGACTGCCGCGCCGTTGACGGCGGCGATCGTCGGCAACGTGCAGTTGGCGACCGCGAGGAATCCGTCGTAGATCACGCGCAGGCCGTCCTCGGTGGCCTCGCCGAGCGCGGTCAGATTGGCGCCTGCGCAGAACGCCTTCCCGGCGCCGGTGACGATCAGCGCATGCACATCTGTGTTGGCCTCGGCGGCATCCACCGCGGCACGCAACGCCGCAGAGATCTCGAAAGTGACCGCGTTGCGGCGGTCGGGATCGTTGATGGTGATGACGGCGACGTGGTGGTCGACGTGAACCAGTACGAGATCAGACACGCGGCTCAGCCTAGTGACCGCTCACAGCCCTCTGTGAGTCAGGCGATCGTCAACGTGACGTTGTGTAGCGCCACCGCGACATCGGTGGGCAGGATGTCGACGAACGTCGCGGCGTCGCGCTGGGCGGGGCCGGAAGCGATGACGTTGCCCGGAAAGCTGGGGCTGCACGGGAAGTTGTGGCAGCGGTACCAGAACCCGGGCGCACTTTGATACGGAAACATGCTCGGGGCCTGATTGACGCGGTAGTGGCCCGGCGGGATGAACGCCGTCGCCCATCCGTCGCGCGGATTGGTGGTGACGTTGAAGACGCCGTTGCTGCCGTAGCTCGGTGGAGCGGCGTCCGCAGGGACGGCCAGTCCCAGCGCCATCAGTGCGGCGCCCGCTGCCGTCGCGACCTTCGTCTTCACGTCGTGGAGTGTATCCACAGCGTCGCCCGGCCGAGGCAGATCTCGCGACGACAGCACCCGTCACGCCGCCGCGGCGCCACCGTTGTTCGCGTCGGTGGATCCGCCGGGTTCGGTGCCGTCGCCGGCGCCGTTCCCGCCGGCTGGCTCGGTCGGCGACGGATCTGTCGGCTGTTCGACGTTCTCGCCGTCCTTCGGTTTGTCTGGCACGGCGCCGACAGGGCTTTCCGAGCCCTCTCCGAGGGTGCCGGGCTTGACCTTGAGTCCGTCCCGAACGACGTTCAGCAGGGGCTTGTTGGTCAGTTTCGGCTTCTGCGGTTTCAGATAATCCGGCACCGCGGTCGCCTCGGCGGCCTGCTCGAGTTGCTCGGCGATCGAAGGCTTGTCTTCCGCCGCAAATGGCTCGGCCGTGTCGGTGGTCGGCTCAATCCTGTTCATAGACGGCGGATTTTCCTGCCGCAGCGGACCGAGCGCCGCGGCGACCGTGCGCTCGATCACGCCGGGAAGCTTCGCCAAGGCGGTCACGATGTCAGCGCTCGACGGCAGGAACGCCCCGGGTCGATAGGCGCTGGGATCGCTCGGAATCGGGTTGCCGCCGTAGTAACCGAAGTCGACGGCCAACTCCAGAACTGGATTGAGGACATCGGCGATGTAGTCACCGAAGTAGGTGCGAATCAGCTTGGTCAGCGGCAGCTCGTCCGTCGTATAGGTGACATACGTGGTGTTGTCCCGCGTCGTGATGTAGGCCGTGATTCGGTCGCTCGGCGAGCTGCATCGCGCGTCGGGGCAGTCCAGCACGGCGCCGCTTTCGGTGATCGCGCACGTGTTGGCGTTGCACGTGACCGACGGTGTGCCGTCGGCATTGACCGGCAGATCGATCTCCGCCTGATTCAGGCGCGTGTTCAGGTACGCCGCCAGCGAATTGACCGCCGAGAACGGGTTCAGCACGTAGGAAGGGGCATTCGAGTTGTAGTCGTACTGGTAGCCGACGTTCACTGCCGCCTGGGCCGGAACCTCGCTGGGGGTGGGAATGGGGTTGACCCCGATGAGGGCGAACCACGGATACCGGGTGCCGAAGCCGCCGTCGGGACGAGCGACGTCGTTGTCCAGAATGAAGACGGTGTCCGCGTAGGCCGGATCGTCCCTCAGCAACAGCAGACTCGCGTTCGCCGCACCCCAGCCCGAGGCGAGGACGGCGTTCTGCTCGCCCGCGTTCTCGTCCAGCGCAGCCCTGATGCCGGCGGGGCCCTCACGGAAGTTCACACGGACGATGTCCGTGCCGTCGGCCCCGGTGTACATCGGGTCGCGGAACTTGCCGCCGAAGAAGTTCTCGACGCCCTCTCCGGTCGGATTTGTCGAGCTCCCGACCACGATGAGTGCGGCCAGGTCGACAAGGGACGCGGAGATGGAGGCGGGTTGCGTGACCGCAACGGCGCCGACGCTGGTAGCGACTCCCACCGCGACAGCGCCGATCGCGACCTTGAGCGTGCGCTTTCCGTCAGACTTCGCCATTGATCCGCCCCTTGTAAGCATTTCGCAGCAAACGTATTGCCGACGGGCATGTTACGCGAGATCGCCACTTCTCGGCACTCGGGATGTCCGTGATTTTGCCGATCAGGCGCCCACTGCTTCGTCGAGCACAGCGGCGGACAGTCGGCACCCCGTATGCACGTCCCGCCACAGGCGGGTAACCGGATCGGTCACGTCGAGCGCATGGCGACTGTTGCCAAGGATGTGGTCGGCGGCGGACCTCGCCCTGGCCACCGCTTGCCGATAGGCCCGGGCGTCGGCCGCTTCGGCCTCCGGACGCCGCAACGCGTCGACGATCTGGAGCCTGGTCGCGTCGATGTCGGAGGCGGCCCGGGCCACTTGCGCAGGGGCGGCGTTGGCGAGCTCGCCGCCGCTGTAGGACGTAGCAAGCCGAGCCCGCATCTGTTCGACGTGGTGGCGCCAGACTCCCTCGGCCGCCCCTGTCACTGCTGCGGCCGCACCGGCCATGGCGATTGCCGCGGCACGGTGGTCACTTGGAAAGGCGTGGCTGTCGTCGACGACGTGACCGGCGATCGTCACGTCGCAGACGCCTGCGACGGTGAAACCCTCGCGATGCGGTTCGATCCGTGCGGCGGCACGCGGCACGAGGACGCGGCGGGCGTTCTCCGTGGGCAGCACCAGCCAGTCGGCATATTGGGCGCCGACGACCGATTCCCACCGGCCGACCAGCCGCTGATCGGGCCCGACGGCACCCGAGCCGCGATAAGCGATGGTAGCCACCGCTTCCGGATCCGAACCCCATACCGCGTGGACAACAGCCTCTGGGAGAGTCGCGATTTGGTGGGTGGCCGCATGGAACATCGCCGCGAGCCACCCGAGCGATCCGTCGAGAGACGCGAGTTCGCAGATCTGCGAAACGAACTCGTCGGCACCCAATTCCGACCCGCCATGCCGCGCCGGGCGCATCGCGTGGCCGGCTATCGAACCGTGCAGCCCGACAAGTGATTCAGCCGTGACCGCGTCGGATTCGCTGGCCAGCTTGCCGAGAATGACGCGGACGACGCGCGGCACGGTCGTCTGCTCGGCCATACTCACCTCCACGCGGGCGCCGAACTGGTATTGAGAAATCGTGGCACGAAAAAGGCAGCTGTGAAGCAGACTACGACGCCGTCGGTGCTCGATTCGGTTCGAGAGTTGATTCCCGAGATCGCCGCGGCCGCGCCAGATGTGGACCGGCGACGCGCGGTCGACCCCGAAATGATCGCGCGCCTTCAGGACACCGGCTACTTCGCGCTGCTGCGACCGCAGGGTTTTGAGAGCGAGGGCGACCCCGACGACTATCTGACCGCCACGCATGAACTCTCCTCGGCGTGCATGTCGACCGGCTGGCTCGCCGGATGGCTGGCGATGAACAGCTGGGGGCTGTCGGTGCGCAACGAAAGGGTGCAGCAGGACATCTGGGGTGACGACCCGCGCACGCTGCTGTGCTCGTCCTACGCCCCGACCGGACGGTTGGAGTCCGTCGACGGCGGGTTCCTACTATCCGGTCGATGGGCCCGATGCACCGGCGCGCGCCATGCGGCGTGGTTGAGCGCCGCGGCGCTGCGCGTGGGGCCTGACGGCGCCGCCCAGGACTTCATGGCAGTGCTGGTGCCGCAGGCTGACTACGTGATCGAGACGACCTGGAATGGGTTGGGACTGAGGGGGATTGGTGCGGACGACGTCGTCATGTCCGGCGTATTCGTGCCAGAGCATCGCGCGTTCAGCTGGCTGAACTTCGATCCGAACGCTGCGACGAAGCTGCTGGACCGGTTGCCGCAGCCGACGTTGTACACCCTGGCCGGAACCATTCCGCTGCTCGGGGCGGCGCAACGAGTGCTGGCAGAGCGGGCGCCGGACTCTTCGACACCGCTGGATCCGATCGCGATGGCCCGCGCGGACATTGAACTGTCGATGCTTCAGATCAGACGCAATCTAGCCGATCTGATGGACCGCGTTCGCGCCGGCGGATATCCGGATGCGGAATTGGTGCTTCGCGCGCGTCGGGACCAGGTGATGGCGTGCGAGCGGGCGGTCGCGGCGATCCGCACGGTCGTGCACAATCCGGGTCCCCACGCTGATCACGCTCTGCTGGAACGAATCTGGCGTGATGTGCAAACCGCGCAACGCCACGTGTCGAGCAATGTGGAACAGGTACTTTCTGTGGCCGGTCGGTTCGCGATGGGTCTCAACGTGGATGACCTCATCTGGTAGCGCGGGTCACACCCAGTCGTCGGACGACAGGGTGCGTAGCACCCGCGACATCATGTCGTCGGTGACGGTCGTGGAATCGGTGTCGTTCCGCGTTGCGGGTATCGCCCTGCCGATGTGCTCCGATATGCCTCTTGCAGCGCGCGTGAGGAACGGCGCCATCCGGTTGAGCCAGCGGGCGGGCATCGGGCCGGTGAGGGAGAGACCGGCCACCTCGCCGTCGGCCATTCGGATGGGTGCTGCGACGCTCGACAGACCCACGGCCAGTTCCTGGTCGTCGTAGGCGAGTCCGTGCCGGGATCGGATCAGCGCCAGCTCCCGGTGCAGCGTGGCCAGGTCGGCGATGGTCGCCGGGGTGCGCTTGGGGAGCGGATCGGCCAGGATCGCGTCGACGTCCTCGGCGGGCTGCATGGCCAGCATCGCCTTGCCCAGCGCGCTGGCGTGGGCGGGGGTGCGGCCCGCGACGCGTGTCGGAATCGCGACATCGCTGCTGCCACCGACCTTGTCGAGATAGACGATGTCCGCTCCCAGCAGCACGCCGAGATGTACGACGAGGGATGTGTCGGCGGCAAGACGTCTGAGCACCGGCGACGCTATGCCGCGCAACTCGGAGTGATCGACGGCGCGATTCGCCGAGAGAGACGACGCAGCAAGGCAATAACCGTCCGGCCCGCGGGTGAGCAACCCTGTCGCGTGAAGTTGATTGAGGATGCGGTGAGTCGACGAACGCGGCAGGCCGGTGTGGGAGGCCACGTCGTCGAGGCGTAGCTGCTTTCCGGCGCGGTCGAACGAGTTGATGATCAACGCGACCCGCGCCACCATCGACGCCGGCGCGTCAGACGCACTGTTCGCAGGACCGACCAAGGCCCCTCCCGTGTCGCGGTTGAGTCAGTTCACTGTAGGTGGCAGAAAAACAGTCGGCCCCTTGCAGGGGCAAGGGGCCGACTGCTCTCATTTACGCCGCGTTGCTTTGCGAACCTCCGCCGTCACTATCACTGTCACTGTCACTGTCACTGGGACCGGTGCTGCCTGCGGTGCCGGTGGTGCCGACCGTTTCCGAGGTGGTGCTGTCCTCCTTGTCAGCGGCACGTTTCGGAGTAAACCTCGAGACGAAGTCGCGGACATCGTCGGCCGTGATCGGACCACGATCACCGGCCCGAGTAGGCCTCGTGGTGCGCGCCGGTACGGACTCGGCACCTTCGCTCGCCTCGTCAGCGTCGACCGCCTCTGACTTCTTGGTGGAGCTGCGTGGCTTGGCGCCGAACGAGCTCGTGGCAGCGGAAACGCGCGCGGCGATGTCGGTGGATTCCGCCGTCGCCGAGTTGTCGGTCGTCGCTGTGACCGAGGCGACCTGGCTGTGCGGTGTCGGGGTGTTTTCGGTGTCACCGGACTCGGCGGGTTGCGACGTCAGCTTGCTAATCTCGTTGGTGATTTTGGCGGTGACGGCGCGGCTGAACTTGGCGAACGAGAACTGCGTGTCCGCGGCGCCGCGATTGACCGCGGTGAGGATCGTCCTGACGTCCCGCGTGGCGAACGCGTCGGCGACCTCATCGAAAGTCGCGGTCAGCTGACGCGTCAAGGTGCGCTGCTGAAGCGCGATTTCGGCGCTGAGTGTGGGTTCAGGGCTGAACCGCTGCCCGTTCCAGTCGACCAACGTCCAGCCGTCTTCGTTGTTGCCTTCGATGACGACGTAGTCGGTGTTGCCCAACGCAGCCGTCTGCAGCAGCTGTAGCTTCTGGATCGGGGTCAGGTTGTTCACGTTCATCATCGTCCAGAACATGATGGCGCCGCCGTGCGAGTACACGATCGCGTTGCGGTCACCGTTGTCGTACATCGTCTGCAGCGCACCGTCGACCCTGGCGTCGAACACATACCCGTTGAGTCCATCCGTACCGGGCATGACGGTGCCCTTGTTGAAACGATCCACTGGGATCTGGGGGATGACGCCGGGCAGTGCCCACCCGATGGGATACAGCCCGTACCCCCGCGAAGCGTTGGCCTCCGGGGTGCCCTCGAAGACACCGGCCTCGATCTCCTGAAGGCCGGGTAGCACCTGCACCGGCAGGCCCAGGTACTGCGACATCGGGGCCGCCGTGAGCTGGGTCCGCACCATCGTGGATGCGTAGATGGCGTCGTAGTTGTTGTCGCCGAGTAGGTCGACCACATCTTCAGCCTGCTGCTGACCCAACGGGGTGAGCACCGGGCCCGGGGTCGACGTGTCGATCAGTCCGGAGGCATTGCCCTCGGATTGACCGTGGCGGACGAACGTCACCCGCATCGTCTCGGCCGCCGAGGCGGGCACCGCCGCGCCAACGAGCATGGCGATCGCGGCCACAACGACGCCGAGGATCCGGTACATCGCCGTTCTGCGCTGACGCCCTGGCAACCTCACTGGTATTCGTGAACCCGCCTGGATGGCGCCTTCAGACGCACCGTTCATTGAGCAATTCCTCCCGCCGTTGGTGTGGACAGCTCACGGTGAACGGAAGGTGAACACGGGACAACCCGCAATCTCATTCAGCGGGACTTGCGCGTCGCAACGAGCGAGCTATGCGGTGTTCAGGCGCGGTGTCGCGTGTGGCGAGCGCTCCTCATTTTGCGCCCCCGGCAGGATTCGAACCTGCAACCTACGGAGTAGAAATCCGCTGCGCTATCCGTTGCGCCACGGGGGCAAGTGATACGACACGCGACCCAGAAACTACCGACGTATCGCAACGACACCTACATGTAGCCGTCGTTCTCCTTTCACATACGCCTCCCGAGCAGGGCGAAACCGGGTATTGGGTCACTCTGTCGGTGAGCTACGAAGGCAGCGCACCTACCTTAGCCGAACTCCCGCAAACCGATTGATGGGTCATCGATTACTCTAAAACGATGGCGCACCACACGAAAGACAAGGGTGATTTGGGCATCGCCAAAGCCCATGCCGATTTGGTGAGTCAGGGATTCACGGTCTTGTTCCCGGCGACGGAGCATGCGCCGTTCGACCTCGTCGCGTACGCAGCGGGAGAATTCAACCGTCTACAAGTGAAGTATCGATCGGCGCGCACAGGCGCCGTCACCGTCACGTTCCGATCCATGTGGGCGGACCGCAACGGGACGCACACGACACGGATGGATAAAAGCGCAATCGATACGGTGTGCATCTACTGCCCGGAGACCGACGAGTGTTACTACATCCCGCCCGATGCGTATGGCGCATCGGTCACGCTCCGGATAGCGCCCAGCAGGAACGGCCAAAAGGCGGGAGTTCTGGACGCTGCAGCCTTCCGTAAGCTGCCGAGTCCGCTGACGCGTCGCGACAGCCACTAAAGGCCCGTCGCACTCCCGCGCAGCGGACTAGCGTGGTGACCACCGAATGGGCCTATGGGAAGGGGAGCGACGGGCAATGAGCGATGTGCCGGACCTCGACGCCGACGGACTCCCGGAGGAACTGAGCGCGTTCGATCAGATCCTGCATCGCGGTGAAGCCAACCCGCGCACCCGGTCGGGGATCATGACCGTGGAGATCCTGGATGCCGAGCCGGACTGGGAGCAGTTCCGGCGACGGTTCGACAACGCCTCACGCAAGGTGCTGCGGCTACGGCAGAAGGTCGTCACGCCCACGCTGCCGACGGTGGCGCCGCGGTGGGTCATCGATCCCGATTTCAACCTCGACTTCCACGTCCGCCGAATCCGGATCGCCGAGCCGGGCACCCTGCGCCAGGTGCTCGACCTCGCCGACGTCGCCGCGCAGTCGCCGCTCGACATCTCCCGGCCATTGTGGACCGCGACGCTGATCGGGGGGCTCGAAGGCGGCGGTGCTGCGATCATGATGCATCTGAGCCACGCCATCACCGACGGTGTTGGCGCCGTCGAGATGTTCGCCAACATCTACGACCTCGAGCGCGAGCCCGCGCCGCGAGCAATCCCTCCGTTGCCGATTCCGCAAGACCTCTCACCCAACGACTTGATGCGGCAAGGGGTCCGGCGCCTCCCCGGCACGATCGCCGGCCGCGTGCGCGGCGTCGTCGCCGGCACCGCTCATGTGGTTACCGAAGCGATTCGCGACCCGGTCTCGCGCATGGGCAGCGTCGTCGGCTACGCGATGTCCGGTGTCCGCGTGATGGGCCCGGTCGCCGAGCCGTCGCCGGTGCTGCGCCGGCGCAGCCTGTCGTCGCGCAGCGAGGCCATCGACATCAAGTTCGGCGACCTGCATCGCGCGGCCAAGGCGGCGGGTGGCTCGATCAACGACGCGTACCTTGCGGGTTTGTGTGGCGCGCTGCGGCTCTACCATGAGGCCAAAGGTGTTCCCATCGATGCCTTGCCGATGGCGGTGCCGGTCAACCTTCGATCCGAGGCCGACCCCGCCGGTGGAAACCGGTTCGCAGGGGTCAATCTCGCTGCGCCAATCGGGCTGCAGGACCCCGAGGTGCGAATCAAGAACATCCGTTCACAGATGACGAGCAAGCGCGAAGAGCGGGCGATCGACATGGTCGGTGCCATCGCCCCGGTGATCAGCCTGCTGCCTGACTCGGTGCTCGAATCGATGGCGGGTTCGATCGTCAACTCCGACGTGCAAGCCAGCAACGTGCCCGTTTACGCGGGCGACACCTTCATCGCCGGGGCAAAAATCCTGCGACAGTACGGAATTGGTCCGCTGCCCGGTGTGGCGATGATGGTGGTGCTGATCTCTCGGGCGGGGTATTGCACCATCACCACACGCTACGATCGCGCCGCGATCAACGACCCGGACCTGTGGGCACGCTGCCTGTTGTCGGGATTCGACGAAATCCTGGCTCTGGGTGGCGACGGCCGCGCAGAGCCGGCGTCGTTCTCCGCGGAGCCGCCCGAAACTGCCCAAATCTCACCGAACGGAAGTGCGCTGCAATGACTTCGGGAAACGGCCAAGGCGCGCCGGCCATCGGCAGGACCATGCGACTGCCCGGTTCCGTCGCCGAAATCGAGGCGAGCCCGGCCGGACCTGAGGTCGGCGCGTTCTTCGATCTCGACGGCACGCTGGTCGCCGGCTTCACCGGTGTGGTCATGACGCAGGACCGGCTGCGGCGCCGCCAGATGTCGGTCGGGGAGTTCATCGGCATGGTGCAGGCCGGGCTCAATCACCAACTCGGTCGCTCCGAATTCGAGGACCTCATCGGCAAGGGCGCCCGAATGCTGCGTGGCAACTCCCTCGATGACATCGACGAGCTGGCCGAGCGTCTGTTTGTCCAGAAGATCGTCGGCCGCATCTATCCCGAGATGCGTGAGCTCGTCCGCGCACACATGGCCCGCGGCCACACCGTGGTGCTCAGTTCGTCGGCGTTGACGGTGCAGGTCGAGCCGGTCGCGCGGTTCCTCGGCATCAAGAACGTGTTGAGCAACAAGTTCGAGACCGACGAGGACGGTCTGCTGACCGGAGAGGTGCTCAGGCCGATCATCTGGGGTCCGGGCAAGGCCAGGGCGGTGCAGGCGTTCGCCTCCGAGAACGACGTCGATCTGGCGAAAAGCTATTTCTACGCCGACGGTGACGAGGACGTCGCGCTGATGTATCTGGTCGGCAATCCGCGGCCCACCAACCCGGCGGGCAAGCTCGCGGCGGTCGCCGCCAAACGTGGCTGGCCGGTACTGAGATTCAGCAGCCGCAGTGGCAGCAGCCCGGTGTCACAGCTGCGCACCGCCGCGGGCATCGCGACGATGATGCCGATCGCCGCGGGCGCTATCGGACTCGGCCTGCTAACCCGCAACCGGCGCACCGGCGTCAACTTCTTCACGTCGACGTTCGGCCGGACGCTTCTCACGACCATCGGTGTCGATCTCAATGTGCTCGGCAAGGAGAACCTGACGGCCGAACGGCCTGCGGTGTTCATCTTCAACCACCGAAACCAGGCCGACCCGCTGATCGCCGGGAGACTCGTCGAATCCAACTTCACGTCGGTCGGAAAGAAGGAACTCGAGAAGGACCCGATCGTCGGCACGATGGGCAGGATCATGGACGCGGCGTTCATCGACCGTGACGATCCGCAGAAGGCGATCGAGGGACTGAAGAAGGTCGAGGAGCTCGCGCGCAAGGGGCTCTCGATCCTCATCGCGCCCGAAGGCACCCGGCTGGACACCACCGAGGTCGGCCCGTTCAAGAAGGGCCCGTTCCGTATTGCGATGTCGGCGGGAATCCCCATCGTGCCCATCGTGATTCGTAACGCCGAAGTGATCGCCGCCCGCGATTCGAGCACGTTCAATCCCGGCATCGTCGACGTCGTCGTGTATCCGCCGATCCCCGTAGACGATTGGACTCATGACAACTTGTCCGAACGCATCGCCGAGGTACGCGAACTCTACCTCGACACGCTGAGGGACTGGCCGCGGGACGAGCTGCCCACTCCAGAGCTGTACCGCCGCGCGGCTCCGGCCAAGAAGGCGCAGAAGTCTGCGGCAAAGAAGGTTCCCGCCAAGAAGGCGGCCACCAAAGCGGCCGCCAAATCGACGGCCAACAAAGCTGCGGCGAAGAAAACCCCCGCCAAGAAGACGGCGACGAAAAGGGCTGCGCCGAAGGGCCGGTCGTGAAACCCACCGCGGACCAGATGGCACCGTTCACCGCTACCGACGACTCACTCGTGCTGGCATCGGTGTCGTCGCCGGCCGAGCAAGAACTGCTCAACGACTGGCTGGAACAGCAGCGCCGCGAGCATCCCGACGCCAAGGTGGACGTGTTGCGGCTGCCCGACGACGATCCGCCTCCCGGCGTGCTCGCTCAGCTCGTCGCCGAGCTGGAGGCCGACGAGGATCGGTCCGTTGTCCCCGTGCGGGTGTTCTGGGTGCCGGGCGGACTACCGACCCGTTCGAAGGTGGTGTCGCTGCTGTCGGGTCGCGACACCTACCGGCCGCCAGAGCTTCTGCAGCGCCGCATCCTGCGCAAGGATCCGTCTCGCGCGCGGGTGGTCGCCGGCGAGCCCGCCAAGGTTTCGGAGCTTCGGCAGCAGTGGGCCGACACCACGGTCGCCGAGAACTCTCGGGAGTTCGCGCGATTCGTGATGCGTCGCGCGGCGTTGGCGATCGAGCGTGTCGAGCTGCGCCTGCTGGGACCGGAATACAAGTCCCCGCGCCTGATGAAGCCAGAGATCCTGGCCTCATCGCGGTTTCGCGAAGGCCTGGAACAGATCCCGGATGCGACGGTCGAAAAGGCGGGGGAGATGCTCGATGAGCTCTCCACCGGCTGGAGCCGCTTTTCGGTCGACCTGATCCCGTCGCTGGGCCGCGCCATCTTCAGCCGCGGGTTCGATCCCAACGTCGACTACGACCGCGCCGAGGTCGAGGCGATGCGCGACAGCCTGGAGAACCATCCCGCGGTGCTGTTGTTCTCCCACAGGTCTTATCTCGACGGTGTAATCGTCCCGGTGGCCATGCAGGAGAACCGATTGCCACCGGTGCACACCTTCGCGGGCATCAACCTGTCCTTCGGGTTCATGGGTCCGCTGATGCGTCACTCGGGCGTGATCTTCCTGCGCCGCAAGCTCGACGACCCGCTCTACAAATACGTGCTGCGGCAGTTCGTCGGCTACATCGTCGAGAAACGCTTCAACCTCAGCTGGTCTATCGAGGGCACCCGCTCACGCACCGGAAAGATGTTGCCGCCCAAACTCGGTCTGCTCGCCTACGTCGCTGATGCGTACCTCGACGGCCGCAGCGACGACATCCTGCTGCAGCCGGTATCGATCAGCTTCGACCAACTGCACGAAACCGCCGAATACGCCGCATATGCGCGAGGAGGCGAGAAGACGCCCGAGGGTTTGTCCTGGATGTACAACTTCATCAAGGCGCAGGGTGAACGCAACTACGGCAAGATCTACGTCCGCTTTCCCGCGGCGGTGTCGATGCGCGAATACCTCGGTGCCCCACACGGTCCGATGGCCACCGACGAGGCCGCCAAACGCCTGGCCATGCAGAAGATGGCCTTCGAGGTGTCGTGGCGGATCCTGCGGGCAACGCCGGTCAATGCGACCGCGCTGGTGTCGGCGCTGCTGCTGACCACCCGCGGTGTCGCCCTGACACTCGATCAACTGCACCACACCTTGCAGGATGCGCTGGATTACTTGGAGCGCAAGCAAACTCCGATGACCAACAGCGCGTTACGGTTGCGCACTGCCGACGGGGTGCGCGCCGCGCTCGACGCGCTGTCCAACGGTCATCCGGTCACGTGCGTCGACGGTGGCCGCGAGCCGGTGTGGCGGATTGCGCCCGAGGACGAGCACGAGGCGGCGTTCTACCGCAACACGCTCATCGACGCGTTCCTCGAGACGTCGATCGTCGACCTGGCGCTGGCGTACTCGGGGCGCGCCGAAGGTGACCGCTTGGAAGCGTTTTGGAGCCAGGCGATGCGGCTCCGCGCTCTGTTGAAGTTCGATTTCTACTTCGCCGACTCGGCAGCCTTCCGCGAGCATGTCGCCGAAGAGATGTCCTGGCACCAGGACTGGGAGTCGCACGTCGCGTCGGGAGACGTCGACAGCGTGCTGCGCGCCAAACGTCCGCTAATCGCCGGTGCGATGCTGCGACCGTTCTTCGAGGCGTACGAGATCGTGGCGGATGTGTTGCGTGAATCGCCCCCCGACATCGACGAGAAGGCGTTGACCAAGCAAGCGCTGGGTCTCGGCAATCAATACAGCGCGCAGCATCGGGTGCAGAGCAACGAGTCGGTGTCCGCCCTGTTGTTCGCGACGGCGCGTCAGGTGGTCGCCGACCAGAATCTGCTGACACCGGCCGCCGATCTGGACGAGCGACGCGCAGCGTTCGCGACCGAGTTGCGCGGCATTCTGCGCGACATGGACAAGGTCGAGCAGTTCTCCCGCGAGCAGTTCTATGCGCGCGAGGTCGCGCGCCGCAACCTCCGCACCGAACCGGCCTAGCAGCTCGCCCACCACGCATTCCGGATATCGCCTGCGGGCTGGCGACTGGCCACGCCATACGCTGAACGCATGACGACGGTCGCATCCCGCGTGCGCACCGGCCCGGTGTGGCCGGTGCTCGTCGGGGTCGCTGTGCTGGCCGGGGCGACCGCCGCGGGCCTGGGCGCGCTGTCGCTCGCGGATGCGCTGACGGCGACGGGGCTGCCCGATCCGGGCCCGGTGACCACGTATGGCCTGCCGTTCGTCCGAGCAGCGGGGGAGATCGCCGCCGTGATCGCCGTCGGGTCGTTCCTGTTCGCCGCATTCCTGGTACCTCCGCAGGCCAACGGGGTGCTCGACGCCGGCGGCTATCGTGCGCTGCGGCTCGGCACTGTCGCCTCCGGCGTGTGGACCGTCTGCGCCGCGTTGCTGGTCCCGCTGACCGTGTCCGACGTCACCGGGCAGCCCATCTCCTCGCGCCTGGACCCGTCCGCGATCTGGTCGGTGGCGAGCCTGGTCGAGATCGCCGGGGCGTGGCGGTGGACCGTCTTCATCGCCGCTGCCGTGACCATCGCCAGCATCCCGGTCCTGCGCTGGTCGCCGACGCCGCTGCTGTTCGCGGGGTCCCTGGCCACCCTGCTGCCGCTGGCGCTGACCGGTCATTCGGCCTCCGGCGGTTCCCACGATCTGGCCACCAACAGCCTGCTCATCCACCTCGTGGCCGGCGCGCTCTGGGCCGGCGGGTTGCTGGCGCTGCTGGTGCACGCGCTGCGCGGTGGCGAGCACGCCTACCTGGTGGCGCGTCGATTCTCGGCGGTCGCACTGTGGTGCTTCGTCGCCATGGCGTTCAGCGGTGTCGTCAACGCCCTCGTCCGGGTTCAGCCCTCAGATCTGTTCGACACCGCGTACGGCTGGCTGATCCTGGCCAAGACGGCGGCGCTGTGCGTACTCGGTGCGCTCGGTTGGTTGCAACGCCGCCGCGGTGTCGCCGCGCTGGAGGCGGACCCTGGGGCGCGCGTTCCGTTGATCAGGTTGGCACTCGTGGAAGCGGTGGTGTTCGGCCTGACGTTCGGTATCGCCGTCGCGCTGGGGCGGACACCGCCCCCTGCGCCCCCCATCTTCAATCCCTCCATCCCGGTGATCGAAATCGGCTACGACCTGGCAGGTCCACCAACGCTGGCCCGCATCCTGTTCGACTGGCGCTTCGACTTGGTATTCGGCACGGCAGCCATCGTGTTCGCCGTCGTGTACACGGTTGCCGTCATCAGGCTGCGGCGCCGCGGCGACACATGGCCGATCGGCCGGACCGTGGCATGGCTCCTGGGTTGTCTGGTCCTCCTGTTCGCCACGTCATCAGGCGTCGGCCGGTATATGCCGGCCATGTTCAGCATGCACATGGCCGCGCACATGCTGCTGTCGATGCTCGCGCCGATCCTGCTCGTGCTCGGGGCTCCCGTCACGCTCGCATTGCGGGCGCTACCCGCCGCTGGCCGCGACGATCCGCCGGGGCCCAGGGAGTGGCTGCTCGCCGCCCTGCATTCTCGGGTGTCGCGCGTGCTCACCAATCCGTTCGTCGCGACGTTCCTGTTCGTGGCGGGTTTCTACGGGCTGTACTTCGGCGGCATCTTCGACGCGGCGGTGGACAGCCACCCCGCCCACCTCGCGATGAATCTGCACTTCCTCCTGACCGGCTACCTGTTCTATTGGGTGGTGATCGGCGTCGATCCGACTCCGCGGCCGATCCCGCCGCTGGGCAAGGTCGGCATGGTGTTCGCGTCGTTGCCATTCCACGCGTTCTTCGGGGTGGTGTTGATGAGCACGAACACGGTACTGGGAGAGCCGTTCTACAAGTCGCTGCAGCTGTACTGGCACAACGACCTGCTCGGCGACCAACGGCTGGGTGGTGGAATCGCCTGGGCGGCAGGCGAGTTGCCGCTCGTCATCGTGATGGCCGCGCTGCTGATTCAGTGGCGCCGCAGCGACGAGCGCACCGCGAAGCGGCTGGACCGCGCCGCGGATCGCGACGACGAGGCCGACCTCGCCGCGTACAACAGGATGCTCGCCGAGCTTGCCCGCCGCGAGGAGCAGTCCCAGTAGCGGTCGTTAGACCGCCCGTGCCGCAATGGCGACGGGCCAGCTGCCATAGCGACTTATGTCGGGGCCGGTGGCGGCTGAAGCATCGCAACTGAATCCGGTTCGCCATGTGCCGTCCTCGAACTCGACCTTGCCCAACTGCATGGGCGCGGGGAGCGCCGCGAGGAACAAGCCGAGTGCCCGTGGCGAGAGCAACCAGCGATGACCCATGATGGAGGCGCCCGCAGCGCCGTCGGGCACGCGGGTGACGGCGGGCTTGGGCGGGTCGGTCGGCAGCACCGACATCCGGTACCTGGGGGCCGTGGTGATCTCGCCGGCCCACTGCGCGCCCAAATCCGTGAGTTCGTGAGACAGCGGTCCGCCCCGCAGGTGCGCGCCGAACACCACCAACTCCAGATCCTCGCTCATGGGCCTTCAATGTACGGGGCATCGTGACCGGCACGCGCGGTAGACGCTTGCCGAATGGCACGTTAACGCACGCATTTTCGCGAGATAGGTCACGCTGCATGCCACGTGGCGGTGACACTATTGGTGCCGTGACCGGTGTCGACTTCTCATTGCTGGACGTTGCGAGCGACCGACCCCTCGAGGAGCCGGACGCGTTTCTGCGCGCGGCGATCGCATGGCATTTCGGCGGCGACACCGCTGATCTTCGAATCGGGCGGAACCACCGGGGCACCGAAGCGCACCGCCCAGCTGCCTGATTGGGTCGAGCAGGTAACCCGTTGGCAGGTAGAGAATTTCGCGGCAGGTGGCTTTATCCGCGGCAGCGGACTGGTGTGCCTGATGCCGAGCGGTCCACATGGCGTCGGCTACTTCTCGCGCGAGGTTTCGCGGCGGTTGGGATCGGCGGGTTGTGCGGAGGCACTCGAAGGCTGACCCGCGGCCTATCCACAACGGCGGATTGATCCACAGCCGCGGGGCGGCGCCGACCGTATGTGGTCTCGATGTCGGCGGCCCGACGGTCAATGGTCGTGTCACCGACGCGCCGGGTCGCCGGCCGTCGCACGTAATGAAAGGAAGCATCATGTTCGAGACGCCGTTTCACATCGTCGGCAATATCGTCACCGATCCAATCCACCGTCAGGTCGGCGAGCAGGAGATGGTCAGGTTCCGCGTCGCCAGTAATTCCCGCCGCCGCACTGCCGAAGGAACATGGGAGCCGGGCAACTCGTTGTTCGTGACGGTGACCTGCTGGGGGCGCGCGGTCGCTGGTGCCAGCGCCGGTCTCGTGAAGGGCGATCCGGTGATCGTCGTCGGACACGTCTACACCAGCGAGTACGAGGACCGTGACGGCAACCGGCGCTCGTCGGTCGAGGTACGGGCGACATCCGTCGGCCCAGATCTGGCCCGCTGCACCGCCCGCATCGACCGGACCAAACAACCGGCCGACGCGCAGGTCACCGACCTTGCCGACGAAACCTCCGACGCCAGCGATGACGGCGTCGCCGACGAGTCAGGCCGGGAGCTGCCACTGTCGGCGTAGCCGCAGGCACACGGTCGGCTCGACCGTGGGGGCCACGCCTAGGATGGTCGGCGGCGATAAACGACTCGACCCTCTTTTGAAAGGCAACACCACGGCATGGCCGAATTCATCTATTCGATGCGGAAGGTCCGCAAGGCGCACGGCGACAAGGTCATCCTTGACGACGTCAGTCTGAACTTCCTTCCAGGCGCGAAGATCGGCGTTGTCGGTCCCAACGGGGCTGGTAAGTCGAGCGTCTTGCGGATCATGGCCGGGCTCGACACCCCCAACAACGGCGATGCGCTGCTCCAACCGGGTGCGACGGTCGGCATCCTGATGCAGGAGCCCGAACTCGACGAGACCAAGACGGTCCGCGAGAACGTTGAAGAAGGCGTTGCGATCAAGGCCAAGCTCAACCGCTACAACGAGGTCGCCGAGCTGATGGCCACCGACTACAGCGATGAGCTGATGGAGGAGATGGGCAAGCTCCAGGAGGAGCTCGACGCCGCCGACGCCTGGGACATCGACTCCCAGCTCGAACAGGCGATGGACGCGCTGCGCTGCCCACCGGCCGACGAGCCCGTCACCCATCTGTCCGGCGGCGAGAAGCGGCGGGTGGCGCTGTGCAAGCTGCTGCTGTCCAAGCCCGACCTGCTGCTGCTCGACGAGCCGACCAACCACCTCGACGCCGAGAGCGTTTTGTGGCTCGAACAGCATCTCGCCAGCTACAAGGGCGCCATCCTGGCCGTCACGCACGACCGCTACTTCCTGGACAACGTCGCGGAGTGGATCCTGGAGCTCGACCGCGGACGCGCTTACCCGTACGAGGGCAACTACTCCACCTACCTGGAGAAGAAGGCCGAGCGCGTCGCCGTTCAGGGTCGCAAGGATGCCAAGCTGCAGAAGCGACTGCAGGAGGAGCTGGCCTGGGTCCGGTCTGGCGCCAAGGCGCGCCAGGCCAAGAACAAGGCCCGCCTCGGACGCTACGAAGAGATGGTCACCGAGGCGGAGAAGACCCGCAAGCTCGACTTCGAGGAAATTCAGATCCCGGTCGGCCCGCGCCTCGGCAACGTGGTCGTCGAGGTGGAGCATCTCGACAAGGGGTTCGAGGGGCGCACCCTCATCAAGGACCTGTCGTTCACTCTTCCGCGCAACGGAATCGTCGGCGTCATCGGCCCCAACGGTGTAGGTAAGACCACGCTGTTCAAGACCATCGTCGGTCTCGAGCAGCCGGACAGCGGCACCGTGAAGGTCGGCGAGACGGTCAAGCTCAGCTACGTAGACCAGAGCCGCGGCGGCATCGACCCCAAGAAGACCGTGTGGGAAGTGGTTTCCGACAAGCTGGACTACATCGAGGTCGGACAGAATGAGATCCCGTCGAGGGCGTATGTCTCGGCATTCGGTTTCAAGGGTCCGGATCAGCAGAAGCCCGCCGGCGTGCTGTCGGGTGGTGAACGCAACCGGCTCAACCTCGCGCTCACCCTCAAAGAGGGCGGCAACCTGATCCTGCTCGACGAGCCGACCAACGATCTCGACGTCGAAACGCTGTCCTCGCTCGAGAACGCGCTGGAGAATTTCCCCGGCTGTGCAGTCGTGATCTCGCACGATCGCTGGTTCCTCGACCGCACGTGCACGCACATCCTGGCGTGGGAGGGCGACGACGACAACGAGGCCAAGTGGTTCTGGTTCGAAGGCAACTTCGGCGGCTACGAGGAGAACAAGATCGAGCGGCTCGGTGCCGACGCGGCACGTCCGCACAGGGTGACCCACCGCCGCCTCACGCGAGACTAGTGTCCATCGTGCGGACCACGTGGTCGCCTGCTCGTCGAGCCGGCGACGACGTCCAATGACGGGCGGTCCACGGGTACAGGCGAGGAGCGTCGCATGTCGGTGAATCCGGGAGCCATCGGCGGACCAGCTGGTCCCGGTCGCGCCGGACCTTCAGCACCTCACGCGCTGAGCCCGGAAGACGTCGCGCGGCTCGCGCACGCCTATCTCGATACCTACCGCGGCCCGCACGATGCACCCGCGTCCGACGCGTCGCTGACCCTGCCGGTCGATATGTCGTCGCGCCAGATGATGGGCCCGGCGCTCGTGACCGCGCATCATCGCCTTGGGCAGCGTCGGGCGGTCGGCGAAACGCGGGTCGCGGTATACGGCGGGGACGACCCGAAGGGCTTCGGTCCGGCGATGCAGGTCGTCACTGATTACAGCCCGATGGTGATGGATTCGGTGACCGTGCTGCTGCACCGATTCGGCGTCTCGTACTCGGCGATCATGAACCCGGTCTTCCGGGTGCGACGAAGCTCGAACGGCGAGCTGCTCGACGTCCGGCCGTCCGCCGACCCGGCGGCGTCGCGTGAAGGCGTCGATGAGTCTTGGATCCATGTTCAACTCGGCCAAGCCGCGGACAGCGGCGCGCTCACCCAGGTTGCCCAGTTGCTGCCCGGCGTCCTGGCCGACGCACGGCAGGTCGCGCTGGACTCCAGCGCGATGGGTGCCTCGATGCGCCAACTGGCGTTCGAACTCGATAACGACCACAACGGCCGATTCCCCGGGCGGGATCGCAAAGACGTTGCAGCGCTGCTGCGGTGGCTCGCCGACGGGCACTTCGTGCTGCTCGGCTACCAACGCTGCTCCGTCGACAATGGTCGATCTTCGGTGGACCCGGCGAGCCGGCTCGGCGTCCTCCGGCTGCGCCAGGATGTGCTGCCGCAGTTGACGCACAGCGACGAGCTGCTTGTGCTGGCTCAGGCGACCATCCCCAGCTACCTTCGTTACGGCGCGTACCCTTACATCGTCGTCGTACGCGAGCAGTTGGGTCCGACGGTGATAGAACACCGTTTCGTCGGCCTGTTCACCGTCGCGGCGACCAATGCCAATGTGCTTGAAATACCGCTGATTTCCGGGCGAGTGCGCGAGGCGTTGGCGCTCTCGCAGCGCGATCCGAGCCACCCGGGCCAGTTGCTGCTCGACATCATCCAGACCATTCCCCGTTCGGAGTTGTTCGCGCTGTCGGCACGGGCGCTGCTCGACATGGTCAAGGCGGTCGTCGACCTCGGGTCGCGACGCCGCACCCTGTTGTTCATGCGGGCCGATTCGCTCGCCCATTTCGTCTCGTGTCTGGTGTACCTTCCCCGTGACCGTTACACCACCGACGTGCGGCTGGAGATGCAGAACATCCTGGTGCGCGAGCTCGGCGGGGTCAGCATCGAGTACACCGCACGCGTCAGTGAATCACCATGGGCCGTTGTGCATTTCACGGTCCGCATGCCCGACGGCTCGCGTCCGGCGGACATCGATGCCTCGCTGGAGAACGAAACCCGCATCCAGGGTCTGCTGACCGAGGCGGCCCGCACGTGGGGAGATCTGCTGACCGGTGCGGTCAGGACTGGTTCCATCGACCAAGCCAAGGCAGCGCACTACGCGTCGGCGTTCTCGGAGTCCTACAAGCAGGCCTTCACGCCGCATGAAGCGATCAACGACATCGCCATCATCGAAGAGCTGCAAGATAATTCGATCAAGCCTGTGCTCCTGGACGCCGTCGAGGAACACATCGCGCAGCTCACCCTGTATCTCGGCGGACAGTCCGCGTCCCTGAGTGCCCTACTCCCGATGCTGCAGTCGATGGGTGTCGTGGTGCTCGAGGAACGGCCGTTCACCGTGACCCGACCCGACGGTTTGCCGGTGTGGATCTACCAATTCAAGATGTCGCCGCACAGTTCCGTACCGGAGGTGCCGCCGGGCCCTGAACGCGAGGCCGCCCAGATGCGCTTCGCCGATGCGGTGACCGCGATCTGGCACGGCCGCGCCGAGATCGACCGGTTCAACGAACTCGTCCTGCGGGCCGGCCTCACCTGGCAGCAGGTAGCCGTCGTACGCAGCTATGCGAAATATCTGAAGCAGGCGGGTTTTCCGTACAGCCAGTCACACATCGAGTCCGTGATCAACGACAACGCCGCGACGGCGCGATCGCTGGTCGAATTGTTCGAGGCCCTGTTCTGTCCGACCGCGCCGACAGACGATGCGCCGCGACGACGCGACGCCCAGGCCGCCGCAGCAGCCGTCGCCGCCGACATCGACGCCTTGGTCAGTCTCGACACCGACCGAGTTCTGCGCGCGTTCGCGTCGATGATTCAGGCCACGCTGCGCACCAACTACTTCGTCACCCGGCAGGAGTCCGCGCGCGCACGAAACGTCCTGTCCTTCAAGCTGAACCCAGGCCTGATCGACGAACTCCCGCTGCCGCGACCCAGGTTCGAGATCTTCGTGTACTCGCCGCGCGTCGAGGGCGTACACCTGCGATTCGGGCATGTGGCCCGCGGCGGACTGCGCTGGTCGGATCGCAGAGAGGACTTCCGCACCGAGATCCTGGGCCTCGTGAAGGCTCAGGCGGTGAAGAACGCCGTCATCGTGCCGGTCGGCGCCAAGGGTGGGTTCGTCGTCAAGAACCCGCCCCCGGCCACCGGCGACGCCGCAGCCGACCGAGACGCCCAACGCAGCGAGGGCGTGGCGTGCTACCGACTCTTCATCTCCGGTCTGCTCGACGTCACCGACAACGTCGACAAGGTCACCGGGGCGGTTGTGACGCCGGCCGACGTCGTGCGCAGGGACGGCGACGACGCGTATCTCGTGGTCGCCGCCGACAAGGGCACCGCGACGTTCTCAGACATCGCCAACGAGGTGGCGCTGTCCTACGGCTTCTGGCTCGGCGACGCCTTCGCGTCGGGCGGATCGGTGGGCTACGACCACAAGGCGATGGGTATCACCGCCAAGGGTGCGTGGGAATCGGTCAAACGGCATTTCAAAGAGATGGGCGTCGACACCCAGTCCGAGGACTTCACCGTCGTCGGCGTCGGTGACATGAGCGGCGACGTGTTCGGCAACGGAATGCTGCTGTCCAAGCACATTCGACTGCGCGCCGCGTTCGACCATCGGCACATCTTCATCGACCCGAACCCCGACGCGGCGACGTCGTGGGACGAGCGCAAGCGACTGTTTGAACTGCCGCGGTCCAGCTGGGAGGACTACAACGCCTCGCTGATCAGCGAGGGCGGCGGCGTGTACAGCAGGGAACAGAAGGCGATCCCGATCAGCTCGCAGGCCCGCACGGCACTGGGCATCGAGGACGGCGTCGAGGAACTCACCCCACCCGCGCTGATGAAGGCGATTCTGATGGCGCCTGCGGATCTGCTGTTCAACGGCGGTATCGGCACCTACATCAAGGCCGAGACGGAGTCCGATGCCGACGTCGGCGATCGTGCCAACGATCCCGTGCGGGTCAACGGTAATCAGGTGCGCGCCAAGGTCATCGGCGAAGGTGGCAACCTGGGCGTGACTTCACTGGGGCGGGTCGAGTTTGATCTCGCAGGGGGCCGGATCAACACCGATGCGCTGGACAACTCGGCAGGCGTCGACTGTTCCGACCACGAGGTCAACATCAAGATCCTGATCGATTCACTCGTCACCGCGGGCAAGGTCAGTCCGCAGGACCGCACCGAACTGCTGCTGTCGATGACCGACGAGGTCGGTCGTCTTGTTCTCGAGGACAACGTCGATCAGAACGATCTGCTGGGCACCAGCCGCGCGAACTCGGCCAGTCTGCTCCCCGTCCACGCACGCATGATCAAGGACTTCGTCCACGATCGTGGGCTGAACCGGGAACTCGAGGCGCTGCCATCCGAGAAAGAGATCAGTCGTCGCTCCGAAATCGGAATCGGTTTGACTTCACCGGAACTCGCGACGCTGATGGCTCACGTCAAACTTGCTCTCAAGGACGACGTGCTCGCCAGCGACCTGCCCGATCAGGACGCGTTCGCTGCTCGCCTGCCGGTGTATTTCCCCGCCAGGCTTCGCGAGGAGTTCGGCGCGGACATCCGTGCGCACCAGCTGCGTCGGGAGATCGTCACCACGATGCTGGTGAACGACCTCGTCGACACCAGCGGCATCAGCTACGCCTACCGGGTCGCCGAAGACGTCGGTGTGGGGCCGGTGGACGCGGTCCGAAGCTATGCGGCGACCGACGCCATCTTCCGGATCAGCGACGTGTTGCGTCAGATCCGCGTGGCCAGCGAAAACGGGGTGTCGGTGGTGGTGTCGGACCGGATGACATTGGATCTGCGGCGGCTCATCGACCGGGCCGGGCGCTGGCTGCTCAATTACCGGCCGCAACCGCTGGCGGTCGGGGCCGAGATCAATCGGTTTGCGGCCAAAGTCGCCGCCCTGACTCCGCGCATGTCGGAGTGGCTCCGCGGCGACGATCAGGCGATCGTGTCGAAGGAGGCCGGCGATTTCAGTTCGCAGGGAGTGTCTTCCGACCTGGCGTACATGATCGCGACGGGGCTGTACCAGTACAGCCTGCTCGACGTCATCGACATCGCGGACATAGTCGACCGCGAACCGGCCGAGGTCGCGGACACGTACTTCGCGTTGATGGATCACTTCAACACCGACAGCCTGCTCACGGCGGTGTCACGGCTCGAACGGGATGACCGTTGGCATTCTCTGGCGCGGTTGGCGATTCGCGACGACATCTACGGTTCGCTACGTGCGTTGTGCTTCGATGTGCTGGCCGTGGGCGAGCCCGACGAGACCGGCGAGGAGAAGATCGCCGAGTGGGAGTCGACCAACAGTTCGCGAGTCGGCCGTGCGCGGCGAACGCTCGCCGAGATCTACGAGGGCGGAGAACTCGACCTGGCCACCCTGTCGGTGGCCGCCCGTCAGATTCGCAGCATGACTCGGACGAGTGGAACGGGGACGTCTGGGTGACACATGGTTTCATCGCGCCGGTGCACGTCCGTTGGTCGGACATCGACATGTATCAGCACGTCAACCACGCGACTATGGTCACACTCCTCGAAGAGGCCCGGATTCCGTTTCTGCGTGAGCCGTTCGGTCCTGAGATCGACACCATCGGCCTGCTGATCGCGGACGTGCACATCTCCTACAAGGCGCAGGTGCGACTGATCGATTCGCCCTTGCAGGTGACGATGTGGACGAAGAAGGTGCGGTCTGTCGATTTCACCATCGGATACGAAGTGCGGCCGGTGGGTGCGTCTGCCGACTCGAAACCCGCCGTGATCGCCGATACACAGCTGGCCGCCGTACATATCAGAGAGCAAAGACTGCAACGACTTTCAGATGGTCAGAAGGCGTATTTGCGGCAATGGTTGAGATGACTCAACCCGAGCGCGGTATCTGGCTGCACGACGCCGCTGATCGCGAAGACCTCGCGGCCTTCGTCGAGCGCGCCTTGCGACTGGACGACGCGGCGGTGATCCGGTTACGTGAGCGCGAGGGCGGTCTGGTCACGGCCTGGGTGTCGACCGGGTTCGACGTGCTGGCCAGTCGCGTGGTCGCCGGTGAAGTCAAGCCTGCCGACCTGTCCGTGGGTGCCGACGCGTTGGCCGCGGGTCTGGCCGCGATGGATGCCAGCGGATATGTCGAGACGGGCTTCGCGATGGACTCCGCGTGGCGCGGTGCGTTGCCGCCCGAGTCGGGCTTCGAGCACCTCGATGACGTGCCTGCCGGTGTCATGCTCGATCTGGCGCAGCGAGGAATGGCGCTCGCCAAGGAGCATTCCAGCTCGCACGGTCCACCCGCGTCGCTGCTGGACCAGGAGGTGGTGGCGGTCATCGCCGGCGACGCCAGCGTTGGTATACCGATGCGCTGTGTATTCGCCTTGACCGCAATGGGTTTCCTGCCGCAATCGGGTGATGCCGTCGGCGGCGACGAGATCGTGCGAGTGCGTGCGCTTCCGTCATGGTTGCGCGTCGACGCTCGCTTCGGTTCGGTTTATCGACGACGCGGCGACCCGGCATTGGTCCTGCGGTAAAAGCCTTCGCGGAAACTAGACCAGCCAGGCGGCGGCGTTCGGCGGCAGCTTGCCGCCCACCAGTTCAGCACTCGCCAACAACACCTCATCGTCGGGCAACGCTATCGCGTCGGCGCCGGCATTGAGCACGCATACCAACCCGCCGCTATTCCGGAACGTCAACGTGTCGGCCGGGGAGTCGAGCCATTCGATCGTCGGACCGGCGAACTCGGCTCGATCCCGCCGCAATTCGATTGCTCGCCGGTAGAACGTCAGCGTCGACGCCGGATCACCGTCCTGCCGCTCGACGGTCAACGTCGCCCAGTCCTCAGGCAGCGGCAGCCAGGTGTCAGAACTGTCCGAGAAGCCGAACGGAGGCGCGTCGCCCTCCCACGGCACCGGCACCCGGCTGGCGTCGCGCCCGCGCCGCGTGTGACCCGAGCGCTCCCACACCGGATCGCGCAGCGCCTCGTCGGGCAGGTCGACGTTGGGCAGGCCCAGCTCTTCGCCGTTGTAGATGAACACCGCGCCGGGCAGTGCCAGCATCGCCAGCGTCATCGCCTTGGCGCGGTCCAGACCGACGGCTCCGCCGCCGTACCGGGTCGGTTCACGGTCGACGTCGTGATTGGCCAGCGTCCAGCTCGGCGTCGCATCCACGAGATGCGCTGCGGCAAGCGAGTTCTCGATGGCATGACGGATGTCGGTGGCGTCGAACTCCGCGCGCAGCAGGCGGAAGTTGAAGGCCAGATGCAGCTCATCTGCCCGCACGTACTGCGAGAACTGTTCGTTGTCGTACACCCAGACCTCGCCAATCGCGACTGCGTTGTCGAAATCGTCGAACACCCCGCGGATCTGCCGGTGGATGTCGTGCACGCCGTCGTTGTTGAACCGCGGGTCGTCGTCCATATCGGCCAGCAGCACCTCGGCCTTGACGTGCTCCATGTCGGGCAGTCCCGGCGGCTTGGCCATCCCGTGTGCGACGTCGATGCGGAACCCGTCGATGCCACGCTCGAACCAGAACCTCAGCGTCTTCTCGAGATCATCGAAGACCTCCGGGTTGTCCCAGTTCAGATCCGGCTGTTCGGCGTCGAAGAGGTGCAGGTACCACTGCCCGGGATTGCCGTCGGCTTCGACGACGCGCGTCCACGCCGGCCCGCCGAAGATCGACACCCAGTTGTTCGGGGGATGAACACCGCCGGGGCCGGTGCCGTCGCGGAAGATGTAGCGCTCGCGCTGATCGCTGCCAGGGCTGGCGGCCAGCGCCGCCTGGAACCAGGGGTGCGCCGAGCTGGTGTGGTTGGGCACCAGATCCATCGTCACCTTGATTCCCACGGCGTGCGCGGCCTCTGTCAGCCGGTCCAGCGCTCCGATGCCGCCGAACATCGGGTCGACGTCGCGGGGGTCGGCCACGTCATAGCCGTTGTCGGCCATCGGCGACACCATGACCGGGTTGAGCCAGATCGCGTCGACCCCGAGTGCCTCGAGATAGTCCAGCTTGGCGATCACACCGTCGAGATCTCCGAGACCGTCGCCGTTGCTGTCGTAGAACGACCGCGGATAGACCTGATAAAACAGCGCGTGCGACCACCAAGGCTCACGGGCACTCACGTCCTGACTCATCGCCGCCAAATCTACGTCAACGGCCCGCTCGCACCGTCGAGGAAACGGCGCGTTCACCGCAGCTTGGCCCGCTCGTCAGAAGGGTGAGTTGACCATCGAGTGCGCGGCCATCTCCAAGTAGGCCAGGAGCTCGGCGCGATGCTCGTCGTCCAGCGTCTGCGAGTCGATCTCCGCGACGGCGGTGTGCATGCAGCGCAGCCATGCGTCGCGCTCGAGATAACCGATCCGAAACGGTGCGTGCCGCATTCGCAGCCTCGGATGACCGCGCTGGTCAGAGTAGGTCCTCGGCCCGCCCCAATACTGCTCGAGGAACATCCGCAGCCGCACCTCGGCGCCGTCGAGGTCTTCCTCGGGATACAGCGGGAGCAGGATCTCGTCCTCGCGCACCAACTGGTAGAACCGCGACACGAGGGTGCGGAACGTGTCATGGCCACCGACTTCGTCGTAGAACGACCGCTGGGGCTGAGTCACTCCACCATTGTGTCCTGCCGCCACGAAGCGCTGCCCAGCCGGTCGCGTCACCCGATGTTCATTGGACTGACCAGCGAACACGAGCAGAATTGTCGTGCGATTGACAGGAATCCGTGGTGGACTGTCCGACGGAGGACGTATGGCGCATCGCAAGAAAGGCCCGTCCAAGAGGGCTGGCCACCGGCTTCACGACGCCGCAGCCGGCTTGTCCGGGCCCGCAGTGTCGCATTCGCAGTCGCGCGTCCTGCACAGCGTCGAAACCCATCCGCCCAGTACCAGGGAAGGCTCGCTGTGGGGCCGGCGGCGGGTACTCCTGCTGAACTCCACGTACGAACCGTTGACCGCTCTGCCCATGCGGCGGGCGGTCATCATGCTGATGTGCGGAAAAGCCGACGTGGTCCACGACGATCCGGGCGGCCCCGTCATCCACTCCGCCAGCCGCTCCATCGTGGTGCCCTCGGTCATCCGGCTGCGGTCCTACGTCCGAGTGCCTTACCGTGCGCGCATCCCGATGACCAGGGCCGCGCTGATGCACCGCGACCGGTTCCGCTGCGCCTATTGCGGCGCCAAGGCTGACACCGTCGACCATGTGGTGCCACGCAGTCGCGGCGGCGAGCATTCGTGGGAGAACTGTGTGGCGGCCTGCTCGACGTGCAACCACCGCAAGGCCGACCGTTTGCTCTCCGAACTCGGCTGGTCGCTGCGCTCGGTGCCGGTACCGCCGAAGGGCCAGCATTGGCGACTGCTGTCCAGCGTGAAGGAACTCGATCCGGCATGGGTTCGGTATCTGGGCGAAGGCGCGGCCTGAGCTATGGCCCTTGGCTCTTCGCGCAGGCGCTCATCGCTGGCTGTCGGCTCTTCGCGCAGGCGCTCATCGCTGGCTGTTGGCTCTTCGCGCAGGCGCTCATCGCTGGCTGATACGGTTTGCGCGTGAGCACAGCACTTACTCATTCCCTCCTTGGCGGGGTTCCACTGGCCGTGCTGCTGGTGTTGATGTTCTTGATCTACGTCGTCGGTCCAAAGCGCAAGGGCCCGCATCCGGCTACCTACAAGATGTCCGACAAGTGGACGCATGACCCGATCCTGTGGGCAGCCGATGAACCCGCCGATCACGGCGGTCATGGGGCTGGCCATGGTTCGCACCCCGTCACGGTAGGAGGCGGCGCAAGTGGCAAGTGGTGACGTCGTAACTACTCGTTCCACGGAACTCGCCGAGCTGCCGCGCGGCTGGGTCGTCACGAACAGCGGCCGGATCTCCGGGGTCACCGAGCCCGGCGAGTTGTCGGTGCACTACCCCTTCCCGGTCAACGATCTGGCGTTTCTCGACGACGCGCTGAAATACGGTTCGCGCGCCGCCAAGGCCCGTTTCGCGGTGTACCTCGGGGACCTCGGCGCCGATACCGCGGCGACCGCCCGCCAGATCCTGGCGAAGGTGCCGACACCGGACAACGCCGTGCTGCTCGCGGTGTCCCCCGACCAGCGCGCGATCGAGGTGGTCTACGGCAGCGAGGTCAGCGGCCGCGGCATCGAGGAGTCCGCACCCAAGGGAGTGACCGCCGCCGCGGAGCTGTTCAAGGACGGCAAGCTCATCCCGGGCCTGATCAAGGCCGTCGAGGTGATGAGCGCCGGGGTCTCACCAGCAGCTCATTAGCCGGCGTCGGCCAACAGCGCCGCACGGATCTCGACGTATCGCTGGAGAAATCTGCGTTCGTCGAGGCGCTTACGGCGCATCCATCCGGTGACTTCGTCGTTGCACTTGCTGGTGTTGCACCTGGCGCAAGCGGGCACGACGTTGTCGATGGTGTAGCGCCCGCCGCGGGATATCGCCATGACGCAATCGCGCTGTAGTGCAGCGTCGGTCGCCCCGCAGTAAGCGCAACCTTCCCAGGCATCCTTGATGGCTGCCCACTGCTCGGCGGTCAGGTCATGGTCGACGGCGGCCATCCGTTTCTTGCGCTTGCGCGCAGCGCGCGCTCGTCTCGTCCGACTGACCGCCATCCACAAAGAATGCCGCGCGAGTGACCGCAAAGTGCACACGGTTTACGGCGTGTCGCCGTACAAACACGGTCACTCGCGGCTTCGCGTGGGCCTTGCGAAAGTCAGCTGGCGTCGAAACCCCGTGCACGCAGCGACCGCTCGACCCCGGCGCGGCCTTCGAGCACCAGCCGGCGTAGCGGCGGCGGCACGTCTGGGTCAGACAGGAACCTGTCGGCGGCGTTTAACCCCTCCTGGCTGATGTCCCATGACGGATACAGCCCGACGACGACGGTCTGTGCCACCTCGCTCGACCGCCGTTGCCAGACGCCGGAGATGGCGCTGAAGTACTTGTCGCGGAACGGCTTCAGCAGTTCTTCCTGACCCGGGCGCACGAAGCCGATGGTGATCGACCGCGCGGTGACGTTGGCCAGGGTGTCGTCCTCCATGACCTCCTGCCAGTCCGCTTCCTTCACCGCCAACTGAGGCCGCGCCGCCGCGGCCTGCGCGGCATGCCGCCCACCTGCAGCCGTCGGATCGCGTTCGGCTTCCGCGTCGATGAACGGTGATTCGGGGCCGTCCGCGTCGATGACGCCTGCGGTGGCCAACGCGGTGACAATGCGCCAGCGCAAGTCCGTGTCGATCACCAGGCCCGGCATGTTCACCGCCTCGGGCTCGTTGTCCAACAGCGTCGACAGCACAGCAATGTGGTTGGGGGAGAGCACCGATGCGCACAGCGCATTGACGAACGCCAGCTGGTGGTCAGAACCCGGTGCCGACTCGCGTGCACGGTCCAGCAGTGCATCGCCGAATGCCGGCCAGCCGTTCTCTTTCGCCCAGACCGGGTCGGCGTAGGAGCCGAGCGCGGTCTGTGCCTGCAACAGGAGGCGTTGCGCGACACCGACTTCGGATTCGGCGTGCACACCGCTGATGACGAGGGCGACGAAGTCGCGGGCCTTCAGTTCGGCGTCACGGGTCATCTCCCACGCCGCCGACCACGCCAGCGTGCGGGGGAGCGGCTCGGCGATATCGGCGATCCTCGTGAGCGCCGTCTGCAGCGACTGCGGGTCAAGGCGTAACGAGCAGTACGTCAGGTCGTCGTCGTTGACCAGGACGAGCTGTCCCCGCGAAACTCCCTGCAGCGCAGATACTTCGGTAACATCACCCTCGATGTCGAGCTCCTCGCGGTGCGTTCGCACCAGCTTGCCGCTACCGTCGTCGTCATAGATTCCGACCGCGAGGCGGTGCACGCGTGTCTCCCCGGCGCCCGGTTGCGCCCCGCTCTGGGCGATCGCGAACCGGGTGAAATTGTCGTCGGCGTCGAGGTCGAATTCAGCACGCAGCGTGTTGAGTCCGGTGGTTTTGAGCCACTGCCTGCCCCAGCCGGACAGGTCGCGTCCGGACGCCTTCTCCAGCGCGCCCAGCAGGTCGCCGAACGTCGCATTCGCAAAAGCGTGGTCGCGGAAGTAATCCCGCAGGCCGGCCAGGAACGACTCGAGTCCCACGTAAGCCACGAGCTGCTTCAGGACGCTGGCGCCCTTGGCGTAGGTGATGCCGTCGAAGTTCACCTCGACGGCGTGCAGATCGGGGATGTCGGCGGCCACCGGATGCGTCGACGGCAACTGATCCTGCCGGTATGCCCAGGACTTCTCGACGTTCGCGAACGTCGTCCAGGCCTCTTTGTACTCGGTCGCCTCGGCCTGGCACAGCACCGAGGCGAACGTCGCGAACGACTCGTTGAGCCACAGGTCGTCCCACCACTGCATCGTGACCAGATCGCCGAACCACATGTGCGCCATCTCGTGCAGGACGGTCTCCGCGCGTCGCTCGTACGACGCCCGCGTCACCTTGCTGCGAAAGACGTAATCCTCGAGAAATGTCACGGCGCCGGCGTTCTCCATAGCGCCCGCATTGAACTCCGGCACGAACAGCTGGTCGTACTTGCCGAAGGCATACGGCACGCCGAAGTTGTTGTGGTAGAAGCCGAATCCCTGCTTCGTCTCGGTGAAAAGCCGCTCCGCGTCCATGAATTCGGCGAGCGACTTGCGGCAGAACAGGCCGAGCGGAATGTCGCCGTGCTCGTCGTTGTAGTTGTCGTCCCAGCGCGCGTACGGGCCGGCGATCAGCGCGACCAGATAGGTGCTCATCCTCGGTGTGACGGCGAAGGTGTGCCGTTTGCCGGCGCCCGCGTCTTCGGCGTCGGTGGTGGCGCCGTTGGAGACGACCTCCCAGTGCGACGGGGCCGTGACGGTCACCTCGAAGGTCGCCTTGAGGTCGGGCTGGTCGAAGCACGCGAACATCCGCTTGGCGTCGGCGGTTTCGAACTGTGAGTACAGGTAGACCTCGTCGTCGACCGGGTCGACGAACCGATGCAGGCCTTCACCGGTGTTGGAATAGCGGCATTCGGCGTCGACGACGAGGACGTTGCTTTCGACCAGGCCCGTCAGCGGAATACCGGTGGACTCGTCGTAACTCGACACGTCGATGTCGCGGCCGTTGAGGACGGCGCTGCGGACGCGATCGGCGGCGATGTCGATGTAGGTGTCGGCGCCGGGCAGCGCTTCGAAGTCGACGGTCGTCACCGATCGGAACGTGCGCTCGCCGGGCTTGCCGGCGCCGTCGGTCAGATCGAGGTCGATGCGGTAGTTGCCGACGGTGACCAGTGCGGCGCGTTCGACGGCTTGGTCACGGGTGAGGTTGGGAAGTGCCACGTGTCCAACCTAGTGGTCGGTCTCGTGGTGAGGCGCGCTAGAACCCCGGTATCCCGAACCCGTTGAGCCCGGTGAGCCCGTTCAGGCCGCCCAGTCCGTCGAGCCCCTCCAGGACGGTGCCGTTGCCGATCCGGGCCATCATCGATGGGCAGTACATCGATATGGCGATCCCGGTGAAGAAGGCCGCCATGTCGGGGTTGATGCCGTTGTTGGAAACGGTGGAGTACACCGACGCCAGGTTCTTGCCCGGTTCGACGAGCATCGGGCAGACCGACTGTCCGAGCCTTTCCGTGCTTACGGCATCGCCGTACCCAATGCCGGCGTCGTTCAGCGCGTTGAGGAACGTCGTGTCCACCGGCTCGGCGGACGCCGGCGCCGCGAGACAGAGTGCCATCGCGGGTCCGGCCAGGGTCATGGCGATCGTGCGTTTCGTTTTAATCACAGGTGAAACACTGATTGACAACAGTCACATCGACAACACGCTTGTATAACTGTTTGCACACTATGCGTGTCCTGTGCGCCGGTATGTCGCAATGCGTGGCAGCGGGAACATGCGGGCGGGGTGCAAGGTTGTCTGAATGGACGTCTGACCAACTACCGAGAGGTTTTCATGCCCGAGAAGTCTGTCGCCGGTTTCTGGTTCGACCCGCTGTGCCCGTGGTGCTGGATCACGTCCCGTTGGATCCTCGAAGTCGAAAAGGTGCGCGATATCGAGGTGCAGTGGCACGTGATGAGTCTTGCGGTGCTCAACGAGAACAAAGACGATCTGCCTGAGCAGTACCGCGAAGGTCTCAAGCAGGCGTGGAAGCCGGTCCGGGTGGCGATCGCCGCAGAGCAGGCCAAGGGCAGCGAAATCCTCGCGCCTCTGTACACGGCGATGGGCACTCGCATCCACAACCAGGGATATGGAGACTTCGACTCCGATTTCACAAAGGTCATCAAGGAGTCGCTGGAAGAGGTCGGACTGCCGGCCGAGCTGGCCGAGGCCGCCAACACCGACAAGTACGACGAGGCGCTGCGAGAGAGCCATCACGCGGGTATGGATGCCGTCGGCGACGACGTCGGCACCCCCACGATTCACGTCAACGGTGTCGCCTTCTTCGGCCCGGTGCTGTCGAAGATCCCACGCGGCGAAGAGGCCGGAAAGCTGTGGGACGCCTCGGTGACGTTTGCGTCCTATCCGCACTTCTGGGAGCTGAAGCGCACCCGCACGGAGCCGCCGGTATTCGATTGACCGCTCGCGGTCGCCTTCGGCTGACGAGCGTTAGCGCGCCCCGAGCCACCACGAATACAGCGCCGTGAGGTCGTCGCCCGATGCCGACCCCACGAACAGATCCGAAGTCTTGGTCCACGACACCGTCGGCGCGCCTTCTCGGGGGCCGCTGGCTGTCGTGCAGACCACCATGCCGCCTCCCCATGCGACCGGCTGCGCGCCGGCCGCTCCCGGACATGCGACAGGACTACCACTGCCCGCCAATATGCCGAAGGCCGTGTCCACGTCGGCAGTGCTCCCGTACAGCGAGTAGACGGCGCTGTACGGCCCGCCCGGTTGACTGTTCCGGCCGCAGCCGAGCCTGGCGACGAACGGGTCTTCGGGGTACTGCCGGCCGACTTGGCAATCGGTCGAGCCCGCGGGGATCAGAGCGGCCAGTTCGTCATTGCGTGCCTGATCGCTTGCTGGGTCAGCGGCGGCTGGTGCCCAAGTACCGAGAAGTGTGGCCGCCGAAAGACAACCGACAGCGATCGCTCGTGAAGGCTGAAACAAATCGAACATTTGCCGCTCTCCGATTCCGGCGCCCATGGCCGTGATAAGCCGCGATGTTATGCCTGCGCGGAGGTTTGCACGGCGACTTCGCAGTTTGTCAGCCCTCCCTCGCCGGTATGCGAGCACGCTGGCAAGAACCGTCTGCCAGAATGGCCGCCATGCGCGTCTACCTGGGAGCCGACCACGCGGGCTTCGAGTTCAAGCAGCGGATCATCGAGCACCTCACCGCCAACGGGCACGAGCCCGTCGATTGCGGGGCGTACGCGTACGACGCCGACGACGACTACCCGGCGTTCTGCATCGCGGCCGCCGAGAAGACTGTCGCCGACCCGGGCAGCCTCGGCATCGTGCTCGGCGGCTCGGGCAACGGCGAGCAGATCGCCGCGAACAAGGTGCCCGGTGTGCGGTGTGCGTTGGGGTGGAGCGTCGAGACGGCCAAACTCGCGCGCGAGCACAACAACGCGCAGGTGATCGGCATCGGCGGGCGCATGCATACGGAAGAGGAGATGCTCGCGATCGTCGATGCGTTCCTAACCACGCCGTGGTCGAAAGCCGAACGGCATCAACGTCGTATCGACATCCTGTCCGAGTACGAGCGCACCCACGTCGCGCCGCCTGTGCCCGGCGCGCCGAGCTAGGGGATGCCGGAAGGGCACACGCTGCACCGGCTTGCCCGGCTGCATCAGCGCCGCTTCGGCCGGGCACCGGTCATGGTGTCCAGCCCGCAGGGCCGATTCACCGAAGGGGCCGCGGCGGTCAGTGGACATGTCCTCAAGAAGGCCACTGCGTGGGGTAAGCACCTGTTCCACCACTACGACGGCGGTCGTGTCGTGCACGTTCACCTCGGGTTGTACGGGACGTTCACCGAACTCCCGCTGCCCATGCCACTGCCGGTCGGTCAGGTGCGGATGCGGATGGTCGGTGCCGAGTACGGCGCCGACCTGCGCGGCCCGACGGTGTGCGAGGTAATCGACGAGCCGGAGATCGCCGACATCGTCGCGCGTCTTGGCCCAGACCCGTTGCGCCGCGACACCGACGGGGCATTGGCGTGGCACCGAATCCGCAAGTCGCGCAGACCCATCGGTGCACTGCTGATGGACCAGTCGGTGATTGCAGGCGTGGGCAACGTGTACCGCAGCGAGCTGTTGTACCGACATCTCATCGACCCGTACCGGCCGGGCACGCACATCGACGAGAGCGAATTCTTCGCGATGTGGGCAGATCTCGTCGAGTTGATGAAGGTGGGCGTTCGGCGGGGCAAGATCATCGCGATCCGCCCCGAGGACGACCATGGGTTGCCGGCATATGGACCCGGCAGGCCGCGCACCTACGTGTACCGGCGTGCAGGAGAGCCATGTCGGGTGTGCGGCACCGAAATTCGCACTGCGGAGTTGGAGGGCCGCAACCTGTTCTGGTGCCCGACCTGCCAGAAATAGGAATCGACTCTGCTGGGGCTAGAAGCCGCCGAAGTCGCCTCCGAAGTCGCCGCCGCCCCAATCGCCGCCCCAGCCGCCATCGCCGCCGCCGAAGTCGCCCCCGCCGCCGTCGGCGTAGTCACCCCCGCCGTCGCCGCCCTGATCGAATCCTTGGTCGTATCCCTCCGCGAAGCCCTGCTCGTAGCCGGTGCCGGCCATCCCCGAGAACAGCGCGCTGAACAGGAACATCGATCCCACACCCCACGCGCCGGCGACCAGTGCCGGCTTCCACCACGGCTCCGAGTACCAGCCAGCGGGCACGGGGCGGCCGGCGACGCGGCCGCCGGGGTAATAGTTCGGTGTGCGCTCGGACGGAGCCGGTGACGCCTCGATCTCGCGACCTTCGAAGTTCACCTTCCGGTCCTCGGTGACGGTGCCGGCCGAACGTTGGCCGGCAAGCGTTTCCAACTCGGGACCCGGGTCGATGCCCATTGCGGTGCGGGCGGCACGCACGTAGTAGAGGCCTTCGAGCGCACTCTCCTTGGCGAGCAGCGCCTGCTTGGCGGTGTTTGCCTGCTCGATCTGCGAACCCGCCGCCGTATACCGCTCCGATGCGTCGGCAAGCGCCTGCTTGGAGGCGTCGTCGGTGCCGGTCAAGTTGATGACCTGGCCGCCGAGGCGTTCGATCACGCGACGCGCATCGGCTTTCGCGTCCTCCAGTGAGGCGGCATTGCGCCGGTCGGAGGCCCTCATCGCTCCGTACACCACCGCACCGAGAGCGACGACGACCACGACAACGAGGACAAGCAGGACGCTGTTCATGGCGTCCAGCGTACCGACAGGAAACAGTCAAGATCGGTCGCGAACATGCAGCGGGTTACGCCCAGAGCGGAGACCTACAGGGCAAGAGTCCTGCGCAGGTGCCAGGCGACATCACCGTCGGTGTCCTTGTCGGGATGGCTGAAGTACTCAGTGTGCGCGGACCCGGGTTTGAGCCGCTCGGGCTGATTGCCGCTCACCGCGATGTCGCGGATGCCGGCGCCGAACAACGGACCCAACTCGCCGCCGAACCAGTCGCCGCGGAGGCTGCCCCGAGTCACGGGAAACCACATGTTCGTCCATCGCGTGGCGGCGAACGGAGACTCAGGTTGGCATCCGGCGACTACGCCGCGACGCATCAGTTCCTCGAACAGCTCACGCCGCATGGCGCCGTCCGACGTCTTTATGCCGTTGAGCAACGGCGGCCGAGTAAGCAACAGATCCGCAAGGAACAGCGGTGCGCCGACGGTGACGAAATCGGTTATGTGCGAAGGCTTTCCCTGCTTGTGAAACTGTGCCCAGAATAGCGTCAGCGCGTCATACGCGATGTACGTGCCGGTACCGTGGGCAACCACGACGATGCGCGTGTAGCCCTCCTCGTGCAAATCGCGGAGAAGGTCGACCAGGCCGCCGCGAACGGCTCGTCGCGCCGCATACGAGGGCGGCGACGGATCCAGGTAGCGGGCGGAGTCGACCAAGGGCGCGGTCTTCTTGTTCACCAACGCTCGCGCCAGCATGCGGTAGAGGCCGAACCAAAAGATCAACACGGCCGCGCTGATGGTCAACCCGATGATCCACGCCGGAACATCCGAATTCAGCGCGTAGCCGGACACGAACAGTACGGGGATCAGCAACAGGGCCGACAGCACCACGATCCAGACCCGACGCCAAATCCCGACCAGCGCGTCGGGCACATTGCCGGGCCGCCGCAGAAAGAGCCGCAGCGCCGTCGATGCAACGCCGGCGTACTTGCCCGCCGTCATGAGGAATGGCCAGTGGTATTCGAAGAAGTCGACCAGACCGGGGGCGACGTAGCGACGTGCTTCGTAGGTGTCGGTGACCTCGGCCGGCCGCGGTTGATAGTTCCATTTCCCGTCGAGCGGATGAAGTGCCGTCCTCACGAAACCTTCGAACGTCTCCATCGGGCTTTTTTCGCCCATTCCATGCACGATGACGACCGCTGTGGGTCGCGGATCCTCCGCTGCCATGTCACCTTCCAAGACTGTTTGTCGCGAGGAGAGTCCGCGATCCCGATGAATTCTCGACCACAATGCGTGCGCGCGCCTCGAATCTCGGCAGACCGCGCGCGCCGGTGCTGCCTTTCCGCAATCGCGTACACCACCCTGCTCTGCCAAATATGGTTTCGCATAACGCGGGGATCGAGCGATAGGGGACGCGTGGTTCAAGAGCTCGGGCGTGAGGCCATGACAGCCGAAGTCGTCGGTGAAGGCTTCGTGCTCGCTCCCGAGGTCGAAGATGCCCGGATGCGCTCTGTCGAGCAGTTGCACTTGCTGGGCTCAGAACCCGAGGAGCGATTCTCCCGTATCACCCGAATGGCGCGACAGGTGTTCGGTGTGCCGATGGCCGCGGTGTCGCTAATCGATCGTGATTGCCAGTGGTTCAAACAGAACGATGGTCTTGACCTAGCCGGCACGGTGCCCCGGGAGCAGACCATCTGTCGGGCGACCATCGCGCGCACGTACATGAACGTCGATGAACCGGCGCTGATCATCGAGGATGCGCGCCAGGAACCAGATTTCTGCGAACTGCCCGCGATCAAGGCCGAAGGCGGCGTCCGCTTCTACGCCGGCTACCCACTGTTCGGCCCTGGCAGTCACCCTGTCGGCACCTTCTGCATCTACGACACGAAACCGCGCTCGCTCGACAGCGAGCAGGTCGAGACGTTTCGCGAGTTGGCCGGTTGGGTTCAGCGGGAACTGGAACGGTTCGACGAGATGGATCGGGCAACGCAGGTGCAAAGTCATCTGCTGCCGCGACCGCTGGGCGATCTGCCGGGATACACCGTGTGCGCCTTGTGTTTGCCCGCCTTCGCGGTCGGCGGCGACTTCTACGACCATTACAGCTCGCAGCGCGGCGTGATCTTCACCGTCGCCGACGTGATGGGGAAGGGGCTCGGCGCCGCAATCCTGACCGCCAGCGTGCGATCAGCTCTTCGCGCGGCGTCGCGGGCTGTCGACGAAATGGATCACGGTGCTGACCTCGCCGACGCGGTGAACTCCGTGTCGGCGCAACTGTCCGACGATCTCACCAGCACCGAAACCTTCGTCACCCTGTTTCATGCGCGACTGGATATCGCCACGGGAGCAGTGCGCTACGTCGACGCCGGACATGGTCTCGCCCTGATAGTGCGGAAAACCGGTGTCGTCGAGCGGTTGTCGAGCGCGGGTCTGCCGCTCGGCGTGATGCCCGACGAGGAGTGGGTGTCGCACGATGTGATGCTCGAAGACGGTGAAACGCTCGTCATCGCGTCCGACGGTGTGCTGGATCTGATCGGTGACGGCACCGATGTCCGACCTGCGTTGGAGTTTGTCGCTCAATACCCCGATCCCGTCGAGCTGTGCTCTCGAGCGCGTGCAATTGCCGAAGCGGGCGCCGCACTGGACGACGTCACCCTGGTCGCAATCCAGAAGACGCCCGACAAGTGAGCGTTTGCCTACTGCATTCTTCCTGGTATTTCGTTGTGAGCATGCTTAGGCTCAGCCCAGCCGGGCACGGGACTGCGCTGAGCGCGGCCATTCCGCTGGATATCTACGTATGAGAACCGGCTTCAACCGTCAGCCTTAAGCGCTGCTTCCTGCGCGAGCTGAACACGGGACCTCAGCCCGAGTTTGGTGTAGACGTGCGTCAGGTGAGTTTGCACGGTGCGAGGGGAGACGAAGAGCCTTGTCGCGATGTCCTTGTTCGCGAGGCCTTCACTTACCAGCCTGACGACGTCGCGCTCGGTCGGCGTCAGCGCTGCCCACCCGCTCGTCGGACGTTTGCGTTCGCCGCGGCGGCGCTGCGCATACGCGATCGCCTCGTCGGTGGACAAGCGGTGCCCTTCTGCCCACATTGCATCAAAGTCTCTGTGACCCAGAGCATCTCGCAGCTCCGACACCGATGCCTCGTACACGGGGAGGAAGGCCTTCATCTGAACCTCGCCGGTGCGCTGTCGAATGGCTTCTGCCGCGCCGAGGAAGCGCGCAGCTTCCTGGTGGTTGCCGGCGCCAATCGCCAGCACGGCGAGTCGGTCGAGCGCGGGGGCGGCACCGCCGTGAGCAGATACGCCGACCAGGCTCGTCAAGGCGTCATGGGCATCGCGCGCGGCCCGCTCGGGCTCACCCTGAAAGATCTTGACGAGCGCCCGCGCGGTGAGCGCCTGCGCACGATGGGATCCGGTCGTCGCCGAGACCGCTTCGTCGGCCCACTGGCGGGCCACGCTCAAATCGCCGCGGGCCAGAACAGCATAGGCGCCGAAGGTGATCCAGATGGCCGCCATCCTCGGGTAGGCACTGAGGCGGGACCTGCACTCGACCGCCGCCTCGTATGCGGCGGCGACGTCGCCCGCGGCGAGGTGCGCGAAGGTCAACCCCGCGGAGGCAAGTCCGGGGTGGAACCCGCCGAGTCGGGTAGCGGCCTCGAGGGCGGAGATGGCCGACCGCTCAGCGGCACTCGGCGCTCCGCTCCAAGCCTGCATGACGGCGAGGAGGGACAACGCAGGCGCTCTCCACAGCACGTCGCCGACAGCGTCGAGTTCGGCGACCAATGCAAGCAGTATGTCGACGGCTCTGCCGGCGTCTCCGCCCAGCCCTGTTGCCGTCCCCAACGCCCACCGGCAGCCTTGCGAGTCGAGCCTGTTGCCGACGGCGTCGGCCAGATCCCGCCCCTCCTCGGCAGCCGCGCGTGCGGTTACCGGGTCCCCCGCCATCACCGCCCCGTAGGCGTGCAGCCCCAAAATCTGGCTGAGGCGCCATTCGTCGTTGAGCGAACGGGCTAGGTCGATCGCCTCGGCGAGATGAGGCTGGGCCCGATCGGGATCGAAGACAGCGATTCCGCAACAGGCGGTCAGCGCGCGCAGTAACAGCTCGGGATCGTCGGCCGCACGCGCGATCGTCAGCGCCTCCAAGGCCGCTTCCAAACGATCGGTGGCACCGGTGTAGACGTCGAGCACAGCATTCGTGGCCAGCAAGCACGCGAAGGCGGTCGGCTTCGCCTCGCGCAAGCCCGCGCCTCCATCGAGAAGCACGTTGTCACACCACGCCATGCCCTCTCGCATGCGGCCCCGCGCAAGCCACAGCGGCTGCAGCGAGCACGCCAGCTGGGACGCACGCTCCAGGTCGGATTCCTCGCGGCTCCACGTGAATGCGGCACGCAGATTGTCGATCTCGGTCTCGACCCGTTCGAGCCGTTGCTTGTGATCGCGACCCGAGGAGCCCTCCAAGGACGCCGCCATCGCCGCGAAGTGATCCCGGTGGCGTTTGCGCGCCGAATCGCCTTGGCCCGACTCGGCGAGCCTTTCCTGCGCGTACTGACGGACCGTCTCCAACAGTCGGTACCGTGTTCGCCCACTGGCACTTTCGACCACTACCAACGACTTGTCGACTAACAGAGTCAGCAGATCGAGGACCTGATGGCGCGCAACGTCGCCACCGGCGGCGACGGCCTCCGCGGCGTCCAGGTCGAATCCGCCCATGAACACCGCGAGCCGGGTGAACAAGACGCGTTCGGGCTCGGTTAACAGCGCGTGGGACCAATCCACCGAGGCGCGCAGGGTCTGCTGGCGCCGCACTGCCGTGCGAGCACCGCCTGTCAACAGCCGAAAGCGGTCGTGCAAGCCGTGGTGAATCTCGGCCAATGAGAGCACACGCACGCGTGCGGCCGCCAGTTCGATGGCAAGCGGCAGGCCGTCGAGGCGCCGGCAGATCTCCGTCACCGCGGCGGAATTGTCCTCGGTGAGGCGGAAGTCGGGCCGAACCTGCCGTGCGCGCTCGGCGAACAATGCGGCGGCCTCACCGTTCAAGGGCAGTGACGGCACCCGCCAACTCACCTCGCCGCTCACGCCGATCGGCTCGCGGCTCGTGGCCAGGATGGTCACCGCCGGACAGCCACGGAGCAGAGCCATGACCAGCTCGGCGCACGCATCCAACAGGTGCTCGCAGTTGTCCAAGACCACTAGCATGCGGCGTTGTCCGACAGATCGCAGCAGCGCGCCCATCGTCGAATGGGCGGGCTGGTCCCGCACGCCCAGCGCCCGGCTCACCGTTACGGGCACCACATCGGGGTCGGTGATCGGCGCCAAATCGACATAACAGACGTCGCCGCCGAGTTCCGCAGCCACCTGGATCGCCAGCCGTGTCTTGCCGATTCCGCCCGCCCCGGTCAGCGTCACCACCCGACTGTCGGTAAGCAACCGGGTCACTTCGCCGATTTCGGCAGCGCGGCCCACGAAACTGGTGAACTGCGTCGGAAGCTGTTGACTGGCAGCGGTTTCTCGGGCACTGAGCGGCGGGAAGTCGTTGCGCAGGTCGGGGTGGCACAGCTGTACGGCGCGCACTGGGTTGGGGAGATCGCGCGGCGGATGCGAACCCAGGTCGATGAGCCAGCTGTCGGCCGGAAGCAGATCAGTGACCAGATCCTCGGTGGTGCCCGATAGGACGGTTTGACCGCCGTGGGCAAGATCGCGCAGGCGCGCTGCGCCACTGACCGTCGTGCCGATGTAGTTGCCCTCGTCGCGCAACTGAACCTCACCGGTATGCACGCCAATGCGCAGCTGGATCGGAAGTAGGGGTGTCCGTTGCAGCGCCAGTGCACACGCCACCGCGTCGCTTGCGCGGGCGAACGCGGCGACGAAGCTGTCGCCTTCGCCCTGCTCGACCGGCCGTACACCGTTGTGCTTCGCAACGAGCTCCCCACGGTGCGGTTCAACCGCGCGACCGCGGCTGTCATCTCCTCCGGTTGGCTCTGCCACAACCGCGTCGAGCCTTCGGCGTCGGCGAGCAGTAGTGTCACCGTCCCCGTCGGAAGCTCTTCCCCCACGTCATCGCTCCTGCCAGTCGCGCTCATGCTAGCCAGCATCGTTCGTCACCCGAGGGGCGAACATCAGCGGAAACGCGTAGATTGCGCCGCCCGGCGGCGAAGGTACGACCTTCTACTCTCCCCGATCTGCGTCGTCCGGCCGATGTTCTCGCGGCAACGATTTCGGATGGTCGAAGAATGAACACGGCAGTAGAGAATCTGGACCGAAGGGCTGCGTGCGCGGCGATCGGGGCGGCAACCGAGCGATTCACCGCTCTGCTGCGGACAACCGCCGACGTCGGGCGCCTCGCGGCGGGCACCGACTGGACTGTGGCCGAAACCGCCGCCCACGTGGCCGTCGTACTCATTGGGTTCAACGCGGCGGTTGCCGCGCAATCCATCGGGCTCACCCCGGATGAGTACGTCGAAGGGGACTTTCCGACCCGGCTGGCGGCGTGCAACGCCGCCACCCTGAACTTCGTCGAGCACACCGATGCGGAAGCACTTGCGCAGCTGATCAACGCTGAGGGAAGACGGTTCCTGAAACTCGTGACGGCGGCGGACCCGGACCAAGAGTGCGATACGCCGTGGTACGGCGCGGGGCGCACCCGCACCGTGGAATGCCTTGCCGCGTTGGCGCTCGGTGAACTGACGTTGCATGGACGCGACATCGCAGCCGGGACGGACCGTCCGTGGCCGATTTCTGCCGACGACGCGACACTGATCCTCGGCACGGTGTGCCCGCACATGTTGCCCCTGGTGGTGCGGCCCAACGCCGGCATGGCCGCACCCGTCATCTACGAGATCCGGCTGCGCGGCGGGCGGCAGCGTCACAAGCAGCGCTTCGTCCTTCGGGTGGCCGACGGTACTGCGCAGGTGCGTGCCCCGGGAGAGCCGGCGGACTGCATCCTGTCTGTGGATCCGGTGACATTCCTCCTCGTTTCCTACGGGCGGATGCCGTTTCGTCGCGCACTGCTGCGCGGTGGGATCGTGCTCAAGGGGCGCCGCCCCTGGCTCGGGCTGCGCTACAAGGACGCGTTCTTCAACCCGTGAAGTCCGCCAATTTGCAGTAGTTATGACTCGACGCGGCCGGGACGTCGGCCTTCAGCGCCATCGGCGCCGCGACGGCCGTGTCGCAGGGGTCCGCTGACCTCTGCGCTGGCCCTGTGGAGCGGGCGACGGGAATCGAACCCGCGTAGCTAGTTTGGAAGACTAGGGCTCTACCATTGAGCTACGCCCGCGTGTGTTGCACCAGGAGACTGTACCGGCGCCCGCGGAATCATCCAATTAAAGGCTGGGCGCGTCCAGGCCGTAGTATCTCGCGTGGTCGTTCTGTGTTTTGAGAGCGACCGCATCGGCGCGGGGTGTAGCGCAGCTTGGTAGCGCATCCGCTTTGGGAGCGGAAGGCCGCAGGTTCAAATCCTGTCACCCCGACTGCACCCTTACATAGGCAAGACCCACCCAGGATCAATGAGGAGCATGAGCGTGAAGAGCACCGTCGAGAAGTTGAGCCCGACCAGGGTTCGCATCAACGTGGAGGTGCCCTTCACCGAGCTCGAACCCGAGTTCGATCGCGCCTTCAAGCAGCTGGCGAGCCAGGTCCGGCTGCCCGGCTTCCGGCCCGGCAAGGCGCCGCGCAAGCTGCTCGAGGCCCGCTTCGGCCGCGAGGCCATGCTGGACCAGGTCGTCAACGATGCACTTCCCGGCCGCTACAGCGAGGCGGTGACGTCCTCGGATCTGCGCCCGATCGGCCAGCCGGACATCGAGGTCACCAAGAAGGAGTACGGCGAGGACCTCGAGTTCACCGCCGAGGTCGACGTCCGCCCCGAGATCGACCTCCCGGACCTTGACGCGCTGGAGCTCACGGTCGACGCCATCGAGGTCAACGACGAAGAGGTGGACGCCGAGCTGCAGAACCTCCGCGCCCGCTTTGGCACGCTCACCGGTGTCGACCGCGCCGCCGAGGATGGCGACTTCGTCTCCATCGACCTGTCCGCGACCGTCGACGGCGAGGACCTACCCGAGGCCAAGACCGAGGGACTCTCGCACGAGATCGGTTCCGGCCAGCTGATCGAGGGCCTCGACGAGGCCATCATCGGCCTCAAGGAAGGGGAGACCCGCGTCTTCACCACCAAGCTGGCCGCCGGCGCCCACGCCGGCGAGGAGGCTCAGGTCACCGTCACCGTGAAGTCGGTCAAGGAGCGCGAGCTGCCCGAGCCCGATGACGAATTCGCCCAGCTGGCAAGCGAATTCGACACCATCGACGAGCTCAAGAACAGCCTCACCGAGCAGCTACGCACCCGCAAGCGCGTCCAGCAGGCCGAGCTGATCCGGGACAAGGTGCTCGAGGCTCTGCTTGACCAGGTCGAGGTGCCGCTGCCCGAGAACGTCGTGCAGGCGCAGGTGGACGAGGCGCTGCACAACGCCATCCACGGGCTGGACCATGACGAGGCGCGGTTCGCCGAGGCGCTCGAGGCTCAGGGCGGCAGCCGGGAGAAGTTCGACGAGGAAAACCGCACCAACGCGGAGAAGGCCGTCAGCACCCAGCTGCTGGTGGACGCGATCGCCGACAAGCTCGACGTCCAGGTCGGTCAGGACGACGTCACTCAGCGCCTGATGCTGATGTCGCAGCAGTACGGCATGGAGCCGCAGCAGCTGCTGGCCGCCCTGCAGGAGAACAACCAGTTGGCGGCGCTGTTCGCCGACGTCCGTCGCGGTCTGGCTGTGGCTCAGGTCGTCGAGGGCGCCACGATCACCGATTCGAATGGTGAGGTCGTGGACACCTCGGAGTTCTTCGGCCGTGGCGGCGATTCCGAGGCGCCTGAAGCATCCGAGGCCTCGGCCGAAACGGCCGAGGCTGACGAGGAAACTGCCGACGCCAAGTGACGCTGTGAGCGAAAGCGGCCTGTCTAGGGAGTGCGCGCTCGCACAGGTTGGTTAGTGTCGGTGAGTGTTAGGACTTGAAAGAAAGCAGGTATCCAGTCGTGACTGACATGCGTGGTGCATCGCCCGGACTGAACCTCGTCGACTCTGTCTACGAACGGTTGCTCTCCGAGCGCATCATCTTCCTGGGATCACAGGTCGACGACGACATCGCCAATAGGCTGTGCGCGCAGATTCTGCTGCTGTCGGCCGAAGATCCCACCAAGGACATCCACCTCTACATCAACTCGCCGGGCGGATCGATCAGCGCGGGCATGGCGATCTACGACACCATGGTCCTCGCGCCGTGCGACGTCGCCACCTACGCGATGGGGATGGCCGCGTCGATGGGTGAGTTCCTCCTCGCCGCGGGCACCAAGGGCAAGCGCTACGCGCTGCCGCACGCCCGCATCCTGATGCACCAGCCACTCGGTGGCATCACCGGCGGCGCCGCGGACATCGCGATCCAGGCCGAGCAGTTCACGGTCATCAAGAAGGAGATGTTCCGGCTGAACGCGGAGTTCACCGGGCAGACCCTTGAGCGGATCGAAGCCGACTCCGACCGCGACCGCTGGTTCACCGCGCAGGAAGCCCTCGAGTACGGCTTCGTCGACCACATCATCACCAGCGCCAGCGTCAACGGCTCTGGCCCGAGCGCAGGACTAGACAAATGACCGACCACTTGCATCCGCAGACTGACCCTCGCCTTGCACCCCACGGCGGTGCCGTGATCCAGCCGCAGGCCCGCTACATCCTGCCGTCGTTCATCGAGCATTCGAGCTTCGGTGTCAAAGAGTCCAACCCGTACAACAAGCTGTTCGAGGAGCGCATCATCTTCCTCGGCGTGCAGGTCGACGACGCGTCGGCGAACGACATCATGGCCCAGCTGCTGGTCCTCGAGTCGCTCGATCCCGATCGCGACATCACCATGTACATCAACTCGCCGGGTGGCTCTTTCACATCGCTGATGGCGATCTACGACACCATGCAGTACGTTCGCGCGGATATCCAGACCGTCTGCCTAGGCCAGGCCGCGTCGGCCGCCGCCGTGCTGCTCGCCGCAGGCAGCCCCGGTAAGCGGCTCGCGCTGCCCAACGCCCGCATCCTGATCCACCAGCCCGCGCTGTCCGGCGTCATCCAGGGCCAGTTCTCCGACCTGGAGATCCAGGCCAAGGAGATCGAGCGGATGCGCACGCTGATGGAGACCACGCTGGCCCATCACACCGGCAAGGACGCTGCGCAGATTCGTAAGGACACCGATCGCGACAAGATCCTGACGGCCGAGGAGGCTAAGGAGTACGGCGTGATCGACACCGTCCTGGAGTATCGCAAGCTGTCCGCTCAGACCGCCTGAGCCCAGCTCCCAGGCCTTACGCCGGCGTCAGTAATGCCGCCGAATCGGGCTCCAGGACCCGTCGTGCATGGCAAGCTGTCGACACCGCGCAACGGGTACGGCGACAGGGGGATTGCCACGATGGTGGGGGTACGACTTCGCGGGGCGGTGCTCGCGGTGCTCGCTTCGGCGGCAGCAGCGGTACTGGTGCAGTTCGGATCTTCCGCGATCGGCGGTGCGCAGCCGCCACCGCCACCGCCGCCACCACCTCCGCCGTGCCCTTACGGCATGTACTGGGACGTGTACACGGTGACGTGCGTGCCTGTCGACGCGACCGTCTACGTGAACCCGCCGAACCCGGTGGTGGGGCCTGCCGGACCCGTTGGTGTCGGCGGAGTCGTCGGTCCGGTGGGACCTGGCCCCGTGGGTCCTGGCCCGGTGGGTCCAGGGCCGGTCGGACCGGGTCGCCGGTAGGGGTTGCGGTATCGGGGACGCGCGGTTGCCGGCAACTCCGACGCGACGGGTACTTTGGTTGCGGACGGCTCCCGAACCGGTAACGGCGGCGACACGCCAGGGGCGCGGCAGCGCGTTCCAGAGGGTTTGCGGGGTGGTTAGGCGATATGTTCTGCCCACACAAGTGAATACCAACTACGCGATTCGGCTTTATCGGTCGCCTCGTGCCGGAACAAGCGGGTAGCGTCGGGATCAACACCCAGTGGGATCTCGAGCGAATCGAATCAGATCTTATTGCGAACAGGAAAGTAGGACTTCACCACATGGCGCGCATCGGAGACGGCGGTGACCTGCTGAAGTGCTCGTTCTGCGGGAAGAGTCAAAAGCAGGTCAAGAAACTCATTGCGGGCCCCGGCGTATATATCTGCGATGAATGCATAGACCTGTGCAACGAGATCATTGAAGAGGAACTTGCTGACGCCGACGATGTGAAACTCGACGAGCTGCCAAAGCCTGCGGAGATTCGCGAGTTCCTCGAGGGATATGTCATCGGACAGGACACCGCCAAGCGCACCCTGGCCGTCGCCGTCTACAACCACTACAAGCGCATCCAGGCCGGCGAGAAGATGCGCGATTCGCGCGCCGAGCCCGTCGAGCTGGCCAAGTCCAACATCCTGATGCTCGGCCCCACCGGCTGCGGCAAGACCTACCTCGCGCAGACGCTGGCGAAGATGCTGAATGTCCCGTTCGCGATCGCCGACGCCACTGCGCTCACGGAGGCGGGCTATGTCGGCGAGGACGTCGAGAACATTCTGCTCAAGCTGATCCAGGCCGCCGACTACGACGTCAAGCGCGCCGAGACCGGCATCATCTACATCGACGAGGTCGACAAGATCGCCCGCAAGAGCGAGAACCCGTCGATCACCCGCGATGTCTCCGGTGAGGGCGTGCAGCAGGCGCTGCTGAAGATCCTGGAAGGCACCCAGGCATCGGTGCCGCCGCAGGGCGGCCGCAAGCATCCGCACCAGGAGTTCATCCAGATCGACACCACCAACGTCCTGTTCATCGTGGCGGGCGCGTTCGCGGGTCTGGAGAAGATCGTGTCCGACCGGGTCGGCAAGCGCGGTCTGGGCTTCGGTGCCGAGGTGCACTCCAAGGCCGAGATCGATACCCAGGACCACTTCGCCGAGGTCATGCCCGAGGACCTGATCAAGTTCGGCTTGATCCCCGAGTTCATCGGTCGTCTCCCGGTCGTCGCGTCGGTGACGAACCTCGACAAGGAGTCGCTCGTCACGATTCTGTCGGAGCCGAAGAACGCGTTGGTAAAGCAGTACACACGGCTGTTCGAGATGGACGGTGTCGAGCTCGAGTTCGACGAAGCGGCGCTGGAGGCGATCGCAGATCAGGCCATCCACCGCGGCACCGGTGCCCGCGGCCTGCGCGCCATCATGGAAGAAGTCCTGCTGCCGGTGATGTACGACATCCCCAGCCGCGACGACGTCGCCAAGGTGGTCGTGACCAAGGAGACCGTCGAGGACAACGTGCTTCCGACGATCGTTCCCCGCAAGCCGCCACGCAACGAGCGTCGCGAGAAGAGCGCTTAGCCCTCACCGCCGCGTTGTGTGGGTCAGCGAGCTCACCAGCCCCCACACGAGGAACGTCGCTACCGCGATGTACTGCAGCTGCTCAACCATGGCTTCACCGTCGTCCGCATGCTCTCTAGCGGCACGCGTAGCCGACTACGCCAGCTGATTTGTGGTGCCTTTTGCGCACGGATGGGTGGGCGGCCGAATGGGTCGGCGCACGGGCTCATCGCTGCACGGCCTGACGCTCGGCGATGACCTCGTCGATCAGCGCGGCGATCTCGGCCACCCCGTCACGTCTCGCGAAGGCCGCCTCCAGCTTCCGCGCGGCACGCAGATAGCTGCCGTCGCCCAGCACCTTGCGGACCGCGGCGCGGATGACCCTCGGGCTCGGCGTCCCGGTCTTGAGGTTGACGCCGGCACCGCTCCACGCAACGCGCGCCGCGACTTCCGGCTTGTCCTCCGTATTGCCGGCGACCACCAGCGGAACACCCATCGACAACGCTCGCTGCACCGCGCCGAACCCGCCGTTGGTGACCATCACGTCGACCTTAGGCAGCAGGACGTCGTGCGGGATGTATTCGGCGACATAGGCATTCAACGGAAGCTGGACCTTCAGCTGGGACACGTCGCGACCACCGGTGGTGGCCACCACGATGACGTCCTCACCGCCGAGCGCATCGATGGTGGGTTCGAGCAGGCGGCCGAGGTCGGCGTTGTCGATGGTGCCCTGGGTGACATGCACGACGGGCCGGTCGCCGTCGAGTTCCGACCACCACGGTGGCGGGTGGAACCCCCGCGCCGGACGGGGATGCACAGCGCCGACGTAGCGCACATTCGAGGGTAGATCACTTCGGGGATAGTCGAATTCAGGCACCGTGGGTGCGATGTAGCGGTCCGCAAGCACACCGGAGTCGAGGATGAACGTCGGCAATTGCCTGCTGTTCAAGCGATCGAGTAGCAGATTGGCCGTGTTCTGGCACTCGCGCAACAGCACCTTGTGCGACAGCGCCGTCAGTGCCCGGTTGCGCAGCCGTCCCAGTGTGGTCGAGGACGGAGTCATGCCCAGACCGAAGGGGGCGGTGTCGCGGCTGCTCAGCATCAGCGGCATCGTGCTGTAGCTCAGCATCGGTGGACGGGCGGCGGAATCACCGAGCAGGAACGGCAGAATCCCGAAGTAGGCGGAATCGGCGAGGATCGCATCGAAGCGCGTCTGTGCCATCGCCTCCGACAGTGCACGCATGAGCAATGGCATCGGCTGAAGGAAGATGCGCTGGATGTCGAAGTTGATTCTTTTGATGCCGGACGTTTCCGCACGACCTGGCAGGTCGAGGTCGAGGCGAGTCAAATCGAAATCGGCCTCCGCGGGAATCGCGGCGGGGATGGCGCCGACGGCTCGAATCTTGTCGGCATGTGCGGCGGCCGTCAGGACGGTGACGCGGTCGCCACGGTCGACCAGACCCCGTGCGACGTTCAGCAGTGGTCCGATGTGGCCGGTGGGGGACAGCGAGGGGATGAGGATTTCTGGCATGCATCGATGCTCGCGATCGGCGCGTGCGCAAGCTTGGAGGTTATCTGGAGAACTGGTGGAGATCGCAGGTAGAAGCGTTAGTGTCGGGCTCTCGGTTGTCGGCGCTGGCTCGTTCTTCGAGTCGGACACTTCACACGCACAGGTAGGGAGACCATGGCAGAGCTGAACGAGCGCGAGCTGGAGGCGCTGGATTCATACCGGCGTTATGTCGCACAGCGTGAACGTTGTGTCGCTGGCGCGGCGCCTTGGTCAACCATCGGCGAGTGGTTCACCGAGGATGCGGTCTTCATCGACCCGGCCTTTGGCCGGGTGCAAGGGCGCGACGAAATCGCGGCGTTCTTCGACCGGTCGATGGTCGGCTTCGAAGGATGGAGTTTCCCAGAGGAATGGACCATGGTCGACGGTGATCGCCTCGTCACGTACTGGTGGAATCGCTTGGCAGGGACACGCGCAGACGGCACGCCATATCAGGCGCCGGCGTTCTCGGTGCTGCACTATGCGGGCGACGGCCTGTTCGACTACGAACTCGACCTGATGAACATCGCCGAAGTGGGCGAGTTGCTGGTCGAGTCCGGCTGGGTGCCGAGTCCGGGTATGGCCGTTCCGGAGCCACACCCCGACCGAAACATCACCCCGCCGCGTCTCGACACCCCATGACGCGGTGAGCCCGAAGTGCCCGCTCTCACTCATGTGATAGTTACTGCTATCTTGACAGTCACTGTCAAACACGACTTGAATGGTCGCCATGGCGATTCGCGTGGTGCAGTGGGCGACTGGTGGCGTGGGACGAGCAGCGATCGAGGGGGTGCTCGTGCATCCCGACCTCGAGTTGGTGGGCGCCTGGGTGCACTCAGAGGGCAAGCACGGCAAGGACATCGGCGAACTCATCGGCCGCGACCCGATCGGTGTCACGGCAACGACCAGTATGGAAGACATCCTCGCTCTCGACGCCGACTGCGTGGTCTACAGTCCGCTGCTGCCGAACGAGGACGAGGTCGTCGCGCTCCTGCGCTCCGGCAAGAATGTGGTCACCCCAGTGGGTTGGGTCTACCCCGATCTGGATAACTGCAAGGCCATCCTCGATGCCTGCGCCGAAGGCGGAAGTACGCTGCACGGCACCGGTATTCACCCCGGTGGCATCACCGAGCGGTTCCCGCTGATGGTCTCGGCGCTGAGTGCTGGGGTGACTCACGTCCGGTCGGAGGAGTTCAGTGATATCCGCACCTACAACGCCCCCGACGTGGTGCGCTACATCATGGGATTCGGCGTCTCGCCCGAAGAAGCGATGGCAGGTCCGATCGTCGAACTGCTGGGCGCCGGATTCAAGGCGTCGGTTCGAATGATCGTGGCGGAGATGGGTTTCGACGTCGATCCCGAACTCGAGTCGGTGCAGGAGGTTGCCGTGGCGACTGCGCCGCTCGATACCCCCGTCGGGGTCATCGAGCCGGGTCAGGTCGCCGCCAGGAAGTTCCACTGGCACGCCGTCGTAGATGGGACACCGGTCGTCACGGCGACAGTCAACTGGTTCATGGGGGAGGAGAACTTCGACCCGGCCTGGAGTTTCGGACCTGAGGGAGAACGCTTCGAGGTCGAGATCACCGGCGACCCTGACGTGTTGCTGACGTTCAAAGGTCTGCAGCCCGACACCATCGAGCAGGGCCTCGTGCGCAACCCCGGTATCGTCGCCACCGCCAACCACTGCGTCAGCGCGATCCCGTACGTCGTCGACGCCGAACCCGGTATCAAAACGTATCTCGATCTGCCCTTGTTGGCCGGCCGCGCCGCGCCGCAGTTCGGCGCTCATCGATGAGAACTATTGAAAGACAGAGGTTCTTGCTATCGCCGACGCCGTGTGGTCCGCGCCGGACTGTCGAGTCCACGGGTGACCAGCTGGAGAGCCCGCTCCGTGAGGGTGTGTAGTGACTCGTTCTGGTCGTAGGTGAGCCACCACTCATAGGCATATTCGGCCGCAGCGACGGTGGCGCGGACGAGTACGCCGGCCCGGATGTCGGACCCGGCGGCGGTGTCGTTGAGACGGAGGGCAACTGCGTCGATGAGCTCGTCGCAGTCTTCGCGACTCAGTAGGGAGGCTCGCCGCAACTCTGCCGGGGCCGACGCCATCGCCCGGCGCCACAGTTCGAGTGTCTCGTCGTCGTCCAGGAACTGCGAGGTGCGGGCAAGGATGGCCGCGGCGATGGAGTCCGCGACGTCCTCGCCGGCGGGGCGGGCACGAAAGTTGGCGACGATTTGCTCGCGTCCACGCTGGGTGGCGCCCAGTAAAAGGTGTTCCTTGCTCGGGACGTGCCGGAAAAAGGTACTCGGCGAAATACCCACCTCTTCGGCGATCGCCTCGGTGCTGACGTTGTCGAAACCCTTTGCGGCGAACAGTCGCAGGGCAGCATGCTGAATGTCGGCGCGCAGTGCGTTGCGTTGCCGCTCGCGCAGCGGAATCGAATCGGGCATGCACACCTCTCAACAGACCGAATTCCTGCCCGGGAGCCACAGTCTTCAGAAGATGACAGTGACTGTCAAGTTAATTGTCACTATTATCCTGGGCGATTTGTGATGCGCTGGTTGCGCTTTCGAGCCGCCTAGTGCGTCACGCGGTCCGGTCTCGTATAGACGTTCATCGACTCACCGCGGAGGAAGGCGACGAGTGTCAGCCCGGACTGGCTGGCGAGGTCGACGGCCAGTGACGACGGCGCGGAAACCGCAGCGAGCACTGGGATGCCGGCCATCACTGCTTTCTGGGTGAGTTCGAACGACGCGCGCCCGCTGACCAGGAGAACGGTGGCGCTCAGGGGTATCCGGTCGTTCTCCAGTGCCCAGCCGATGACCTTGTCGACGGCGTTGTGACGGCCGATGTCTTCCCGCACCACCAACGTGGTGCCGTCGACGTCGAACAGCGCCGCACCGTGTAGTCCGCCGGTGCTGGCGAACACCTTCTGTTCGTCGCGCAAGCGGTCGGGAAGGTCGGAAAGTGTTTCGGCGGCGACCGTGGTCGGGTCGTCGCCGGGGCCGTGCTTGCTGATTGTTCGGACCGCATCCAGTGAGGCCTTACCGCACACGCCGCACGACGAGGTCGCGTAGAAGTTCCGGGTCATATCAACGTCAGGCGGCGGGACCTCCTGCGCCAGGGTCACGTCGAGCACGTTGTATGTGTTGACCTGGTCGGGGCCCGCTCCCTTGCAGTAGCGCACCGTCAGCACATCGTCACGGTTTGCGATGATGCCCTCAGTGAGCAGAAAGCCTTGGGCGAGTTCGATATCCGAGCCCGGGGTGCGCATCGTGACTGTCAGCGGTTTGCCGTCGATCCGAATCTCGAGCGGCTCCTCGACCACCAGGGTGTCGGGCCGGGCGATGGTGTCGCCGGCGGTGACGTGATGGACGCGGCGGCGCGCTGTCACGCGGCCCACTAGCTGACCACCCGATCTTCGGCGCGGACGCCGGCGGAGCGCTCCAGGCGGATCACCACGGCCTTGGACACCGGTGTATTCGACTTCTCGGCAACGTGATCGAGCGGAACCAACGCGTTGGTCTCCGGATAGTAGGCGGCGGCATTACCAACCGGGGTCTCGTACGCCACCACCATGAAGTCCTTGGCGCGGCGCTCCTGGAGTTCGCCGTCGCCCCCGGGGAATTCGGACACGAGGTCGACCCGGTCACCCTCACACAATCCGAACCGCTCGATGTCCGCCTTGTTGACGAACACGACTCGGCGGCCGCCCTTCACGCCTCGGTAGCGATCGTCGAGGCCGTAGATTGTGGTGTTGTACTGGTCGTGGCTGCGCAGAGTCTGCAGAATCAGCCTGCCCTCGGGGATCGGCACCCACTGCAGCGGATTCACGGCGAAGTTGGCTTTGCCTGTGCTCGTGGGAAATATGCGAGAATCACGAGGGCCGTGCGGCAACTGGAAGCCATCGGGTGCGCGGACCTTGTGGTTGTAGTCGTCACAGCCGGGCACCACGGCGGCGATCGCACCGCGGATGGTGTCGTAGTCGTCGTTGAACACTTCCCATGGCACGGGGTGGCCGGGTCCGAGCAGCGTGCGTGCCAGTTGGCAGACGATCGCGACCTCGCTGCGGACGTGATCAGACGGCGGGTTCAGGCTGCCGCGCGACAAGTGCACCATCGACATCGAATCCTCGACGGAAACTTGCTGTTTGACGCCGCGCTGAATATCGCGGTCGGTGCGGCCCAGTGACGGCAGGATCAATGCCGAGCGGCCGTGCACCACGTGGCTGCGGTTGAGCTTCGTCGAAACCTGCACGGTAAGTGAGCAGTTGCGCAGTGCGGCCTCGGTGACGGCGGTGTCGGGAGTCGCCGTCGCGAAGTTACCGCCCATGCCCATGAAGACTTTCGCGTGACCGTCGCGCATGGCGCGGATCGCATCGACGGTGTCGACGCCGTGCTTGCGCGGGCTGACGATACCGAAGTGCTTGTCGAGCGCGGCCAGAAAACTCTCGGGCATCTTCTCCCAAATGCCCATTGTGCGGTCGCCCTGCACGTTGGAATGCCCACGCACGGGGCACAATCCGGCACCGGGCTTACCGATCATGCCGCGCATCAGCAGCACGTTGGTGATCTCCGAGATCATCGGAACAGCGTGCTTGTGCTGGGTCAGTCCCATGGCCCAGCACGCGACGATACGTTCGGAGTCGATCATCATTTGCGCGACCTTCTCGAGTTGCGCACGCTCGATACCGGTCGCCTCCAGCACAACGTCGAGGTCGACGGCCCGCGTCTGGACTTCGTACTCGGCGAAATTCGCGCAGTGCTGCTCGATGAATTCGCGGTCGACAATCTGGACGCGCGGACCGGCCTCGTCCTGGGCCTCCAGTAGCAGGCGGCCCAGCCCCGCAAAGAGCGCCATGTCGCCGCCGAGGCGGATCTGCACGAACTCGTCGGCGATGGGCACCCCGTGGCCGACGACGCCGTGCACCTTTTGCGGGTCCTTGAATCGGATCAGCCCGGCCTCTGGTAGCGGATTGATCGCAATGATTTTCGCGCCGTTGGCTTTCGCCTTTTCCAGCACCGACAGCATGCGGGGATGGTTGGTGCCGGGATTCTGACCCGCGATCACGATCAGGTCAGCGTTGGCGATGTCTTCGACGGTGACCGAGCCCTTGCCCACGCCGATGGCTTCGACCAATGCCGCGCCCGAGGATTCGTGACACATGTTGGAGCAGTCGGGCAGGTTGTTCGTGCCGAAGCTGCGGACCATCAGCTGGTAGAGAAACGCCGCCTCGTTGCTGGTGCGCCCAGAGGTATAGAAGACGGCTTCGTCGGGGTGATCGAGTTCGCGCAACTCGTCGGCGATCAACTGGTAGGCCTCGTCCCATTCGATGGCGCGGTAGTGTTCGTCGCAAGGGCGCAGCACCATCGGGTGGGTGAGTCGGCCCTGCTGCGAGAGCCAGTACTCGGGTCGACCGTCGAGGTCGGCGATCGAGTGCCGCGCGAAGAAGTCGGGGGTGACGACGCGCTTGGTCGCCTCTTCGGCGACGGCCTTCGCACCGTTCTCGCAGAACTCGGCGAACTTGCGGCCGCCATGCTCCTCGGGCCATGCGCAGCCGGGGCAGTCGAAGCCGTGGCGTTGGTTGAGTCGGATCAGCGACGCGCCTGTGCGCCACACTCCCATCGAGTTGAGGCCGCGTTGCAGTGACACCATGACTGCCTTGACTCCGGCCGCCTCCTGCACGGGGCCGGTTGCGACGACCGCATGCTCGTCGTAACTCGCATCGAAGTCACGGGTGACGTCGCGTCGTCTGCCTAACCGCATAAAACCAGCCTAGGTCGTGGTGTCCTCGTCGCTGGCTACCCATGCAACCTCGGGTGTATGCGGGGCCTCGTTCACAGCGGACGCTATGGTCCGCGTTCGTTGTTGCCGTCCCTGTCTGGTGGGCGGAGGAGTAGTTCGGGGCGGTGGTAGTAGTTGATGCGGGTTTGGCCGGTGTCGAGGCCTGGTGGTGGGTGCCATTCGGCGTCGCCGTGGTCGTTGATGGTGGTGGTCCAGCCGTTGTCCTTGTCGACGAGGCGGTTATCCGGCCCACAGGCCAGGGTCATCTCGTTGACGTTGGTGTGGCCGCCGTCGGCCCAATCCTGCAGTGCGTGATGCACCTGGGCGCCGTAGGCCGGCACCGCGCAGCACGGTTTGGTGCAGCCCCCGTCACGGGCGATCAACATGATCCGCTGCGCCGCCGACGCGGTGCGTCGCGCGCGGAACAGGTCCAGGGCTTGTCCGGTGGATTTGTCGAACACCGCCAGCCAGTGGTGGGCGTGGGCGGCCAGGCGGATCACATCTGTGATCGGCATGAGGCTGCCGCCGCCGGTGGTGCCCACCCCGGCGCGGGACTCGAGGTCTTGGAGGGTGGTGCGGATGATGATCGAGGTCGGTAGCCCGTTGTGCTGACCCAACTCGCCGGATTCCAACGCGTTGCGGCCCAGGGCGAGCAGGGCGTCGTGTTGGCGTTGGGCCAGGGTGCGGTGATCGGTATCGATCTGCTCCTGTGAGGGGGTGCCGCTGATGCACGGGGTGTCGTCGTCGGGGTTGCACATGCCCGGTGCGCCCCATTTGGCGAAGATGGGTTCGAGCACTGCCCACGCTTCCGGCGTCAGGTCGCCTTTGATGGAGACCATGCCGTCACGGCCCTGCGGGCCACAAATGAGACCGCGTTTGCGCTGTCGTTCGGTGTCCTCGGGTTCCGGGCCGTCCTGATCCAAGAGGAACAGCATCGTGGTGGCGGCCCTGCCCAGCTCGTAGGGTCCGACACCGACCGCGATACGCACCAAGTCCTGTTCGATCTCCTCACGCGTGGCGGCATCCACGAACCCGGGAAGGCGTCCCATGGCGTCGCGGATCTTGTCCACATGTTCACCGGTGATCTGCCCGGCGGCTTGGGCGGCGGCGGTCGCCGCGAGCACCGGCGCCAACGGTTGACCGGTCAACGCCCGTCGCGGCCCGAGTACTTCGGCTTCGGCCAGGCGGCGGTTGGCCTCGGTCGCTGAGATCCGCCACCGGATCCGCAGCACGTCTTTCCAGTTCTTGGCGCCCAACTCCTTGGGCGTCGTTTCGGTCTGTAGCCGGGCCAGCGCACGATGCCACTGCGCGGGCAGTTGGCACGACAACATCTCCAGCTCGTCGAGGACGTCGAGCAGTTCGCGGTGGGTGAGCATGTCCAGGTCGCAGCCGGCCAGCGACTCGTGGGCGGACCGCAGCGCGGCCATCGCCACCTGAACCGGAGTCGCCAACATGACTCGAACATACATTCGACCACCGACAGCCAGTCGCAATGTGACTGCAGAAACCAAAGTGATGCAACGGGTTTGAGTGAAGTTGTGCGGCGGAGACCCCGAAAGGGTGCGAGCAAACAACTTCTGTCGTTGACGGCGGCGTAACAATCCCGGAACGCGACGTTCCTACTGTGGGCCGGTCACGGTCCGCAAAGAGTGCGGGCAAGAGCGATAGGAAGTTTTCAGTGAGCGGAAATGCAGTGCGTCTGCAGGCGATCAACAATGTCGAGGCGTACGTGCCTCCAGCGATCAGCTTCGTGCCCGGCGAAGAACCGGGTGCGATCTTCGGCTCGAACGTCTTCACCATGGCCGAGATGCGGCTGCGGTTGCCCAAGTCGGTGTACAAATCCGTCGTCGCCACCATCGAGAAGGGCGCGAAGCTGGATCCGGCGGTCGCGGACTCGGTCGCGTCGGCGATGAAGGACTGGGCGCTGTCGAAGGGTGCCACGCACTACGCCCACGTCTTCTACCCGATGACCGGGCTGACGGCTGAGAAGCACGACAGCTTCCTCGAGCCGGTCTCCGATGGCCAGACGCTTGCGGAGTTCGCGGGTAAGACGCTGATCCAGGGGGAGCCGGATGCATCCAGCTTTCCGTCCGGCGGCCTGCGAAGCACGTTCGAGGCCCGCGGCTACACGGGTTGGGACGTCACCAGCCCGGCGTACATCCTGGAGAACCCGAACGGCAACACACTGTGTATCCCGACGGTGTTCGTGTCGATGACCGGCGAGGCGCTGGACTTCAAGACTCCGCTGCTGCGCAGCCAGCAGGCGATGGGTGCCCACGCCGAGCGGATCCTGAAGCTGTTCGGCCACGACAACGTGGCGAAGATCGTCGCGTTCTGCGGCCCGGAGCAGGAGTACTTCCTGGTCGACAGGCACTTCTTCTTGGCGCGACCCGACCTGGTCAACGCGGGCCGCACGTTGTTCGGTGCGAAGCCACCGAAGGGTCAGGAGTTCGACGACCACTACTTCGGTGCGGTACCGGAGCGGGTGCTGGGCTTCATGATGGACACTGAGCGCGAACTGTTCAAGCTCGGCATCCCCGCCAAGACCCGCCACAACGAGGTTGCGCCAGGACAATTCGAGATCGCCCCGATGTTCGAGCGCGGCAACGTCGCCTCGGATCACCAGCAGCTGTTGATGACCGTCTTCAAGACGATCGCCAAGAAGCACGGCATGGAGTGCTTGTTCCATGAGAAGCCGTTCGCCGGCGTCAACGGGTCGGGTAAGCACGTGAACTTCTCGCTGGGCAACGCGGACCTGGGCTCGCTGCTCGTGCCTGGCGATACCCCGCACGAGAACGCACAGTTCCTGGTCTTCTGTGCCGCGGTGATCCGCGCTGTCCACAAATACGCGGGCCTGCTTCGGGTTTCGGTGGCGTCGGCCACCAACGACCACCGTCTCGGCGCCAACGAGGCACCGCCGGCCATCATCTCGATCTTCCTGGGCGATCAGCTGGCCGACGTGTTCGAGCAGATCGCCAAGGGCGCGGCGACGTCGTCAAAGGGCAAGGGCAGCATGATCATCGGCTGTGACACGCTGCCGGTGTTGCCGACCGATGCGGGTGACCGAAACCGCACCAGCCCGTTCGCCTTCACCGGAAACCGGTTCGAGTTCCGCGCGCCGGGATCGAGTCAGACGGTGGCGGTGCCGATGATCATGCTCAACACGATCATGGCCGAGGCACTCGACTATATGGCGACCATCCTGGAGAAGGCCGTCGAGGACGGCGAGGACTTCGACGAGGCCGTCCAGAAGCTGCTGACCGACATCATCACCGAGCACGGCGCGGTGGTGTTCAACGGCGACGGCTATTCGGAGAACTGGCAGATCGAGGCCGCCGAACGGGGCCTGCCGAACCTGAAGACCACGCTGGATGCACTGCCCGAGCTGATCAAGCCCGAGTCCATCGAGCTGTTCGAGAAGTACGCCGTGTTCAACGAGCGCGAGCTGCACAGCCGCTACGAGGTCCGCCTCGAGATGTACGCACTGACCATCGGTGTGGAGGCCAAGCTCGCGCTCGAACTCGGGTCGACGGTCATTCTGCCTGCGGCCGTCCGTTACCAAACCGAGCTGGCGCAGAACGTCGCCGCGCTCAAGGCTGCGGGTGTCGAGCCGGACTTGACGCTGCTTCAGGACGTCAGCACGCCGATCTCGGAGCTGACGGCGGCGCTGGCGGCGCTGAAGGCGGGCTTGGCCGAACACGGTGGAGACTCCGCCGCCGAGGAAGCCGCCCACGCGCAGAGCCTGTTACCGAAGATGGACGCAGTTCGCGCCGCCGCCGACACGCTGGAAAGCACTGTGGCCGACGATCTCTGGCCGCTGCCGACCTATCAGGAGATGCTCTACATCCTGTGAGACTCGCCGAGTGTGGGGGTCCAGTCCGAGCCACTCGGGCATTGGTAACCGCAACCCCCACACTCGGCGACCAACCGGACAAGCGCGTCAGGCTAGTGCCAGGAAGAGCTTCTCGAGTTCTGCCTCACTCATCGGCGGGTCGCCATCGGCGGTAGCCCCCGTGACGCATTCACGTAGGCCGGTGGCAACGATCTTGAAGCCTGCACGGTCGAGGGCCTTGGACACCGCGGCCAGTTGCGTGACCACGTCTTTGCATTCTCGGCCGTCCTCGATCATCGCGATTACCCCGGCCAGTTGCCCTTGGGCGCGTCGGAGCCTGTTAAGCACTGCGGCGATGCTGTCTTGATCACCCACCATTGAAGTGCCCTTTCATTCGCGTGAATCGGTTCATCTCATCGTACCCTCCGGGGTATACCGCGGCTGGTCGCGCGTCAGCCTGTCGCTAGCCCTATTCGGCTCCTGCCGGCGAGTCGGCGCAGTGGACAGAAATCCTGTCGGGTGCATGCGAGGTACAGCGCACCGGCGACGGCCGTGGATACCGCAGCGCCGACACCCACCGCAAGGTGGATCTCTTGGGCCAGGATGACCGAGGACATCGCCAGGACGAACCAGCCGAACGCCTTGCGTAATGCATCGGGGTTGACCCTTGCCGTCAGTCGTGCGCCGACCAGCGCACCGACCACCGCCGCGGCGGTGACCATCAGCGCCGCGGTCCAGTCGATCTGAACGCTCGACAGGTAGCCACCGAGTCCTGCGAAAGACTTCATCGCGATCACCACCAACGAGGTGCCCACGGCAATCGGCATCGGCAATCCTCCGAGGAGCGCCAGGGCCGGCACGACGAGGAACCCGCCGCCGGCGCCGACGAGCCCCGTCACCAACCCAACGCCGAGGCCTTCCGCAACGACCTTGACGACTGGAATGCGACGCGGGGCATTGGATTCCGCGATGTTCTTCCGTCCACGAAGCATGGCAACCGCGGTGGCGATCATCATCAGCGCGAACCCGATGAGTAGTACCGAGCCCGGAATGAACCGGGCCAGGACCCCGCCCAGGTAGGCGCCGGCCATGCCCGCGGCGCCGAATATCAGGCCTGTTCGCCACTGGACGCGGCCGGCGCGTGCGTGCGAGACGGCGCCAACCGCACTGGTGACGCCGACCACCAACAACGACGTTGCGATGGCCTGTTTGGCGTCCATGCCCGCGACGTAGGCGAGCAGGGGGACGGTCAGGATCGAGCCGCCACCGCCGAGCAGACCCAGTGCGATGCCGACGAAGACCGCGAGCGCAACCGTCACGGCAATCATGTCGGCTACCCGACCTTCTGGTCTGGTGACCCGACGAGCTGCGCCACGACGGTCTGGGCGTCACAGGTGGCTCCACGGTTGTAGGGCAGCTTCGACAGCAGCATGCCCATGGCGCAGGTGTTGGACAACGCCGCGAAGGCGAGCCCGCCGCCGACGCCGGCGGCCAGCCACTTGAGCTTGGGGGCGGCAATGCTGCCGAGGATGCTTGTCAGCACGAGAGAGCCGGCGACAAGGCGCACCTGGCGCTCGAGGTCCCAGCGCTGCGCGCCGCGGTTGACCGCGAAACCCTTTGCTTCCCAGGCGGTGATGCCGCCGTCGAGGATGTGCACATTGTCGAGGCCCGCTGTGCGCAGGGTCTCCTCGGCCTGTGCGGCGCGTTGACCCGAACGGCATACCAGCACGACATCTTCGTCGAGGTGCCTGATGATCTCGTCGCGGTGTTCGCGTAGCAGGTCCAGCGGAACGTTGTAGGCGCCTGCGATGTGCGCGGTCTCGAACTCGCCCGGGGTCCGGACATCGAGAACCCGCGGCGGCGCAGCCGAAGTGAGGCGTTCGCTGAGGTCTTGCGAATCGATGGTGGTGGGAGCGGTCATGGTGTTCAGCGTCCTTCCGGCTAGCCGGCGGTGACCAAAGCCTCTAGGACTCTTGATACCGCCGGGGGTATCTTTAGTCATCATGGTAGGCATACCCCCGCGGGTATTGTCAAGTATGGAATAAGATACCCCCCAGGGCACTTGACATACCCATAGGGGTATATGTCAGGATGGCTCTACCCGCAACGGAACGAAAGGACTCGCGCCATGAAATTCGTCCAGTACTACCTGGATTGTCTGTCCCACGCCTCATACCTGGTGGGCGACGAAACAACAGGCCGCGCAGTCGTCGTCGACCCGCAACGCGACATCGCCGAATACCTGGCCGACGCCAAGGAACTGGGTCTGACGATCGAACTCGTCATCGAGACCCATTTCCACGCCGACTTCCTGTCCGGCCACCTCGAGTTGGCCAAGGCAACAGGCGCGAAAATCGTGTTCTCCTCCGTCGCGGAAACCGAGTTCGAGTCGATGGGGGTGGCCGACGGTGAACGCTATTCGCTCGGTGACGTCACACTGGAGTTCCGGCACACCCCGGGCCACACGCCGGAGTCGATGTCGATCGTGGTCTATGAGCACGCCGACGACGAGATTCCCTACGGCGTCCTCACCGGCGACGCCCTCTTCATCGGCGACGTCGGCCGCCCGGATCTGCTTGCCTCGATCGGCTTCACCCGAGAGGAACTGGCGGACAAGCTCTACGACTCGCTGCACAACAAATTGATGACGCTGCCTGACGCCACCCGGGTCTATCCCGCCCATGGCGCGGGCTCCGCGTGCGGTAAGAACCTCTCGACCGACCTGTGGTCGACGATGGGTGACCAGAAGGCGACCAATTACGCACTGCGGGCTCCCGACAAGGCAACCTTCATGAACCTCGTCACCGAGGGGCAGCCGCCAGCGCCTGGCTACTTCGTCTACGACGCGATCCTCAACCGTAAGGACCGCGAACTGCTGGATGAAACCAAGATGCCGGCGGAGATGAGTTACGAGCAGGTCCGCAAGGCGATCGACAACGGCGCCGTCCTGGTCGACGGGCGGACCCCCGAAGAGTTCGCCCTGGGCCACTTGCGTGGCGCGATCAACATCGGCCTCGAAGGCCGTTACGCCGAATTCGCCGGATCGGTGCTGCCGTCCGACGTCGACATCGTCCTGTTCACCGAACCTGGCCAGGAGCTCGAAGGCAAGACCCGGCTGGCCCGGATCGGGTTCGACCGGGTGATCGGCTACGTGGCTGACCCGTTCGAGGTGATGCTCTCGCACCAGGACGACGTCCAGGTGGCCTCTCGATTGACCGCGAAAACGTTCGACCAACGGGCATCTGAGCTCACCGACCTGCAGATCGTCGACGTCCGCAACCCGGGCGAGGTCGAGGCAGGCACGATCCCGAACGCGATCCCGATACCGGTGGGCCAGTTGCCTACTCGGCTGGGCGAGCTCGACGCCACCAAGCCAACCGTCGTCTACTGCGCAGGAGGCTACCGGTCGTCGGTCGCGGCGAGCCTGCTGCGGCACAACGGCTTCACTGACGTCAGCGACATCCTGGGCGGCTTCGGCGCCTGGGACGAATCCCACCAGAACGCCTGAGCAACAAAGGAGACGAACACCATGACCACCACCGCCAAGCACCAGATCCTGATCGTCGGCGGCGGAACGGCGGGCATCACCGTCGCGGCCCGCTTGTTGCGCAAGGGCTACCGCGACGTCGCGGTGATCGAGCCGTCGAGCACGCACTACTACCAGCCGCTGTGGACGCTGGTTGGCGGCGGGCAGGCGAAGGCCTCCACCACCGAGCGTGCCGAGTCATCGGTCATGCCGAAGGGCGCGACATGGATCAAGAAGGCCGCCAACGCCTTTGATCCAGAGAACAACACGGTCACATGCGCGGACGGAGCCACCTACGGCTACGACGTGCTCGTGGTATGTCCCGGCATTCAGCTCGACTGGAAGGCCACCGAAGGATTGGAGGAAGCCCTGGGCCGCGACGGGGTGTCGTCGAACTACCGGTTCGACCTCGCGCCGCGTACCTGGGACTTCATCCGCACCCTGAGGTCGGGCACCGCAGTGTTCACAGTTCCCTCCGGCGCGATCAAGTGCGCGGGCGCCCCGCAGAAGATCGCGTACCTGGCGGCTGACTACTGGCGAAAACAAGGCGTGCTCAAGGACATCGACGTCCACCTGGTCATGCCGGGACCGCGGCCCTTCGGCATCCCCGCGATCGCCGACAGCCTCGATGCGGTCATCGCCGACTACGGGATCCATCTGCACAGCAGCTCCGAGGTGACCTCCGTCGACGCAGCGTCGCACAAGGTCGGCATCACCAGCGTCGGCCCCGGCGGCGCCGACACGATGCTGCCCTACGACGTGTTGCACGCCGTCCCGCAGCAGTCGGCGCCGGACTGGGTCAAATCCAGCCCGCTGTCGACGGGCGACGCGGCGGGCTACGTGGAGATCGACAAGCACACCATGCAGCATGTGCGCTACGCCAACGTGTTCAGCCTTGGTGACGCAGGGTCGTCGCCGAACTCGAAGACAGGCGCCGCAATTCGCAAGCAGGCCCCGGTCGTCGTCGACAACGTCGACTCGTTCCTGAAGAACCAGCCGCTGCAGGCATCGTACGACGGTTACTCGTCGTGCCCCATCGTCACCTCGTCACACGCGATGTTGCTCGCCGAGTTCGACTACGACCTGAACCTCGAACCCTCGTTCCCGATACTCGACCCGACGAAGCCACACCGGGCGTACTGGTACCTCAAGAAGTACGGGCTCCCGTTCATGTACTGGAACCTGATGCTCAAGGGTCTTGCCTAGCAATTCGACTGTGCCACTTGTAAAGAAGAATAAGAACGGAGACTGCAATGACTATCAAGAACCTATCCGGAGCCGACTTCGAGGCCACGATCACCGACAACCCGATCGTGTTGGTCGATTTCTGGGCCTCGTGGTGCGGACCGTGCCGATCCTTCGCCCCGGTCTTCGACCGCTCGGCACAGTCGCATCCGGACGTCGTGCACGCCAAGGTCGACACCGAAGCGGAGGGGCAACTTGCCGCGGCGTTGGAGATCCAGTCGATCCCGACCGTCATGGCCTTCCGTGACGGCGTGCTCGTCTACCGCCAGCCGGGCGCCCTGCCTGCGGCCGCGCTCGAGGACCTGATCACCCGGGTCAAGGCGCTCGACATGGCCGAGGTCCGCGCGAAGATCGCCGCGGCGAAGGCCTGATCCACAAAAGGAGGAACGTAGAAATGTGTTACCCCGAGAAGTGCCCCCGCTGCGGGAAGACGGGCTGGGCCGGCTGCGGTCAACACGTCGACGAGGTGATGCGCGCGGTGCCCGCGGCTCAACGATGCACCTGCGACGGCGATTCCGCGTTCACGCCCAGATCCACCAACACCACCTCGCCATTTCACCGCCGACCAAGGTAGAGGTACCGACATGACCACCATCAAAGGCAGGCTGGACATCGAATACCCCCATGGGTAACCTGGGTCCAGGCAGTGAAAGGAGGCAAACATGGCGCTGGCCATATCGACCACGCTGCGGGCATCGTTCGAGGACGCGGTAGCGATGACCCGAAAGGCGCTTTCCGACCAGGGGTTTGGAGTTCTCACCGAGATCGATGTCACGTCCACGTTGAAAGAAAAGTTGGGCGAAGACATGGAGAACTATCTGATTCTCGGGGCGTGCAACCCGCCACTGGCACACCGCGCGGTCAACGTCGATCGAAAGATCGGGTTGTTGTTGCCGTGCAACGTGGTGGTTCGCTCGGATCCGGCTCACGAGGGCTCCGTGATCGTCGACGCGATGGACCCCCAGATCATGGTTCAGGTGGCTGACGAGCCGGGCCTGCGTGAGGTCGCCGACGACGCCGCCGCAAAGCTGCACGCCGCGATCGACGCGCTGTCCCAGACCGCGCCCGCGAAATAATCGGGCCCCGCGATGTGCGGGCGAAGGTCTAAAAAGTGAACATCGGAATCGCCCTCGCGCTCGGCGCCGTGATCGGTGTCTTGTTGGGTTTGCTCGGCGGTGGCGGATCCATCCTTGCGGTACCGGCACTGGTCTACGTATTGGGCCTCGGTGTCGAACAGGCGATTCCGATGTCGCTGATAGTGATCGGCATCGCCTCCGCGGTAGGTGCGCTACCCAAGATCCGGGCACACCAGGTGCAGTGGCGACTGGCAGGAATCTTCGCGGCTGCCGGTATCCCGGCCACGTTCATCGGAACCGCGATCGGCAAGCATCTGCCGCAGTCGGTCCTACTGATCGGCTTTGCGTTGGTGATGGTCGTGGCCGGAGTTCGGATGCTGAAGGATGCGGGGGACACCGGAACTGCCTGCAGTGTGGGTGAATCCGGAATCAACTGGCGTCGCTGCGCCCCGCGGTCGATCCCCGCCGGATTCGCCGTTGGTCTGTTGACAGGGCTGTTCGGTGTCGGGGGTGGCTTCCTGATCATCCCAGCGTTGGTGCTGATGCTCGGTGTGGAGATGCCGATCGCCATCGGCACGTCACTCCTCATCATCGTCGCCAATTCCGCTGCCGGTGTGATTTCCCATCTGGGCGGGGCCGGCATCGACTGGTCGATCACTGCCGCGTTCGTCGGCACCGCGATTGTCGGCTCGCTCGTCGCCGGTCATTTCGGCACCAAGCTGGAAACGGCCCGACTCCAGCGCTGGTTCGCTTACCTCGTGTTTGTTGTGGCGGCCTACGTGCTGCTGGACACCATCGTTCTTCGCTGAGACCTCTGAAAGGAGATCCCATGAAAATATCCATCATCGAAACCTCTGGGCTGGGCGACCGCAGCTATCTGGTCGACCAAGGTGACACTGCCGTCGTCATCGACCCCCAGCGGGACATCGACCGAGTCCTGTCGCTGGCCCGCGACCGCGGGGTGACGATCACCCATGTGGTGGAGACCCATATCCACAACGACTACGTCACCGGCGGACTGGAGTTGGCGCGCACTGTCGGGGCGGAGTACGTGGTTCCCGCCGGTGACGACGTCGCCTACGACCGCAGGCCCGTCCGCGAGGGCGACGTCGTCGATGCCGGGCCAATTCAGTTGCAGGTCATGCATACTCCGGGCCACACCCACCACCACGTCAGTTATGTGTTGCGCGACAAGACAGGGAACGTCCACGGTGTGTTCACCGGCGGATCGATGCTGCACGGCACCACCGGTCGCACCGACCTGCTTGGTGCCGAACACACCGACGCGCTGACCCATGCGCAATTCCACTCGGTGCGGCGCCTCGCAGATGAGTTGCCAGCCGACACAAAGGTGTTCCCGACCCATGGGTTCGGCAGCTTCTGTTCCGCGACACCGGCGAGCGGTGACGACTCCACCATCGCCGACGAGCTCGTCACCAACCCGGCGTTGACCCAAGACGAGCAGACCTACGTCAACGATTTGCTCGCGGGACTCACCGACTACCCCGCCTACTACGCGCACATGGGTGTCATCAACAAGGCCGGGCCAGCGCCGGTGGACCTGTCGTTGCCCGACCCGGTAGACCCTGACGAACTGCGTGAGCGCATCGAGGCTGGAGAATGGGTTGTCGACCTACGCAACCGCACCGCGTTCGCTGCCGGTCATCTCGCCGGCACCCGTGGCTTCGAGCTGTCGGACTCCTTCGTCGCCTACCTGGGCTGGCTATATGACTGGGGCGAACCACTCACCTTGATAGGTGAGAGCACCGACCAGATTGCCGAGGCCAGAAGGGAACTCGTGCGTATTGGTATCGACGAGCTCGAAGGTGCGGCGGCCGGGGAAGTCGGCAGCCTGAGCGCCGGGGCCGAGCTGCGCTCCTACCGCGTCGCGTCCTTCGCCGACCTCGCCGAAGTCGTCGAATCCGCTGACCTCACCATCCTCGATGTCCGCCAGCAGCCGGAATTCGAAAGCGGCCACATTCCCGGCGCGGTGAACATACCGCTGCACAAGCTCATCGAGCGGATGTCCGACGTGCCCGAAGGCGAGGTCTGGGTGCACTGCGCATCGGGCTACCGGTCCTCGATCGCGGCCTCCTTGATCGACCGGCCGGGGCGCACCGTCGTGCTCGTCGACGACGAGTACGAAAACGCCGAGAAGCTCCAACTCACCACCTGATCGTCCAGTCAGGTGGTGTGGCCGTCGGCAACAGCCAGTGCCGCGTCGAGCATGCGCAGCCCGTCCGCCACCTCGGCTTCGCTGACGTTGCACGGCGGCACCGCGTGGATACGGTTGAAGTTCGCGAAGGGGAGCAGACCGTTGGCCTTGCACGCCGCGAGCGTTTCGCCCATCGCGGGGCTCGACCCGCCATACGGCGCCAATGGTTCGCGGGTCTGCCGGTTGGTGACGAGCTCGATCGCCCAGAACACACCGAGGCCGCGCACCTCGCCCACCGACGGGTGCTTGGCCGCCAGCTCACGCAGGCCCGGGCCGAGCACGTCGCCGCCGATGCGCGCGGCGTTGCCGACCATGCCCTCGTCCTCCATCGCGTTGATGGTGGCGACTGCGCAGGCTGTCGCCAGCGGATGACCCGAGTAGGTCAGGCCGCCCGGATAGGGACGGTCGGCGAACGTCTTGGCGATCGACTCGTTGATCGCCACGCCACCGAGCGGGACGTAGCCTGACGTGACTCCCTTGGCGAACGTGATGAGATCGGGCACGACGTCGAAATGCTGGATGGCGAACCACTTTCCGGTGCGCCCGAAGCCCGCCATCACTTCGTCAGCGATGAAGACGATGCCGTAACGGTCACAGATCTCGCGGACACCCTTCAGGTAGCCGGGTGGCGGCACCATGATGCCCGCGGTGCCGGGCACCGATTCCAGGATCAGGGCGGCGAACGACAGCGGGTTCTCCATCTGGATCAGCCGCTCGAGGTGTTCGAGTGCTCGCTGCGTCTCCTGCTCCTCGTTGTCCGAATGAAACGAGGAGCGGTACAGGAACGGGCCGTTGAAGTGCACGACACCGCTGGTGCCGTAGTCATTGGGCCAGCGGCGTGGGTCGCCGGTCAGGTTCACCGCGGTATCGGTGCCACCGTGGTAGGAGCGATAGCGGGCCAGCACCTTGTACCGGCCGGTGTGCAGCCGGGCCATGCGAACGGCGTGTTCGACGGCGTCGGCACCGCCGTTGGTGAAGAACACCCGGTTGAGATCGCCGGGCGTCCGTTCCGCGATGAGCCGTGCGGCCTCCGAGCGGGCGGCATTGACGTGCGCGGGCGCCACGGTACACAGCTTCGCGGCCTGTTCGGCAATGGCGGCAATGACTTTCGGGTGCTGGTGACCGATGTTCGTGTTGACCATTTGCGACGAGAAGTCCAGCAGCTTGTTGCCGTCACCATCCCACACGTAGGAGCCTTGTGCGGCGAGCACGGTCATCGGTTTCAGTGCGGCCTGCGCCGACCACGAGTGGAAGACGTGGGCGCGGTCGAGTTCGTGTGCGCGCACGCCCTCGGCGATCGCTGTGGCAAGGTCCTGTCCGTTGGGTAGCTGTTGCGGCGCGGTGGACCCTGTCATGGCTGTGCCTGTCTCTGTATCCCCGTGTGTATTGCGGGAAGCCTAGCCCGGCGCCTGCACCGAAAGTACGGTTGTTGACGGCCTTACTCGGACGATGCGTACAACAACCGTACGTTCGGCGTCATTGGCTACTGGTTCTGGGGAAAGCCCAACTCGATGCCGCCGTGGCTGGGGTCGAGCCAGCGGCTGGTGATCGCCTTCTGCCGGGTGAAGAACTGCACGCCGTCCATCCCGTGCGCGTGGCTGTCGCCGAACAGCGACGCCTTCCATCCGCCAAAGCTGTAATACGCCATCGGCACCGGGATCGGCACGTTGATGCCGACCATCCCGACCTGGACCTCGTTTTGGAAGCGCCGCGCGGCCCCACCGTCGTTGGTGAAGATCGCCGTGCCGTTGCCATACGGGTTGGAGTTCACCAGGTCCATTGCGTCGTCGTAGCTCTCGACGCGGATCACCGACAGCACCGGGCCGAAGATCTCGTCGGTGTAGACGCTCATCTCGGGGGTGACGTTGTCGATCAGGGTGGGGCCCAGCCAGAACCCGTCCTGTCCACCGTCGGCCTTGACGTTGCGGCCGTCGACGACGATCTTCGCGCCATCGGCCTCGCCGGCGTCGATGTAGGACGCCACCTTGTCGCGGTGGGCCTTGGTGACCAACGGTCCCATATCGGAATCCTTTGTGCCGTCCCCGGTCTTGATACCTGCCGCGCGCTCGGCGATCTTGGCGACGAGGTCGTCGGCGATCGGTCCGACGGCGACGCACGCGGAGATCGCCATACAGCGTTCGCCTGCCGAACCGAAGCCCGCGTTGACCATCGCGTCGGCCGCCAGGTCCAGATCTGCGTCCGGCAGGATGACGGCGTGGTTCTTCGCGCCGCCGAGGGCCTGCACACGCTTGTCGTGTGCGGTGCCGGTGGCGTAGACGTATTTCGCGATCGGCGTGGAGCCAACGAACGACACCGACTTGACCTTCGGATTGGTCAGTAGCTCGTCGACCGCTGTCTTGTCGCCCTGCAGTACGTTGAACACACCCGGCGGCAGACCGGCTTCGGCCCACAGTTCGGCAATCCACAGCGACGCGCTCGGGTCTTTCTCCGACGGCTTGAGCACGACGGTGTTACCCGTCGCGATCGCGATGGGGAAGAACCACATCGGCACCATGGCGGGGAAGTTGAACGGGCTGATCACACCCACGACACCCAGCGGCTGGCGGATGGAGAAGACGTCGACCTTGGTCGACGCGTTCTCGGTGAAACCGCCCTTGAGTAGATGCGGTATACCGCAGGCGAACTCGACGACTTCCTGGCCTCGGCTGACCTCGCCGAGCGCATCGGAGACAACCTTGCCGTGCTCGCTGGTGATGATCTTGGCCAGCTCACCCTTGCGCGCGTTGAGCAGTTCGCGGAAGTTGAACAGAATCTGCGTGCGCTTGGCCAGCGAGGTATCGCGCCAGGCGGGGAATGCCTCGGCCGCAGCGTCGATCACCGTGCGCGCATCTTCGATGGTGGCCAGCGCCACCTCGCCGGTGACGGTTCCGGTGGCCGGATTGGTCACCGGGGCGGTGGCGGTGCTTGCGCCTGCGAAGGCCTCGTTGTTCATCCAATGGCTGATGGTCTTGCTCATATTTGTCTTTCCGTGAATTTGGAGACGTACTCGGTCATGGTCTTGAGTTGGTAGCGGGAGACGTCGTGGGCGGCCTCGTCCTCGGCGAACACCGACGACACCATCACGGTGTCCGGCCGGTCGTAGAAGCCGATTTCGGCCAGGCCGCCGAAGAACCCGTCCCAGTCGATGTCGCCGTCGCCGATTTTCAGGTGCTGGTGCACCCGCACCGGATTGCCCGGTGGATTCGTGATGTAGCGCAGGCCGTGGCTGCGGTGGTGGTCCATCGTGTCGGCGACGTGCACCAGTCGCAGGCGGTCACCGGCGGCGCGCATGATCTCCGTCATGTCGCCGCCCATGTGAAAAGCGTGGCACGCCACGAAGACCATGCCAATGTTCGGCGAGTTGACGCCACGGATGATCCGGAGCGCTTCCATGCCGTCTTCGACGAAATCGTCTGGGTGCGGGTCGATTCGGACGTCGATGCCTTCGCGTTCGAAGATCGGTACGAGTTCTTCCATCGACCGGAAGAAGGCCCGCTCGGATTCCTCGGGCTTCTCGGGACGTCCGGAGAACTCGGTGTTGATCACGTTGACCCCGAGGTCGACGGTGATCTGCACGACGCGTTTCCAATTGCGCACCGCAGCCTCGCGGGCGTCCTCGTCGGGCCCCGACCACCGCAGCACCGGCAGCACCGACGCGATACCCACACCGGCATCGCTACATGCCTTGCGAAACTTCGCGACCAGATCGTCGTCGGCGCGTGGATGATTGAAGAACGGGATGAAGTCCCGGTGCGGCGTCAGCTGCAGGTACTCATAGCCCAACTCCGCGACCAGCTTCGGGAAGTCGAGCAAGTCATAGTCGTGGTGGAACGGCGTGGGATCGAGCGCGATTTTCATGTCAGGCTCCCGGGATCGAGGCGCGGTCGACCATCGTGACCTCGACGGGCAGCCCGCTGTCGAGCGACTCGACGCCGGCCTCGCAGACCGCGGCGGCGGCGTAGCCGTCCCATGCTGTCGGACCATCGACGTTGAAGCCTGAGCGCACCGCGTCGACCCAGCGCTGAAACTCGGTGTCGTACGCCTGTCCGAACCGCTCCCGGAAACCGGGAGTGATCTGGCCGCCCCAATGGCCGGGGGCACTCTTGCGCACCAGCCCGACATCGAGTCCGATCATGGCACTGCCCTTTTCGGCCACCACCTCGGTGCGCACCTCGTAGGCCACCCCGGTCGTGACGAACAGTTCGACGTCCACGTGCTTGCCGGACACGGTGCGCATGATCGCGATCTGTGGATCGGCAAGCCCCAGTGGCGCAGCGGGGTTCGCCGCGGGCTTGACGATCTGGATGGACGCGATCTCCTCGTCGAACAGGAAGCGCGTGACGTCTACTTCGTGGACGAGGGAGTCACGCACCACCATGGCGCTATCGAACGTCGGGGGTACTGCCGGGTTGCGGTGCGCACAGTGCAGCACCAGGGCGCGGCCGAGTTCGCCGCCGTCCAGCAGTGCCTTCAGCCGGGCGTACTCGTGGTCGAAGCGGCGCATGAAACCTACCTGAATCAACCGCTTGCCCAGCTCGGCCTCGCGCTTCACGACGGCCAGCGAGGTTTCGATGTCGGTGGTCAGCGGCTTCTCGCACAGCACGGGTTTGCCGTGCTCCAGGCAGGCCAGCAGTTGTTTCTCGTGCGTCGGACCCGGCGTGGCGAGGACGACCGCGTCGACGTCCGGGTCGGCGATCGCGTCGAGCGGGTCGACGATGGCACGGCACCCTGGGATGTCTGCGGCGATCTGTTCGGCCTTCTCGGTGATGTAGTCGTTGACCACCGAGACGCGGGCCCCTGAGATCCTGCTGGTGAGGCGGGCGACGTGATCGGCGCCCATCACGCCGACCCCGAGGACGGCTACACGCAAGTCTGACACCGCTTCTCCTAGCTGAATCGAATGGTCCGGACGCCGCACGAATCCAGATAGGACCGGGTGCGCTGGGCGATGGGCAGGGGTGCGTCGACCTCGCAGGGGTACATGTCCTGCTCGACGATCGCGAACACGTCGATGCCGAGCTTCTCGATCTCGGCCAGCAGCGGCGGCATCTCCGGAATGCCAAGTGGTGGTTCGATCATCGCGCCGAGCTTGACGGCCTCGCCGAACGGAAGGTCCTCGGCCTCCACCTTCGCGCGGACCTCGGGGTCGACCTGCTTGAGGTGCAGGTAACCGATGCGCTCCGGGGCACGTCGGATGATCGCGATGTTGTCGCCGCCGCAGTAGCTGATGTGGCCGGTGTCCAGGCAGAGGTTGACGAACTCGCCGTCGGTGCCGTCGAGGAAGCGGTAGACGTGCTCCTCGGTATCGACGTGGCTGTCCGCGTGCGGGTGGTATTGGGCACGCACGCCGTACTTCTCGAACATCGCCCTACCGAGCTCGTTCATGCCCTCGGTCTTCTTGCGCCACTGTTCGGTCGTGAGGTTGCGGTCTTCGAGCACAGCCCCTGTCGACGGGTCGCGCCACATCTCCGGAATAACGACGACGTGCTTGCCGCCGACTGCTGCGGTCAGTCGCGCGACGTCCTCGATCTGCCCCCACACTGCATTCCACGAATCGTCCTGGTGCAGATGCTCGAAGACGGTGCCCGCCGACAGCTTGAGGCTGCGCTTGGCCAACTCGTCCGACAACTGCTTCGGGTCGGTCGGCAGGTATCCGTAGGGTCCCAGTTCGATCCACTGGTAGCCGGACTCGGCGACCTCGTCGAGAAATCGGGTGTACGGCGTCTGGCCTGGATCGTCGGGGAACCATACGCCCCACGAGTCGGGTGCCGATCCAACAAGTATGGTGCTCAACGTCATTCGTCCTATCAGTCACTAGGCTTGATCAAGGGGCGTTGGATCTTCTTCCATTCGGCGTACTTCTCGTACGCCTCCTGGGTGGAAGTCAGGGTAGATACCTCGGATACCGGCACGTCCCACCAGGACTCGCTGTCCGGTGCGCCGATCAGCGGATCGGTTTCGACGTGGATCACCGTGGTGCGCTCGCTGGCTTTGGCCACCTTCACGGCGTCGGCGAACTCCGCGGCGGTACCGACCTTGATGACGTCGGCGCCCAGGCTGGCCGCATTCGCCGCGAGATCCACCGGCAACGTGTCGCCATCGAGACGGCCGTCGCTGGTGCGGTAACGGTACGCCGTACCGAAACGCTGAGATCCCAGTGCCTCCGACAGCGATCCGATCGATGCGAAGCCGTGGTTCTGCACCAGAACGACGATGACCTTGATGCCCTCCTGTACTGCGGTGACCAGCTCGGTAGCCATCATGAGGTAGGAGCCGTCGCCGACCATGACGAACACGTCGCGGGTTTCGTCGGCCATCCGCACCCCAAGGCCCCCCGCGACCTCGTAGCCCATGCAGGAGTAGCCGTACTCGACGTGGTATCCCTTCGGATCCCTTGTCCGCCAGAGCTTGTGCAGGTCACCCGGCATCGAGCCGGCGGCGCAGACGACGACGTCGCGTGGGTCGCTCAGCGTGTTGGCCAAACCAATGACCTGGCTCTGATTGAGCGCCGCGCCGTCCTCGACCGCGTACGCGGCCGAGACGGTGTCGTCCCACTCCTTGGCCAGTGCCGCGGCGCGAGTCCGGTAGTCGTCGGATACCTGGTAGTCGCCGAGCGCCGGGCCCAGTGCTTCAATGGCCTCGCGGGCGTCGGCCACCACACTGATTCCGCCCTGTTTCACCGCGTCCAGCGACGCCACGTTGATGTTGACGAACTTGACATCGGGGTTGTTGAACGCGGTTCGCGATGCGGACGTGAAATCGCTGTATCGCGTGCCGATTCCGATGACGACATCCGCCTCGGTGGCCAGCGCGTTGGCCGCCGTCGTGCCGGTCGATCCGATGGCGCCGACACATTGCGGATGGTCGTACGACAGCGCGCCCTTGCCTGCCTGGCTCATGCCCACCGGGATGCCGGTCTGCTCGCACAACGCGGCCAGCGCCTCGGTCGCAGCGGAATACACGACGCCACCGCCTGCGACGATCAGCGGCTTGCGGGCCGTACGGATCACCTCGGCCGCCCGTGCGATGGCCGACTTCTCGGGCAGCGGCCGCGGGACATGCCAAGTGCGTTCGGCGAAAAGCGATTCCGGCCAGTCGTGGGCCTCGGCCTGCACGTCCTGGGGGATCGACACCGTCGCCGCGCCGGTCTCGACCGGATCGGTGAGCACGCGCATCGCGCCGAGCAGCGCGGCGGGAAGTTGCTGGGGGCGCCACACCCGGTCGAAGTAGCGGGACAGCGGTTTGAAGGCGTCGTTGACCGTCACATCGCCGGACGACGGTAGCTCCAGCTCCTGCAACACCGGTGCGCTGACGCGAGTCGCGAAGGTGTCGGCAGGCAGCAGCAGAACCGGCAGCCGATTGATGGTCGCCAAGGCCGCGCCGGTGAGCATGTTCGTCGAGCCGGGTCCGACACTCGCGGTGACAGCCCACGTCTGCAGCCGGTCCTTCTGCCGCGCATAAGCGACGGCGCTGTGCACCATGGCCTGCTCATTACGGCCGAGCACGTACTTCAGCCCCGGTTCTCTGCCGGCTTCGAAGGCCTCGATCTCGTCCTGCAGCAGTGCTTGGCCGAGGCCCGCGACGTTGCCGTGTCCGAAGATGCCGAAGGCGCCCGCAAAGAACTTGGTGCGCTCACCGTCGCGTTCGACGTACTGGTTGGCTAGGAAGCGAATCGTCGCCTGCGCCACGGTAAGTCGGACGGTGCCCTCGGTGTCGGGCGTCTTCTCGGCCCGCTTCGGTGCGGTGGAGACCACGGCTACGCTCCTGTCTTGTGTAGCGGGAGGCGGGAATCTACGGCCTGGTCTTCCCAGGTGCCGCGGAGCCAGGCGTGCTCCGGGTCGTCGACAATCTTCCAGGCACGCTCGGCGCCGGGTCCGGCCATGACGTTCAGGTAGTACATGTGGTACCCCGGCGCCGCGACCGACGGTCCGTGATATCCGTGGGGCACCAGCACCACATCGCCGGTCCGCACCTCTTCGAGTACCTCGATCGGACGGTCCGGTGTCCCGTACACGCGGTGGTAGCCGAATCCGCGTGAAGCTGTGCCTTCTATGGAAGGGCCTGGCGAAAACTCGAAGTAGTAGATCTCCTCGAGTTCGGTTTCGGTGGGCGTGGTTTCGTCGTGCTTGTGCGCGGGATAACTCGACCAGTTGCCGCCGGGAGTGATGACCTCACACGCGATCAGCGAATCTGCCTCGAAAACCCCTGCGGTGCCGAAGTTGTGGACCTGGCGACTGCAGTTGCCGGTGCCGCGCAGTTCGACCGACACATCGGCGGCGGCAACGCGGCGGTTGGGAAACGACGTCTTGGCCCGGGCGCCGCAGATCGCGAACCGGCCTTCGCCGGCGATGACATACGTCTGGTCGATGCCGATGTAGACCATGTCGGACGGCCCGTCGAACACCGACGCCCGAGGCGCCAGCTCGAATACCTCACCGTTGCACTCGACGGCGCCGCCGCCCGCCAGCGGCAGAATCATCACCTCGGTGTCACCGGTGGTCAGTTCGGCACGGTCAGATGCCCAGTGCCCACCTATTTCCAAGACCTGTAGGGAGGATTCGGACCAACCGGCGGACTCCGGCGTGATGTCGACCGTGAACGGCGGCGTCGCGCTGCGCGCCGGAATGTAGAGCTTGCTGTGCATGGTCACCTCACCATCGATACGGCGGTCGCGACGGCGGAGGCCACGTCGTCGTCCGGGGGATAGAGCAGCGTTCGTCCGACGATGAGCCCCCGCACCGACGGCAGCGCCAGTGCCTTCTCCCAACTCGCGAATGCTTCGTCGGGATCGGTCGGGTCGCCGCCCAGCAGCAGTGTGGGCAGCGTCGTCGCCTCCATCACGCGGTCCATCTCGTCGACGACCGGGAGCTTCATCCACGTGTAGGCCGAGGTCGAGCCGATGCCCTGGCCGATGTGAATCGACTTGATCACTGCGTCGGGGGACAGGTCGTTGCGGACCTTCCCATCGACGCGGGACGACATGAACGGTTCCAGCATCGCGATGAGTCCGTTCGCGGCCAGCTCGTCAACGGCGCGTGCGCACGCCGCCATGGTCGCGACGGTGCCAGGGTCATCGAGATCGATGCGGCACAACATCTTTCCGCCGTTCATCTTCGCCGCGGCGGTGGACGCCGCTGTGGCGGCCGTCATCCTGTCGTCGAGTTCGAAGGACGCGCCGGCCAGCCCGCCGCGATTGAACGACGAGAACACGACCTTGTCCTCGAGCGCGCCGAGCAACACCAGGTCGTCGAGGATGTCGGAGGTGGCCAGAACGCCGTCGACGCCGGGATCGGCGAGCGCCGCGCGCAGCCGGTCAAGCAGGTCGGTGCGGCTGTTCATCGCGGTCTGGCGGGTGCCGACGGCGAGTGCACCGCGGGCGGGGTGGTCGGCGGCCACGATCATCAGGCGACCGTTGCCCCTGATGGTCGGGCGCGTGACGCGGTTCTGCCATGCGCGGGCTATCGCCCCGGGATCGCTGGCACGCAGCTCGGTGATCGCCGCGTAGTCGGTGCATAGTGCGCCGGGCAGTGATCTAGACATTGACCGCCTCCGCCGCTGTACGTTCGGCGAGTTCGGCCACCTCGGCGGCGGTCGGCATCGCTGTCGAGCACTCCAGCCGGGAGGCGACGATGGCACCCGCGGCGTTGGCGTAGCGCAGGGTCTTCTCCAGCGACCAGCCGTGCAGCAGGCCGTGACACAGGCTGCCGCCGAACGCATCCCCGGCGCCGAGGCCGTTGACGACGTCGACCTCGTTGGGTGGCACGGTCACCGAGCTGCGCTTGGTCTTGCCGAGGACACCGCGCGGCCCCTGCTTCACGACCGCCAGCTCAACGCCGAGGTCCAGTAGCGCATCGGCGGCCTTGTGCGGGTTGGATTCCCCGACGGCGATCTGGCACTCCTCGCGGTTGCCCACCGCGACGGTGACATGCTGCAGGGCCCGCTGGACCTGCTCGGTGGCGGCGGCAGGGGAGTCCCAGAACATCGGGCGGTAGTCGAGGTCGAGCACCGTCAGCGGCGCCCGGTCGCGGTGCTGATCCTCTTCGCGCGAGCGCTCATCGCGAGCCGACCATGCCGCGAAATGCGCGCTGCGGCTCGGCTCTTCGGACAGCCCGGTCACGGTCGACCAGTAGAGCCGCGCCGAGTGTACGGCGTCGGTATCGATGTCATCGGCACTGATCTGCAGGTCCGGTGCCTTGGGGCGACGGTAGAAGTACAGCGGGAAGTCGTCGGGTGGGAAAATCTCGCAGAAGGTAACGGGCGTCGGGTATTCGTCGTTGGTCACCACGTGGCGGTTGTCGACGCCGAGGCGGGCCAATTCGTTGCTGACGAACTTGCCGAACGGGTCGGCGCCCACACCGGAGATCAGCGCCGAGCGGTTACCGAGGCGTGCGGCGGCCACCGCGACGTTCGCGGCGCTGCCGCCGAGGAACTTGCCGAAAGTCTCGACATCCTGCAGGCCCACCCCGATCTGCAGGGGATAAACATCGACGCCGCAGCGCCCGATGGCGAGTACGTCATGTGGCTGTGTAGTCGTCAAGGGTCGGCTCTCCACGAGTAGGGGATGGCTGTATATGACTGTGCCCGTCATCACTCGGCCATGTCAATAGTTTGTCCTGACATTCTATCTTTCGATCATAGGGTGCTAGGATTCAGCTACTCTTTGTCTGATCCCTCAGCAGATCGGAGACAACGTGTCCCTGACAGTGGAGCTCGACAGGTCAAGCCCTGTTCCTCTCTACTATCAGCTCGCTCAGGCCATCGAGGCGGCGATACGCGATGGCGAACTCGCGCCCGGTGACCGTTTCGAGAATGAGCTGGCGTTGGCGAAGAGATTGACGCTTTCGCGGCCTACGACGAGGCGTGCGATCCAGGAGCTCGTCGACAAGGGACTGCTGGTTCGCAAGCGCGGTGTTGGCACGCAAGTCGTACAGAATCCGGTTCACCGGCGCGTCGAGCTGACAAGCCTTTTCGACGACCTCGCCCGCGCCGGCCAGGAACCGACAACTCAGTTGCTCGAGTACTCCGTTGGCAAGCCCGACGAGGAGATCGCGCGCGAGCTCAGCATCTCCGAGGACCGCGAGGTCGTCACCATCCACCGACTGCGATGTGCCAACGGCGAACCGCTCGCGGTGATGATCAACCACCTTCCGGTCGAGATCGCGCCCGAAGCGGACGAGCTCGAGACCGTCGGCCTGTATCAGTCGCTGCGTTCGCGCGGCGTGCACATCCGCCTGGCGCGTCAGCGCATCGGGGCAAAGGGTGCCTCGCGCACCGAGGCTCGCCTGCTCGGGGAGAAACTCAACGCTCCCCTTCTGACCATGGCGCGGACCGCGTTCGACGACTCGGGCACTGCGGTCGAGTTCGGTACACACTGCTACCGCGCGTCGCGGTACTACTTCGACACGACCTTGGTCGACCGCTAGCTTTTCTCGCGGGTCACGAGAACGCGGCCCGAAAAGCTTCCAGTGCCGCTTCACTGCCTTCGATGCTGTCGACGGATGCCCACGCCTCCATGCCGATGGTGCCGGTGTAGTTGATACCCCGCAGCGCCTTCGCGATGGCGGGGTAGTTGATCTCGCCGGTTCCAGGCTCGCAGCGTCCGGGGACGTCGGCCACCTGGATCTCGCCGATGGCATCGCCGCAGCGCCGAACCAATTCGATGAGATTCCCCTCGCCGATCTGTGCGTGATAAAGGTCGAGCATCATCTTCACGTTCGGATGCGCGATGCCCTCGATCAGGGCCAACGTGTCCTTGGCGCGGGCCAGCGGGATGCCGGGATGGTCGACGATCGTGTTGAGGTTCTCGACGCAGAACTGCACGCCGGCCTCAGCTCCGAGATCACCGATGCGCTGAAGGGTGCGCAGCGCGGTCAGCCGCATCTCGCCGGTCGCGCGCTGGCGCGGTCGCACGGCGTTTCCTTCGCCGTCGAGTTCGGCGGAATGCAGGTTGAGTCGCGAAACGCCCAGTGTCTCAGCGGCTTTGATGGAGAGCTCCGCGGTGCGGACCACCTCGTCGCAGGTGGACGGATCGATCAGGTCACCGTGGAGGTAGCCCGTCATCGACGTGAAGCGGGCGCCGGTGGCCGCCAGCGCATCGAGGTCTTTGTCGTGCCAGCTCCAGATCTCGACGGCGAAGCCCATCTCGTGGATTCGGCGCACCCGTTCGAGGATCGGTAGCTCCGTGAAGACCATCTCCGACGACACGGCAAGCTCGAAGGTGCTCATGACATCACCGCGTTGAGGACGACCGGTTGTCCCGTCTCCACGGATTCACGTGCCGCCAGGGCGACCTCGAGCGCCACGCGTGCGTCCGCACCGCTCACCGAAGGTTCGCTGCCTGTCGCTACGCAGTCGACGAAATGGGCGAACTGTGCGACGTAGGCGTCGGCGAACAATTCGGTGTTCACTCGGCCGGCATTCTCGGGTGAATTGCCTGCCAGCAGCACCCCATCGGATCCGAACACCTCGCCGCGGATGTCGTAGCCGTAGACCGCCTGGAAGCTCGCCTCCGCGACGGCGAAAGCACCGTTGTCGAACCTGATCTGGACGACCGATGTGTCCAGGAAGCCGTTGTCCGCGAATTGTGGGTGCACCAGAGCGTCGGCCTGAGCGAAGACCTGAGTGACGCGCGCGCCCGGATTGAGCCAGCACAACGTGTCGAAATCGTGAATCAGCGTCTCGTTGAATATCGTCCAAGGTTTCACGCGCGCCGCGACGTCGACCGCGATACCGGGGTCGCGGGTCAGCGACCGCAACATCTGTGGCCTGCCGATCGCACCGTCGACGATTCGGGCGTGCATGTCGGCGAACTCGGCGGCGAATCGCCGGTTGAAACCGACCTGCAGCGCGACGCCGGTGGACCGTGCCGCGCTTATTGCGCGGTCAGCATCGTCGAGGGTGAGGGCCATCGGCTTCTCGCAGAACACGTGCTTGCCTGCGTGGGCCGCGGCGACGACGAGATCGGTGTGAGAAGCGGCCGGCGAGCAGATCGCGACTGCTTCGACAGCCGGATCGGCGATCAGCTCCAGCGGATCGAGGTACGGCCGCACCCCTGAAAAGCCCTCAGCCGCACCGGGAACCGGGTCGGCGACCGCGACGAGCCGGGCATTCGGCAGTCGGCTGGCCAGGGTCTCAGCGTGATAGCTGCCGATCCAGCCTGCGCCGATGAGCCCGAAGGACAGGGAATTGGACATAGTGACTCCGATCGCGACTAGAACGTTCTAGTAGACGGTAGCGATATGGCTGATTCTCGTCAACGAATTCACTAGAACGATCTAAAGTTCATCCCGTGCAGCCCCGACCGACGCTCGCCGATGTGGCCGAACGCGCCGGTGTCTCGCGCGCACTGGTGTCCATCGTCATGCGGGACGCGCCCGGTGCCAGCGAGCAGACCCGAGAGCGAGTGCGCCGTGCGGCCGACGAGATCGGCTATCGGCCCGACCCGCACGCACGCAGACTGCGCCAGCACCGGTCGAAGCTTCTCGGCGTGACGTTCACCGCGGGCGCCGAGTTCCACGCCGAACTCGTCGACGGCGTGTATGTCGCAGCGGACGAACTGGGCTACGACGTCGTCCTCAGTGCGGTGACTCCGCACCGTGACGAGGCGCGCGCGCTGCGGACCCTGGTCGACGATCGCTGCGAAGGTCTGGTGATGATCGGGCCCGATCTACCTGCCGGCGACCTAGCGGAGGTGGCCGTCAAGGCCCCGCTGGTCGTGGTGGCCCGGCGAGTGCGCGGAGTGGATGCGGTACGCAGCGACGACGCCGCAGGTGCGGTTATGGGCATGGAGCACCTGATCGGACTTGGCCATCAGCGCATCCTGTTCCTCGACGGCGGGCGGGCGCCGGGCGCGGCGGAGCGGCGGCGTGGTTACCGCCAAACCGTTCACGCGAGCGGTTTGTCGGAGATGACGTTCCAGGGCGGCCTGACGGAGCGAGAGGGTGCGGCGGCCGCGGTCGCCATGCTCCAGTCAAAGCCTTTGCCGACCGCAGTCTTTGCGTTCAACGACCGCTGTGCGGTCGGCTTCATCGACATGCTGATCAGATCCGGAGTGGCTGTCCCGCAGCAGGTTTCAGTCGTCGGCTTCGACGACAGCCCACTCGCCGGGTTGGCGCATATCGACCTCACGACAATTCGCCAGGATTCCGCGGGCCTGGCGCATCAGGCGGTGCGGCGGTTGGTGGCGAGGCTTGACGATGCCAACCAGGGAACCGCGGCCGCGGGGCCGGTCGACATCACCTGTGAGCCGACCCTGGTGATTCGCGGATCGACCGCATCACGGTCTGACCTCGACCGATAGGTCCGACGTATGACCTGCAGTCCTAATGTCAGGACAAACTATTGACTTTCTGTTGTGAGGCGTATTACATCGACAAAGAGAGGTGCTGCGTCGCACTCGAAACAAGGAGATTCAATGAGGATTAGTCGGCTCGCGGCGATGGCCGGGGTGACCGTGCTCGTACTGGGAATCGCGTCGTGTTCGTCCACCGGCGGTAAGCCGCGGGAGAGCGAAGGCGGGATGGGCGGCGGCACCGTCGACACACCGCGCGCGACGATCGCGATGATCACCCACGAAGTGCCGGGTGACTCGTTCTGGGATCTGATCCGCAAGGGCGCAGAGACCGCGGCGAAGAAGGACAACATCGAGCTGCGCTATTCGAACGATCCTGAAGCGCCCAACCAGGCCAACCTCGTACAGACCGCGATCGACAGCGGAGTCGATGGCATTGCGCTCACGCTCGCCAAGCCCGATGCGATGCGTGCCGCCGTCGCGGCCGCAGAGGCCAAGGGCATTCCTGTCGTCGCGTTCAACGCAGGCGGCGACGCCTGGCAGCAAATGGGTGTCAAGGAGTTCTTCGGGCAGGACGAGTTCATCGCGGGCCAGGCCGCTGGGGACCGGCTCAAGCAGGACGGCGCGAAGAAGGTGCTCTGTGTCATTCAGGAACAGGGGCACGTCGGCCTCGAAGACCGCTGTGCCGGTGTGAAGAGCAATTTCCCCGCGACCGAGAACCTCAACGTCAACGGCAAGGACATGCCGTCGGTCGAATCGACGATCACCGCGAAGCTGCAACAGGACCCGAGCGTCGACTACGTGGTGACGCTGGGGGCGCCGTTCGCGTTGACCGCTGTGCAATCGGCGAAGAACGCGGGCAGCAACGCCAGGATCGGCACCTTCGACACCAACGCCGCGCTCGTCAGCGCGATCCAGGACGGCAGCGTGCAATGGGCCGTCGATCAGCAGCCGTTCCTGCAGGGTTATCTGTCGATCGACTCGCTGTGGCTGTACCTGAACAACGGCAACGTGATCGGGGGCGGCAAGGAGACCCTGACCGGTCCGGCGTTCATCGACAAGACGAACGTCGACGCCGTGGCCGAGTTTGCGAAGGGCGGAACCCGCTGATGAGGACTTGCGCGAAGAAGGAAGTGCACTGATGAGTACCAGTACCGGAGTCGACCTCGCCGAACGTAAGGTCGTTCGCGACGAACGTGTCAAAGAACGAAACCGCATACAACGGATGCTGATTCGCCCCGAGATGGGTGCGCTGATCGGCGCGGTCGTCATCTTCATCTTCTTCTTCATCATGGCGCCGCCGTTCAGGTCGGCCGAATCGCTGGCCACAGTTCTCTACGGCAGCTCGACCATCGGAATCATGGCGTGCGCAGTCGCCCTGCTGATGATCGGCGGTGAGTTCGACCTGTCGGCCGGCGTCGCGGTCACCACAGGTTCCCTGGCGGCGTCCATGCTGGCCTGGAACTTTCATCTGAACCTGTGGGCGGGGGCGGGTTTGGCGCTCATCCTGTCGCTCGCCGTCGGATTCTTCAACGGGTACATGGTGATGAGAACCAAGATCCCGAGCTTCCTGATCACGCTGGGGACCCTGTTGATGTTGACCGGTGCGAATATCGCCGTGACCAAATGGGTTTCCGGGGCTGTCGCCACGCCCAGCGTGAGCGATATGCAGGGCTGGGAGTCCGCCCGTGCCGTGTTCGCGTCGACGCTGACGATCTTCGGGGTGCCCGTGCGCATCACGGTGCTGTGGTGGCTGCTGTTCACCTTGATCGCGACCTACGTGCTGTTCAAGACCAAGATCGGTAACTGGATCTTCGCCGTCGGTGGCGACGCGGAAAGTGCGCGTGCTGTCGGCGTGCCCGTCACCGCGGTGAAGATCGGGCTTTTCATGTTCGTCGGGTTCGCGGCATGGTTTTCCGGCATGCATCTTCTGTTCTCGTACAACACTGTTCAGTCCGGCCAGGGAGTGGGGCAGGAGTTCATCTACATCATTGCTGCCGTCATCGGCGGGTGTCTGCTGACGGGCGGATACGGGACGGCCATCGGTGCCGCGATCGGCGCGTTCATCTTCGGCATGGTGCAGCAGGGCATCGTTTATGCAGGCTGGGAACCAGACTGGTTCAAGTTCTTCATGGGCGTGATGCTGCTGTTCGCGGTCATCGCCAACAACGCATTCCGCAACTACGCCGCTAAGAGGTGAACCATGACCGCAACCGTTGACCAACATGTCGAAGAAGCTCCGTCCGGAGGCAAGGTGCCGCTGGTCGAGCTGAAGAGCATCGGCAAGATGTACGGCAACATCACTGCGCTGAAAGACATCTCGCTGCGTGTGCACGCCGGTGAGGTGACGGGGATTCTCGGCGACAACGGCGCAGGCAAGTCGACGCTGATCAAGATCATCGCCGGGTACCACCCGCCGAGCGAGGGCGAACTGCTCGTCGACGGTGAGCCCGCCCGCCTCGCATCACCGAAAGATGCACTGGGCAAGGGAATCGCGACGGTCTATCAGAATCTGGCCGTCGTGCCGCTGATGCCGGTGTGGCGCAACTTCTTCCTCGGCCAAGAGCTTCGGAAGAAGTCCTTTCCATTCTCGTTGGACTCGAACGCGATGCGTGCCACCACGTTGTCCGAACTTGCGAAGATGGGCATCGAACTGCCCGACGTCGACGTGCCCATCGGCTCGCTCTCCGGTGGTCAGCGGCAATGCGTGGCGATCGCGCGGGCCGTGTTCTTCGGTGCGCGAGTGCTCATCCTCGATGAGCCGACCGCGGCACTGGGTGTCAAGCAGTCAGGGGTGGTGTTGAAGTACATCACCGCCGCCAAAGAGGCCGGTTTCGGCGTGGTGTTCATCACACACAATCCGCATCACGCGCACATGGTGGGTGACCACTTCGTGCTGCTCAACCGGGGTCGTCAGAAGCTGGACTGCACATACGACGACATCACGCTCGAGCACCTCACACAGGAGATGGCCGGCGGTGACGAGCTCGAGGCGTTGTCGCACGAACTGCGCGGTAAAGGCGCATAACCGCGCTCAGAAGAGCCCCGCGACGGAGGTCACGGGGCCCTTCGCGGATTACAGTTCGGTCGCTGTTCACCTCGTAGGCAGTGCGCCGCGAATGACGGCTGCGGGCACAGACGGCACAATGGATTCGTGCATATCGAACCCGATCCGAAACGGCACGCGCCGGTCTGGCGCGACCCGCTGTCTGCGGGGTGGCGTGCGCACCGGGGCCTGCTGATGCTTCGGTTGCGGTGGCATGCGCGCCGCGACGCGCCCGCCCGGCCGCCGCAGCCTTCGAACTAGGTTTCCAACCCCAAGAGCCGTACCGTCTCGGTCCGCATCTCGACCTTGCGGACCTTGCCGGTCACCGTCATCGGGAACTCGTCGACGACGTGTACATAGCGCGGAATCTTGAAGTGCGCGAGCTTTCCGGATGCGAACGCCCGCACGGCGTCGGCGTCCAGTGGTGTGCGGCCGGCCCGCATCCTGATCCAGGCGCAGATCTCTTCGCCGTACTTCTCGTCGGGAACGCCGATCACCTGAGCGTCATCGATGTCGGGGTGGGTGTGCAGAAACTCCTCGACCTCGCGCGGATAGACGTTCTCGCCGCCGCGGATCACCATGTCCTTGATGCGACCGATCACCATGCAGTACCCGTCGTCCCGCATCACCGCCAGATCACCGGTGTGCATCCAGCCGTCGACATCGACGGCCTCGCGCGTGCGGTCGTCGTCGTTCCAATAGCCCAGCATCACCGAATAGCCCCTGGTGCAAAACTCGCCCGGCTGACCACGTTTCACGGTGTGACCGGTTTCGGGGTCGACGATCCTGATCTCTACGTGCGGATGCGCCCGCCCCACGGTGGAGGTGCGGCGGTCTAGGTCGTCGTCGATCAGCGTCTGGCAGGACACCGGCGACGTTTCCGTCATGCCGTAGGCGATCGCCAGCTCGGACATGTTCAGCTCGTTGACGCACCGCTTCATCAGCTCCATCGGGCAGGTCGCCCCGGCCATGATGCCGGTCCGCAGCGATGAAAGGTCACGCTCGCCGAGATCGGGGTGGCCGAGCATTGCGATGAACATCGTCGGTACGCCGTAAAGGGCGGTGCAGCGCTCCTTTTCGATCGCCTCCAACGTCGCGGCCGGGTCGAATCCTGCCGCGGGAATGACCATCGTGGCGCCGTGGGTGGTGCACCCGAGATTGCCCATCACCATGCCGAAGCAGTGATAGAAGGGCACCGGGATGCAGAGCCGTTCGCCGGGGCCGAGGTTGATCAGCTCGGTGACGAAGAACCCGTTGTTGAGGATGTTGTGGTGTGACAGGGTGGCGCCCTTGGGGGAACCCGTTGTCCCCGAGGTGTATTGGATGTTGATCGGATCGCTGGGCTGCAGGCTGTCCATTCGCGTCCGCAAGTCGGCCGCCGACACCTGACTGGCGCGGGCCCGCAGGGCGTCCCAGTCGCCGGTGTCCAAGAAGACGACCCCGGTCACGTCGGGTGTTTCCGGCAGCACTTCGCCGACCATGCTGCGGTAGTCGGAGGTCTTGAACGCGCTCGCTGACACCAAGAGTCGCGTGCCCGACTGGCGGAGCACATACGCCAGCTCGTGGGTGCGGTAGGCGGGGTTGACGGCGACCAGGATCGCGCCGATCTTGGCGGTCGCGTACTGGAGGATGGTCCATTCCGGGCAGTTGGGCGCCCAGATGCCGACGCGATCACCGCGCTCGATACCGCTTGCGATCAACGCCCGTGCGACCAAGTCGATCTCGGCGTTCAGTTCGGCATAGGACCAGCGCCGGCCGCCTGCGACGTCGACCAGGGCCTCCGCGTCGGGATACGTCGTGGCGGTCCGCTCGAAGTTCGCCCCGATCGTCTCGTCAAGCAGGGGAGTGTCGGTCGGTCCCATGGCATACGCCTGGGTACCGGACTCGGCGGCACCGTATTCCTCGCGCAGCCGAGTCTTCAGGACCTTCCCGCTTGCGTTGCGCGGCAACGTGTCGACGATCGCGAGGCGACGCGGGCGCTTGTAGGGGGCGAGGTGCTGCCGGCAATGCGCTTCGATGTCGTCGTCGGTCGGAGGATCGGCAGCGTCGCGCGGGACGATCACGGCCAAGGGCGTCTCGCCCCACTTCACATCGGGTACCCCGATGATCGCCACCTCGGCGACCTTGGGACAGGTGGCGAGCACGTTCTCCACCTCGGCGCAGTAGATGTTCTCCCCGCCGGAGATGATCATGTCCTTCTTGCGGTCGACCACATAGATGTAGCCGTCGGAGTCCTGGCGGACCAGGTCGCCGGAGTGAAACCACCCGCCGCGGAACGCTTCTGCCGTCTCGTCGGCCTTGTTCCAGTACTCCTTCATGACCAGTGGGCCCAGATAGACGATCTCGCCGACCTCGCCCTGGGCGACATCGTTCATCTGGTCGTCCACGATCCGCGTCTCCACGTTGAGCATCGGCGTGCCCACCGAGCCGATCTTGCGCAGCGCGTCCTCGCCACGGAGCAGACACGTGATGGGGCTGCATTCGGTCTGACCGAACGCGGCGATGATCTCGGCGTGCGGGAACACGTCGATCATGGTTCGCAGCAGCGTCGTCGACGCAGGCGCGGCACCCCACCACACGCGGCACAGGCGGGACAGATCCCGGGAGCCGAGATCGGGCATGGCGCAGACGATCTGCCACTGAGCCGGCGTCATCCAGCACGAGGTGACGCGTTCCTCGACGATCGTGGCGACGATCGCGGCGGGGTCGAACCCGCCCGAGGGGGGAATGACCGCGGTGCGGCCGTTGAGGAACATCGGCAGCATCCCGGACACACCGGCCGTATGAAACAGCGGCGCCACTGCCATCCAACAGTCGTCGTCATCGCGGTTTCCCAGGGTGGCGATCGAACTGAAGGCGTGCAGATAAAGGTTGCGGTGGGTGAGGACAGCGCCCTTGGGGAAGCCTGTCGTCCCCGACGTGTACATGATGAAGGCGGGCGCCTCGTCGTCGACCGTGACCTCGGCGACAGCACTGTCGGCGGCGGCGATGATGTCGTCCATATCACCGCCGATGGTGATGACCGTGTCTACCGACGGAGCCTTGGCACATGCCTCTTCCACCGCCGGCGCGAGCGCGATGTCCACCAACACGGCCGCCGCACCGCTGTCCGAGAGCACATATGCGATCTCTTCGGCCACCATCCGGAAGTTCACGGGTACCGCGATGGCGCCGAGACGCAATGCGGCAAGCCAGGACTCGACGAGTTCGATGCTGTTGTATCCGAGGACGGCCACCCGATCGCCATGGCCGATACCGCGGGCGGACAGCGCGTTGGCCAGCCGTGTCACCCGGTCGTCCAGCTCGAAAAAGGTGCACCGTCGTCGCGGATCGACGAACGCGACCTTGTCGGGTCGGACACCGGCATGCCTGCGCAGGACATCGCTGAGCGTGATGCCGGTGCAGGGGGATACGAGCGTGGTCATCATTGCTCCTTTGCGAGTGAGGATCAAAGACCCGCGCGGTCGGCGAGCAGCAGGCGATGATGTGTGCTTCCACCGAACAGCGCCTGGGTCGTCTTGGCGCGTCGGAAGTACAGGTGCAGGTCGTGCTCCCAGGTGAAGGCGATACCGCCGTGCACCTGGATGGCGGAACCGGCGCACAGCGCGAAGGTGTCGGCGGCCTGCGCCTTCACCAGCGGGCCGACGATCCGCAGTTCCGCGTCGTCCGCGGCACTCATCGCGGCGTACATCACAGCCGTGCGCGTCGCATCGATCTCGATCATCATCTCGGCGCAGGCGTGCTTGACCGCCTGAAAGGATCCGATCGGGCGGTCGAATTGCTTTCGGGTGCGGGCGTATTCGACCGCCATCGTGAGACAGGCCTCGGCGCCGCCGAGCATCTCCGCGGCGAGCAGCACCCGTGCGATGTCCATCACCCGCTCGATATCCTCGGGTGATCCCGCGGACAGCGCTTCGGCGGGGGCGTGCGCCAGTTCCAGCCTGGCGACGGGTCGCGTGACGTCGAAGGACGGCAGGTTCACGAGAGTCACCCCCGGCGCATCCGCTGCGACCACGTGCAGGGCGACCACACCGTCGGCTACCGCGGGCACGATGAACAGGTCCGCGACCGAACCGTGCAGGACCGGCCCGCATACGCCGGTGAGGACGGTGCCGCCCTGCCATTCGGCGCGCACCCGTGCCGTCGCGGGGTCGGTGTCGCCATGGGCTGCCACCGCGAGCGCGCCGACCTGGTCTCCGCAGAGCATTCCCTTCAGCAGTCTGCGACGCTGCTCCTCGTCACCGGTGCGGAACACCGCTTCGACTGCAAAGGTCGTGGCCGCCAACGGAACCGGCGTCAGTGCCCGGCCGAGCTCGGAGAACGCGACCGCCGCCTCGACCAAGGTGCCACCCGCACCGCCGTATTCGAGCGGAACGTGCAACCCCGGCAGCTCCAGCTCGTTGCACATCCGCTTCCAGAGCTGGGGGTCGTGGCCCGCGGCGCCGCGGATCATGGCGGGCGGTGCGGCGTCACGGAGAAAACCGTTCAGTGATGCGCGAAAGTCGTCTTGTTCTGTGCTGTAACGAAAGTCCATGTCACCGATTCCCGCCTGCGGCCGCGTGAGGCCGTGGTTCTTTGGGCAGCCCGAGCAGTTGCTCACCGATCACATTGCGCTGGATCTGAGAACTACCGGCGTAGATCGTCGCGGCGCGCGCGTAGAGCAATTCGTCCATCCAGCAGGCCGCCGAGTTGGGTGTGCCCGCCTCCGGAACTATCAGCGCCGCACCGTTGCCCGGACCTTCCGGCCCGAGTGTCTCGACGCCGAGGATCTCGGCGGCCAGCTCGGTGTGGTGCCTGAAGTACTCGCTCCAGATGACCTTGCTGATCGCGGCGTCGGGGCCGGGACGCTGGCCGTCCAGCAGCTGCGTCAGACCGCGGTAGCCCTGGTAACGCATGATCTGGACCCGCGAATAGCACCACGCCAGTCCGTCGCGGATATGCGGGTCGGTGTGCAATCCACGCGCTCTGGCGAGGTCGTTCAACCGCTCGAGGTCCCTCCCGAAGTCGATGGCCGCGGTGGTGATCTGCGCGCCGCGTTCGAAGCCGAGCAGCGTCATCGCGGTCGGCCACCCGTGGCCGATCCCGCCGACCACGTTGGCTGCCGGGGTTCGGGCGTCGGTCAGGAACACTTCGCTGAACGAGGCATGCCCGGCCGCGTTGACGATCGGGCGTACGTCGACGCCCGGTTGGCCCATGGGGACCAGCAGCAGTGAAAGTCCCTTGTGCTTCGGCGCATCGGGAGCTGTGCGCGCCAGAACGAAAATCCAGTTCGCGCATGCGCCTGCGGATGTCCAGATCTTCTGGCCGTTGACCACCCACTCGTCGCCGTCGAGCACGGCCCTCGTCCGCACCGACGCCAGGTCGGAGCCTGCCTCGGGCTCGGAGAAACCCTGACACCAACGGTCCTCGCCGGACAGGATCCGCGGCAGAAAGTGCCTCTTCTGCTCCTCGGAACCAAGTGCGATCAGCGTGTTGCCGATCAGCTCGATTCCGAACCGGTCGTTCTCCGGAGGTTCCGGTGCGCCGGCGCGGGCGAATTCCTCTGCCAGGACGACCTGTTCGATGACGGACAGGCCGGCTCCGCCATATTCCCTCGGCCAGGACACGGCGACCAGTCCGCGGTCCGCGAGGATCTGGCGCCACCGATGTGCGAAAGTCTCCCGGTCTTCCGGCGCCAGCGCACCGCCGCCCGGCCAGCTCTGCGGAAGGTGCTCGGCGAGGAACGTGCGGATCCGGTCCCGGAACGCCTCTGCTTGTTGCGGGTACTCGACGTCCATCGATCAGGGCCGCCGCTTGGCCGCGGGCAGGATCTCGGGTGCGATGCGCCAGTCCTCGAGTCCGTAGTCGACCGTCCCGTAGGACAACTCCCCGCCGGTCACTTCGCTCCAGTGCGCGTGATTGAGCTGATGGATCTTGAAGCAGGCGTCGAGCGCCGTCGAAAAGCCCATCGCGTCGACGGTCTGATTCACCGATTCCTTGATCAGGAGGGCCGCGAGGGTCGGCAACTTGGCGATGCGGCGGACGAACTCGACGGTGCGATCGGCCAGCTCGTCGTTGGGGAACACCTTGCTCACCATGCCGATGGCGTGGGCTTCGTCGGCATCCAGCGAGTCGCCGGTGAGCAGCAGTTCCTTCGCCTTGCGGGGCCCGAACTCCCACGGGTGGCCGAAGTACTCGACGCCGCACATGCCCAGCCGCGTGCCGACGACGTCGGCGAAGACGGTGTCCTCACCGGCGACGATGAGGTCACAGCACCATGCCAGCATCAGTCCCGCCGACAGGACCATGCCGTGGACCTCGGCGACAGTGATCTTGCGCAGATTGCGCCAGCGCTTGGTGTTCTCGAAGAAGTAGTGCCACTCCTGACGGTTGCGGGACTCGACTCCGCCGTACGTTCCGCCGTTGCACTGGTAGGTCGGGTGCTGGTCGGGGCCTGGTGAGCGTTCCCGGACATCGTCGGTGGAGCCCAGGTCGTGACCGGCGGAGAACGACGACCCCGCGGCCCGCAGCAGCACCACTCGCACCTCGTCGTTCGATTCGGCCAGCTCGAATGCGCAGCCCAGCTCGACGAGCATTCCGCGGTTCTGCGCGTTGCGCTGCTTGGGCCGATCGAGCGTGATGACGGCGATCTGCCCCCCGTCGATGACCTCGTATCCGATGTAGTCGAAATCCGACACGGATCACTCCCTTCTTTCGGTGCATCAGGCCGCGCGGCCGCTCGATCGCGGTGACCAGGCGTTTGGGTGCTTGACGTTGGCGAGATTACGCGGCGCGACCGCAATATGTCCATAGCCAATACGCGCTATCAAAAACTTCAGAGACGTAAATCACGATGCAAACTGATGCTTGCGCTCAATGATGTATCTTGCTAGTACTGTGTTGTACATCGCAGTCGGCGGTACCGAAGCATCCCAGAAGGGTTGAAGATGGAGATCGGAATTTTCCTCATGCCGGCACACCCGCCGGAGCGAAGCCTGTTCGACGCCACCCAGTGGGATCTCGACATAATCGAGCTCGCCGACCAGCTGGGTTACGTCGAGGCGTGGGTCGGTGAGCACTTCACCGTGCCGTGGGAGCCGATCTGTGCGCCGGACCTGCTGCTGGCGCAGGCGCTGCAACGCACGAAGAGGATCAAGCTGGCGCCGGGTGCGCACCTGTTGCCGTACCACCACCCGGTGGAATTGGCGCATCGCGTCGCATATTTCGACCATCTCGCGCAGGGCAGGTTCATGCTCGGTGTCGGCGCCAGCGGCATCCCAGGGGACTGGGCCCTGTTCGACGTGGACGGCCACAACGGTGAGCATCGCGAGATGACGCGTGAGGCGCTCGAAATCATGTTGCGCATCTGGACCGAGGACGGACCGTGGGAGCACCGCGGAAAGTACTGGAACGCCAACGGGATTGCGCCGATGTACGACGGCCTGATGCGCCGTCACATCAAGCCGTTCCAGTCGCCGCACCCGCCGATCGGTGTCACCGGCTTCAGCGCCGGTTCGGAAACCCTCAAACTCGCGGGCGAACGCGGCTACATACCGATGAGCCTCGATCTGAACACCGACTACGTGGCCACCCACTGGGATGCCGTGCTGGAAGGGGCGGCCCGCAGCGGGCGTACTCCCGATCGCCGTGAATGGCGACTGGTGCGCGAGGTCGTTGTGGCGGAGACCGACGAGAAGGCGTTCCGCTACGCCGTCGACGGCATGCTCGGCCGCAACATGCGCGAGTACGTACTGCCGACCTTCAAGACGATGGGCATGACGAAGTTCTACAAGCACGACCCCGCGGTGCCCGATGCCGACGTCACGCCGGAGTACCTGGCCGAGAACACATTTGTGGTGGGTTCGGTCGAGACGGTCGTGGACAAACTGGAGGCGACCTACGACCAGGTCGGCGGTTTCGGTCACCTGCTCATCCTCGGGTTCGACTACAGCGAGGACCCCGGACCGTGGAAGGAGTCGATGCGGCTACTCGCGGAGGAAGTCATGCCACGGCTGAACGCGCGCATCGCGAAAAAGCCGGCGGGCGCGGTCGTCTGACGTCGAGCACGGGTAGGAAAGGGCACTGGCGTGGAAGCTCATCAGATCACGGTGCGATATTCGGACGGCACGCAGAAGACGATGCCGGGACGGCCAGACCAGTCGATTCTCGATGCGGCGGAAGAGCACGGTGTCTCGATCGTCAACGAGTGCCAGAGCGGCATCTGCGGAACGTGCGTCGCCACGTGCGCCTCGGGTGACTATCAGATGGGGCGCACTGAAGGCCTGTCGGACGTCGAGCGCTCAGCGCGAAAGGTCTTGACGTGCCAGACGTTCGCCGATACCGATTGCGTCATCGATCTGCAGTATCCGGCCGATGACAACGCGGCGCGACTGGTCACCGGAGAGGGTGTGGTGACCAGTGTGCAGCGGCTGTCGGGCACCACCGCGATTCTGCGGATCGATACCTCGGGCATCGACGACTCGATCACGTTCAAGGCGGGCCAATTCGCTCAGCTGCGGGTCCCGGGAACCGATGTGTGGCGAAATTACTCCTTCGCGCATCCCGACGACGGCCGCACCGAACTGGAGTTCATCATTCGGTTGCTGCCCGACGGCGTGATGTCGAACTATGTGCGCGATCGCGCCAAACCGGGTGACCGAATCGCGTTGCGGTGCAGTAAGGGCGGCTTCTATCTGCGGCCGATCGTGCGGCCCGTCATCCTCGTGGCCGGCGGCACCGGGCTGTCGGCGATCCTGGCCATGGCTCAGAGCCTCGACAGTGACATCGGGAAACCGGTGCATCTGCTGTATGGCGTGACCGCCGCCGAGGACCTTTGCAAGCAGGACGAACTCGACGAACTCGCGCGACGCATCCCCGGCCTTCGGCTGCACACCATCGTGTCCCAATCCGACGCCGGCTGGGACGGCCCCGTCGGGCTGGTCACCGATCTGCTCGACGAATCCATGCTGAGTGACGGCGACGCCGACGTCTACCTCTGCGGCCCAGCACCCATGGTCGAGGCGACGCGAAACTGGCTCGACAACAATGGTATTCATCGCGTCGGTCTGTATTACGAGAAGTTTGTGGCGAGTGGGGCTGCGCGCAGGCGTACCCCGGCGCGCCTGGACTACGCCGAGCTCGACCTGACGCAGGTGCGACGTGACGGTCGCGGCACCGCCGTTGTCATCGGCGGTAGCATCGCCGGTATCGCGGCGGCCAAGGTGCTGACTGAGACGTTCGACCGGGTGATCGTGCTCGAGAAGGACGGCCGTCACTCCCGCCGTGAGGGCCGGCCTGGCGCGGCCCAAGGCTGGCACCTCCATCATCTGCTCACCGCGGGACAGATCGAGCTGGAACGGATTTTTCCGGGCATCGTCGACGACATGGTGGCCGAGGGTGCATTCAAGGTCGATATGGCAGACCAATACCGCATCCGGCTCGGTGGCACCTGGAAAAAGCCCGGCACCAGTGACATTCAGATCGTGTGCGCCGGCCGCCCGCTGCTCGAATGGTGCGTGCGGCGTCGGCTCGACGACGAACCCCGCATCGAGTTCCGATACGAGGCCGAGGTCGGTGACCTCGTCTACGACCGCGACGCCAATTGCGTCATCGGTGTCGCGGTGGACCGTGACGGCGTCCTTGATGTGGTGCCGGCCGAGTTCGTTGTCGACGCATCCGGGAAGAACACGCGCATACCGGAATTCCTGGAGCACGTAGGGATCGGCGCCCCTGAGGTCGAGCAGGACATCATCAACTGCTTCTACTCCACCATGCAGCACCACGTCCCGCCGGAGCGGCAGTGGGACGACAAGGTGATGGTGATCTGTTACGCCTACCGCCCCTACGAGGACACCTACGCCGCGCAGTACTACACGGACAGCTCACGCACCATTTTGTCCACGTCTCTTGTCGCCTACAACTGTTACTCGCCACCACGTACCGCACGCGAGTTCCGCGAGTTCGCCGACCGGATGCCCTCACCGGTCGTGGGTGAGAACATCGACGGGCTGGAGCCCGCGTCGCCGATCTACAACTTCCGCTACCCCAACATGCTGCGGCTGCGGTACGAGAAGATGCGCAACCTCCCGCGTGCCCTGCTGGTCGTCGGCGATGCCTACACCAGCGCCGACCCCGTGTCGGGGCTGGGTATGAGCCTGGCGCTCAAGGAAGTCCGCGAGATGCAGCTGTTGCTCGCCAAATACGGCGCGGGACATCACGACCTGCCGCGCCGCTACTACCGCAAGATCAGCAAGATGGCCGATACGGCCTGGTTCGTGATCCGCGAGCAGAACCTGCGCTTCGACTGGATCAAGGGCGTGCGTGACAAACGCCCGTTCTATTTCGGTGCGCTCACCTGGTACATGGACCGCGTCCTCGAACTGGTACACGACGACCTCGATACCTATCGTGAGTTCCTCGCGGTCGTTCACCTCGTCAAACCGCCCGCGGCCCTGATGATGCCGAAGGTCGCGGGCCGTGTGCTCGGCAAATGGGCGCGCACGAGGTTGTCAGGGCAGCAGACGCTGATCGCGCGCAACTACTCCGATCGGACCGTGCCCGTCGCCGATCGGCTGGACCGTCCCGAGGAAATCGCCGTCGGGTAGGCGGCAACCCCCACACACTGAACCACAACAAGGAGAGGCGACTCGCATGCCGCAGATTCATCGGATGCTCGACTGCCGTGGCACCCGGATCCACGCCGTGGAAGAGGGCGAGGGTCCGTTGGTGGTGCTGGTCCACGGCTTTCCCGAGTCGTGGTACTCGTGGCGCCATCAGATACCCGCGCTCGCGGCGGCGGGGTACCGCGTGGTGGCGATCGATCAGCGAGGCTACGGGCAATCGTCGAAGTTCCGCGTGCAGTCCGCTTATCGCATCAAAGAACTCGTCGGCGACATCCTCGGCGTGATCGACGCGTACGGCGAGAAGCAGGCGATCGTGGTCGGACACGACTGGGGCGCCCCGGTCGCGTGGACGTTCGCCTGGCTGCACCCAGACAGATGTGCCGGAGTCGCCGGGCTCAGTTGTCCCTTCGCCGGACGTGGTGTCATTGCCCTGCCGGGCAGCCCTTTCGGAGAGCAACGCCCGAACGATTATCACCTCGAGATCGCCGGACCGGGCAGGGTGTGGTACCAGGATTACTTCTCAGCGCAGGACGGCATCATCGCGGAGATCGAAGAGGACCTGCGCACCTGGCTCCTCGGACTCACCTACACGGTCTCGGGCGATGCCGTGAGCGCCGCCACGCGTGCCGCCGAGGCGGAGGGGATCGATCTGGCGGCCATGGATCCGCTCGACGTGATCCGCGCGGGCCCGTTGTGCATGCCCGAGGGGGCGCGCCTCAAGGACGCCTTCGTGTATCCGGAGAAGATGCCGGACTGGTTCACCGACGAGGATCTCGATTTCTACACAGGCGAATTCGAGCGCTCCGGCTTCGGCGGGCCGCTGAGCTTTTATCACAACATCGACAACGACTGGCACGACCTGGCCGACCAGGCCGGCAAGCCACTCACCCCGCCCGCCGTCTTCATCGGCGGGCAGTACGACGTCGGCACCACATGGGGAGCCGAAGCGACCGAACGGGCCGAGGAAATGATGCCGAACTACTGCGGCACCCACATGGTGGCCGAGGTCGGACACTGGATTCAGCAGGAAGAGCCCAAGGAGATCAACCGGCTGCTGCTCGACTTCCTGCACGGGCTGCGCTAACGGCAAGGCACGGACGAAAAGACATGCATCCAGTCCACTCCCGCCAACTCGACGACTCGACATTGCGTCGCGTCTTCGGGTGTTTCCCGTCCGGGGTGATCGCCGTCTGCGCGAGCATCGACGGTGAGCCGGTCGGCATGGCGGCCAGCTCGTTCACCACGGTTTCGGTGGCCCCGCCGCTGGTGTCGATTTGCGTGCAGAACACCTCGACCACATGGCCGAGGTTGCGCGAGTGCGAGAGGCTTGGTGTCAGTGTGCTGGCCGAGCACCACAGTGACGCCTGCCTTTCGCTGTCACGCAAGGTCGGGGACCGGTTCGCGGGGGTGCGCTGGACTGAACTGTCCAAGGGGGCGGTGTTCGTCCACGGGGCCACGGCGTGGCTGGACTGCCGCCTGCACTCCGAGCTCCCTGCGGGCGACCACACCATCGCGCTACTGGAGATCTGCGAACTCAGCGCCGATCCGGACACCCCACCACTTGTTTTTCACGGCAGCCGGTTTCGCCGACTCGCCGTCGCGGCAACAGCGGGGGAGCGCGGATGAGAACCTCAGATGTACGGGTGCGGCGCGCGATCGCAGCCGTAGGCGCGGGCCGTCCTGTCGTGGTGACAGACGATGCCGCGCAGGGCTACCTCGTCTTCGCCGCCGAGACCGCGACCTCCACACTGCTCGCCTTCACCGTCAGGCACACCTCCGGCTATGTCCGAATCGCCTTGCCGGGCACCGAGTGCGACCGGCTCGACCTGCCGCCGGTGTGCAACGGCGGCCACCTCGGCGCCACGCAGCGTGTCGCGGTCGATTGGGGCGGGGTTGGCACCGGCATCTCGGCGACCGACCGCGCCGCTACCATCGTGGCGCTCGCCGCGCAGGCGTCGTCACCCTCGGATTTCCGGCGTCCCGGCCACGTCGTGCCCGTCCTGGCCGATGCGGACGGCGTGTTGGCACAACCGGCGGTGGCGGAGGCGGCGGTGGACCTCGCCCGGCTCGGAGGCCGGCGACCCGCGGGCGTCCTCTGCGAGATCGTGTCGGGCGAGCGCGTCGGGGCGATCGCCGACGAGGCCGAGTCGATCGAGTTCGCCGACAGGCACGGGCTCGGTGTGATCTCGATCCCCGATCTCGCACAGTTCCGGCGGCGCACCGAACCGCAGGTCGTCCGGTCAGCCGAAACCCTGCTGCCCCTGGGTGCAGTGACGTCGCGCGCCATCGGTTTTCGTGACACCCACGGCGGCGGCGAACATCTCGTGGCGATCATCGGCGCCGCCGATTCGGATCGCCCGATGCCGTTACACGTGCACGTCGAATGTCTGACCGGAGACGTGTTCGGGTCGTTGGGTTGTTGCTGCGCCGACGACCTCCATCGCGCGGTGACGACGATGACTGCTCGGGGCAGCGGCATGATCGTGTACCTGCGCCCACCGGGTCCGGTCGGCGCCTGCGGATTGTCGACGCGCGACGCGTTGGGTGCGGAGCGGGTTTCGCAGATCGTGGCATGGATATTGCGCGATCTGGGCGTGCATTCGGTCCGGCTGTCCGATGATGCTCCGGGGTTCGGCCTCGTGATGTTCGGTGCCATCCGCGAACACGGTTTGGTCGCCGGGCAACACCGGGTTCTTGCCGTCGCGGGGTGAGAATCGTTATGGCTCAAACACACTCACAAGGAGTCACATGACGCATCCGGACCTTGCTGGCAAGGCCGCCATCGTCACCGGCGCAGGCGCCGGCATCGGTCTCGCGATCGCAGCGCGCCTCGCCGACGAGGGCTGTCACGTGCTGTGCGCGGACATCGACGGCGCCGCCGCCGACGCCGCGGCGATGAAAATCGGCAGCGGCGCGGTCGGTTTCCGGGCCGACGTCAGCGACGAGGAACAGGTGATCGCGATGGTCGAGGCCTGCACAACCGAGTTCGGCGGAGTCGACAAACTCGTCGCGAACGCCGGAATCGTTCATTTCGCGCCCCTGACCGAAACGACCGTCGAGGACTTCGACCGGGTCATCAAGATCAACCTGCGCGGCGCGTGGTTGTGCACCAAACACGCCGCACCGAAGATGATCGAGCGCGGTGGCGGAGCGATCGTGAACATGTCGTCGCTGGCGGGTCAGGTGGCGGCGGCCGGGTCGGCGGCGTACGGCATGTCCAAGGCGGGGATCATCCATCTCAGCCGCGTGACCGCCGCCGAATTACGTTCGGCCAACGTGCGTTCCAATGCAGTGTTGCCCGCGTTCGTCGACACGCCGATGCAGCAGACCGCGATGGCGACGTTCGACGAGGTGCTCGGCGAGCGCGGCGCGGACAACATGATCGCCCGGCTGCAGGGCCGCATGGCCGGCCCGGAAGAGATCGCCGGAGTCGTCGCCTTCCTGCTGTCCGACGATGCGTCGATGGTGAACGGGACAGCTCAGATCGCGGATGGCGGAACCATTTCCGCGCTCTGGTGACCGCGGCTGGTCAGGATCGACAACACGATCGCGGTGATCTCTTCCGCGACGCCCGAATACCGGGTCAGGTGCCAGGTGCGCACGGTGTCGTCGATGAAGCTGATGGCCGCGGCGACGAGGAGTCGTGCCTGCGCGGCCGTGGTTTCGGGCACCAGTCTGCAGATGAGGTCGATCCATACCGCTTCGCGGTCGACCTGGTTGCGTGTGTATGTCTCGCTGACCTCGTCAGAGGCGTGGGAAAGTTCGGTGATCGACACCGACACCAGGTCGGGATCGTCGAGGCTGATGCGGACCCGCCCGGCGACCAGCGTGCGCAGACAGTCCGCCGTGTCGTTGTCGCTGCGCAACGCGCGAATGGTTTCCAGGCTCCACCAGTCATCCAGACGCCCGATGAGGGCGTCGAGGATGGCCTGCTTGGACGAGAACGTGCGATACAAGCCCGGACCCGCAATGCCGGCGCCCTTGCCGATCTCACTCGTGCTGACGGCCGGATAACCCTGAGCGCGGAAGAGACGCGCACCGGTGGCCAGCAGGGTTTCGTGCCGGGAGAACAATGCGCGCCCGTCATCGGGCGTTGGGTCGAGAGGTTTCAGCGCGCTGACGACAGGCGTCCGTGCAGCCGCCATGCTGGCCCGGTTCAGCAGTTCGGACAGCTCATCTCCCGGCAGGCTCAGGTTGTGTCTACCCAGGCTGGTGATGGTGCTGGACACCGCCCAGGCGCGCAATTCGAGATGCTGCGGGCTGAGGTCGGTCACCTCGAGCCGCACGCTGTCGCGAATCCCGGCCACGATGGCGTTGATGCGACGGCGCACCTCGGACCGCTCGACGTCGTCGAGGTAGCGGGCCTCGCGCTGCCAGAGCACGGTCAAAGACCGCGATGCGACGGCGGCCGCCGTCAGGTCGGGCAGTTCGACGCTCAACGGCCGCGGCGCCGACGCTGTCTCGCCCTCGGAGAGCTGCCGTGCGCTCTGATACTGCTCCTGGCCGGTGCGGATAGCGGCGGCGAGCAGAGCCTGCTTGTTGTCGTAGTGCCGATAGACCGCGCGGGCGGTGACACCCGCCGCCTCGGCGATGTCCTCCAGCTTGACCGAATGAAAGCCACGTTCGATGAACAGCCGAACCGCCTGCTCCAGGATCTGCTGCTTGCGGTCCTTCGGCCTGCGCTTGACGGTTGACACCGCAGGCTCCACCACCGCCCGTCGCCTCCCCTCTTGCTCACTCGAACCACCAAATCCTGCCAGACGCCTGCGCTTTGCGGCGGAGACGACATGCGGTGGGACTGCGGACGAGTCGCTGACCATGTCGGGGACCGGTGATCTAGAGCTTGAAGCCGCTCTGGCGCTCAAAATCGGCGAGGTCGAAATAGTCGGTGAAGCGGGTGATTTCACCGTTCTTGACGACGAAAACACCGGTGACGGGCAGCTCGACCTTGCGGCCGTCGTTCATGGTGAAGTAATCGATCCGCTCGGCCAGGACAAGGCCCGGCTCGGCCGCCAGGGTCACGATATCGAGCTTGGCGTACGAGAACGCGTCGAGGAACGCGCGGAAGATCTCTCGGATGCCGTCGATGCCCTCGATCGGCGCCACGGGCGTGTTGTGGTAAACGGCGTCGGCGGCGAAGGCGCCGCAGATGGTTTCGAGATCGCGGCCCTCCCAAGAGCCCAGGAAGTCGCGTACGAGCTTCTCGCTCGCCTCTTTGGTGTCGGTCATGCAACCCCTCCTCGGGTATCGCTTCGCGCACGGCAGCGTCAAGCTCACCGTCCTGCATGTGACGTACAGAACAGTACTATCAAGATACATCCATGAGCACAAGCCGCACTCTTCATCGTTCTTTGTCTATCCTGTGCATTCTATTAGGCGTATCGACTATGGACATAACTGACATCGGCCGCGTACCCTCTCGGATGTCACCGCACAACTTCGACCTGTCGGGATGGCCAACATGAGCAGCTCCACTCGTCGCCGCGGCGCCGAGCCCATGCGGGTCACGCGGGTGCTGCCAGTCGTTGCCGCGGTGGCGCCGCGGGCATCACAGCAAACTGCGCTGACCGTCGCGTGCAGCGGCGTATGCCTCGTAAGGGGGAGACTTATACCTCTTTTTGGAAGCAGCAATCGGACCGTAGGGGTCGATAGCGTTCCGTCTATGCCCTCCATCGATGGCGATTTCCGGCAAACGCACAGGGCACGGATGGTCGAAGCCTCGGCCGGTTGTTTGCAGGATCGCCGCCTCCCGGCAACCGCGCCGTTGGGCTCAGCATGCTGATCTCGGCGCAAACGGCGACCAGGCCCGTGCGTGCGGTCGGCGGGTTCTTGGCCATGTCGATGGACACCTTGGTGTTGATGTTCAAGCCACCGTTCGCGTGGCGTGAGTATCTGGCTCAGTGCTGGTTCGTGGCAAGGGTTTCGACGCTGCCCGCGGTACTGATGACAATCCCGTGGGCAGTGATATCGGGGTTCCTTTTCAACGTCTTGTTGGCCGATATCGGCGCGGCAGACTTTTCCGGTACCGGTGCCGCGATCTTCACGGTGTCCCAGAGCGGTCCGATCGTGACGGTGTTGGTGGTGGCGGGTGCGGGTGCCACGGCGATGTGCGCCGATCTGGGTGCGCGGACGATTCGCGAGGAACTCGATGCGCTACGGGTCATGGGTATCAACCCGATTCAGGCGCTTGTCGTTCCGCGCGTACTGGCGGCCACGACCGTGTCGCTGGCGCTGAGCTCGGTGGTGATCATGACGGGCCTGGTCGGCGCGTTCGTTTGCTCGGTGTACCTGATGGACGTTTCGGCGGGCGCGTGGGTGGCGGGGTTGACCACGCTGACCCATATGGCCGATGTCATCATCTCGATGGTCAAGGCGACCCTGTTCGGATTGATGGCGGGCTTGATCGCTTGCTACCAAGGCATTTCGGTGGGTGGTGGTTCCGCCGGTGTGGGCAGGGCGGTGAATGAAACGGTGGTGTTCGCCTTCCTGGTGTTGTTCTTGATCAATATCATCGTCACCGCTGTCGGCGTCCCGTTCATGGTGTCCTGAGGTGGAGCCGTGACGTTGGGTGTTCCGAGCGGACTTCATCCCCGCTTACAGCGGGCGAGGAAGGCAGTGGTAGCCGGATGGGACCAGATTGATTCGCAGACAAGGTTTTACGCCACCACGCTGGCTGGTATTCCGGATGCCGTCATCAACTACCGCGGCGAGCTGTTGCGAGTGATCGCACAGATGGGATTGGGCAGCGGGGCGCTTGCGGTGATCGGCGGGACGGTGGTCATCGTGGCGTTCTTGACGATGACGACGGGCGCGATTGTCGCGGTGCAGGGATACAACCAGTTGGCTTCGGTGGGTGTGGAGGCGCTCACTGGCTTCGCGTCCGCGTTTTTCAATACCCGCGAGATTCAGCCGGGCACGGTGATGGTGGCACTGGCCGCCACCGTCGGCGCCGGCAGTACAGCTCAGCTGGGGGCGATGCGAATCAATGAGGAGATCGACGCGCTCGAGGCCATCGGTATCCGCAGTGTGAGCTACTTGGCCTCCACCAGGGTGGTGGCCGGAGTGATCGTGGCGATCCCGTTGTTTTGCATCGGGCTGATGACGGCTTTCTGGGCCGCTCGTATCGGCACCACTGCTGTGTACGGCCAGGGGTCAGGTGTCTACGACCACTACTTCTATACGTATCTGAGTCCATCCGACGTCTTGTGGTCGTTGGCCGAGGTGGCTGCGGTCGCGTTGATGATCATGCTGCTGTGTACCTATTACGGTTACACCGCGCGCGGTGGGCCCGCAGGCGTAGGTGAGGCCGTGGGCCGAGCGGTGCGTGCCTCGATGGTCGTCGCATCGGTCCTGATCGTGATCATGACGCTGGCCATCTACGGCCAGTCCGGCGATTTCCACTTGGCCGGTTAGTGGCATGAAGCGAAGGGCAGGGACATACCGCATCGCCACCGGGTGGTGGACGGTGATCTTGTTGACGGCAATCGTGCTGTTTCTGTCCGTAACGGCGGCATCGTTCGGGGAAACATTCAGATCGTATGTGCCCGTGACGCTTTCGTCGGAGCGAGCCGGATTGGTGATGGAAACCAACGCAGATGTCATGATGCGCGGTGTCCAAGTCGGCCGGGTCAGCCAGATCGGCGGCGGGGGCGATCGAGCCAGCTTGAAGCTGGAGATCGACCCTGACCAGATCCGCTACATCCCGGCCAACGTGGAAGCTCAGATCAGTGCCACAACCGCATTCGGCACCAAGTTCGTCGAGCTCGTCTATCCGCCGAATCCGAGCCCCAAGCGGCTGGCCGCCGGCGCCGTGCTGCATTCAAAGAATGTCAGCACAGAGATCAACACGGTCTTCGAAAACGTCGTCGAGCTGCTCAAGATGATCGACCCGCTGAAGCTGAACGCCGTGCTGACCGCAGTCGCCGACGGCGTGCGTGGACAGGGCCAACGGATGGGCCAGGCCACCACAGACCTCAATGAGGTCTTGCTGGCACTGAACGCGCGCGCCGAGACCATGCAAGAGAACTGGCGCTCGCTCAAGAACGTCGCCGACACCTATGACGCCGCAGCCGACGACATCGTGTCCATCCTGGACGCCGTCAGTACCACCAGCACGACGATCAGCGACCAGGCGAGCGCACTAGATGGGTTGTTGTTGAACGTCATCGGTCTGTCGACGGCAGGCACGAACCTGCTTGCCACGAGCAAGGACGATCTCGTCGAGGCGGTCAACACCCTTGAGCCGACGACGAACCTGCTGCTGCAGCACAGCCCCGTGTACGAGTGCTTTTTGAAGGGCGCCACGTGGTATCTCGACAACGGCGGCTATGCGGCGTGGGGCGGCGATGGTCGCACTCTTCAGCTCGACGTCGCCTTGTTGCTGGGAAACGATCCCTACGCCTACCCGAACAATCTGCCGATAGTGGCCGCCAAGGGCGGACCCGGCGGTGCGCCGGGGTGCGGCTCGCTACCGGACGCGACCAAGAACTTCCCCGTGCGCCAACTGATCACCAACACCGGCTGGGGGACCGGCCTGGACATTCGGCCCAACCCCGGTATCGGACATCCCTGCTGGGCGAACTACTTCCCGACGACGCGTGCCGTGCCGGAGCCGCCAAGCATTCGTCAGTGCCTGCCCGGCCCGGCAATCGGGCCGGTTCCCTACCCCGGGGCGCCACCGTACGGCGCGCCGCTGTACGGGCCGGGCGGCGTGCCGCTGTGGCCGGGGGTCCCCCCGGCGGCCCCGGCGCCGCTCGACCACAACGGGCAGGGCCCACCGTGATCGCACTGGTCATCATCACCGCCGACCATCCGCACAAGGAGGAGAGCCTCCGTGGCTGACTTCAGGGGCACCATCTGGCGCCTGGGCGTTTTCCTGGCTGTCTGCCTGTTCGTCGCATTCCTGACGCTGACGATCTTCGGACAGTTTCGCTTCGGCGCGGGCAACAGCTACTACGCCGAGTTCAGCAACGTGTCCAACCTGAGGAACGGCACGATAGTGCGGATCGCGGGCGTCGAGGTCGGCAAGGTGGAGAACATCTCCATCAACCCGGATGCGACTGTGCGCGTGCAGTTTTTCACCGAAAAGTCGGTCGTGCTCACGCAGGGCAGCAGGGCGGTGATCCGGTATGACAACCTGTTCGGCGACCGGTTTCTGGCCCTCGAGGAAGGCACCGGCGGACTCAAGACGCTGAGTCCCGGGCAGACCATCCCACTGACTCACACTCAGCCCGCGCTGGATCTGGACTCGGTGATCGGTGGCTTCAAGCCCCTGTTTCGGGCGCTGGACCCCCAACAGGTCAACGACCTGACTCAGCAGTTGATCGAGGCGTTCGAGGGTCAGGGTCCCGCGATTGGGTCTTTCCTGCAGCAGGCCGCGGTGGTCACCAACACGTTGGCCGACCGCGATCTGCTGATCGGGCAGGTCATCGACAACCTCAACGTGGTACTCGGGTCGTTGGGCGGGCAGAGTGAGCGGCTGGACAAAGCCGTGACATCACTTTCGGAGCTGATTGGCGGGCTGGCCGAACGCAGAACCGACATCTCCAACGCGGTGGCTTACACAAACGCCGCCACCGGTTCGCTCGCCGACCTTTTGGCCCAAGCCCGGGCGCCGTTCCGCGAGGTGGTCGCGCAGACCGATCGGGTGGCGGGCATCGCCGTGGCCGACCACGAATATCTCGACAATCTGCTCAACACGCTGCCGGACAGATACCAGGCCCTGGTGCGGCAGGGGATGTACGGCGACTACTTCAGTTTCTACCTGTGCGATGTCGTGCTCAAGCTCAACGGCAAAGGGGGCCAACCGGTGTACGTCAAAGTGGCCGGCCAGAGCACGGGGCGGTGCGCGCCCAAGTGAAGTCCTTCTCCGAACGCAGCCCCTTGGTCATCGGCACCGTCGGCGTCGCGACGGTTGCCGTGATGGTGCTGGCCGCCTTGCAGTACCAAAACCTGCCCTTCCTCAACTCGGGTAGGGAGTACTCGGCGTACTTCGCCGACGCCGGCGGGCTGAACACCGGTGCCGGCGTGGAGGTTTCCGGCTTCGTGGTGGGCAACGTCTCGGACATTGTTCTCGATGAGGCGGGCGTGCTCGTCACGTTCAAGATCGACAGCGATGTGCGTCTGGGGGACCGCACCGAGGCCGCGATCAAGACCAAGAGCCTGTTGGGCGCCAAGATCGTCGATGTGACGCCGCGCGGGAGCGGGCAGATGGACGGCACCATTCCCCTCGACCGGACGGTTTCGCCCTATCAGCTGCCCGACGCCCTGGGTGACCTGGCCACCACGATCAGCGGCGTGAACACCGACCAGCTCTCGAACTCGCTGGCCACTTTGGCCCGGACCTTTTCGGACACACCGGCGGATCTGAAGGATGCGGTGGCGGGCGTGGCGCGGTTTGCACAAGTGCTCGACACTCGCGATGCCGAGTTGCGCAGGCTGCTGGACAACGCGGCCCAAGTGACGGGGGTGCTGGCCAAACGCACCGACAACATCGTGAGTCTGGTGAAAGACACCAATGCACTACTGGCGGCGTTGCGGACGCAAAGCTCGGCATTGGACCAGATCTGGGCGAACATCTCGGCGGTGTCGCGACAGCTGCACGCGTTCATCGGCGAGAACCGTCAGCAGCTGCGGCCGGCGTTGGAAAAGCTCAACGGAGTGTTGGCGATCGTCGATGACCGCAAGGAGCGTGTGCAGCAGTCCATCAAATTGATCAACACCTACGTCATGTCTCTTGGTGAATCGCTTTCCTCCGGCCCGTTCTTCAAAGCCTATGTGGTCAACCTGTTTCCGGGTCAGTTCGTGCAACCGTTCGTCGACGCGGCGTTTTCGGATCTGGGGTTGGATCCGGCTACGTTGCTGCCGTCACAGCTGACGGACCCGCAGACCGGCCAACCGGGGACGCCTGCGTTGCCGGTGCCTTTCCCGCGGACCGGTCAGGGCGGGGAACCGAGATCGCATCTGCCCGACGCGATCACCGGCAATCCCGGGGACCCGCGCTACCCCTACCGCGAGCCGCCCCCGCCACCACCGCCTGGCGGTCCGCCGCCGGGGCCGCCCGCGCTGCCGCCGCCGGCGATGGCCTCGGTGCCCGAGCCGACTCCAGCGCCGGTCTACCTGCCGGCGCCGGGCGAGGCGCCGCCCCTCCAACAACCGGGAGTAAGGCCATGATTCCGGCTGCGATGAGGTCGCCACGTACCGCGAGGGTCGTCTTGGCGGTGGTGCTTGTGCTGGTGTTGGGTGCGGGCCTGATCGTCGTGGCACGTATGCCCGCGCAGATCGCCCGGACGGTGGTGGTCGCCTACTTCGAGAACAGCACAGGGGTATTCGCCGGCGACCACGTGCTGGTTCGCGGCGTGCCCGTCGGCAAGATCGAATCGATCGAACCGCAGCCCGAGCGGGCCAAGATCACATTCTGGTTCGACGGCAGGTACAAGGTTCCTGCCGATGCCAAGGCTGTGATCCTGTCACCGCAGCTGGTCACCGGCCGCACGATCCAGCTCACGCCGCCCTACACCGGTGGACCGACGATGGCCGACGGCGCGGTGATTCCCGAGGACCGCACTGCGGTGCCCGTCGAATGGGACGACCTACGTGCGCAACTCGAGAGGCTGACCGACCTGCTCAAGCCCACCGGGCCCGATGGTGTGAGTACGTTGGGTGCACTCATCAACACCACCGCGGACAACCTGCGCGGTCAGGGTCCGACGATCCGGGACACCATCATCAAACTGTCGCAGGCGGTTTCGATCCTCGGTGACCACAGCAGTGACATCTTCGCCACGTTCAAGAACCTCTCGACGCTGGTGTCTGCGCTGAGCGACAGCGCCGATCTGCTCGAATCGCTCAACCGCAACCTCGCGGAGGTGACGTCCCTACTGGCCGACGATCCGAACAAAGTCGGTCAGGCGGTCGAGGATCTCAACGCGGTCGTGGGTGACGTGCAGGACTTCGCCGCCGACAACACGGAGGCGATCGGTACGGCATCGGACAAGATGGCGTCGATCACTCGCGTGCTCGTGGAAAGCCTCGACGACATCAAACAAACGCTGCACATCGCCCCGACGGTGTTGCAGAACTACAACAACATCTACGAGCCGGCCAACGGTTCATTGACCGGCGCCCTGGCCATCAACAACTTCGCGAACCCGATCTCGTTCCTGTGCGGCGCGATTCAGTCCGCATCCCGCCGGGGAGGTGAGCAATCGGCGAAACTGTGCGCGCAGTATCTGGCGCCCATCGTGAAGAACCGTCAATACAACTTTCCGCCGTTGGGAGAGAACCTGTTCGTCGGCGCGCAGACCCGCCCGAACGAAGTCACCTACAGCGAGCCCTGGATGCGCCCCGACCACGTACCGCCCGCCGTCGATCCGCCGCCGGACGTCCCCTTGGCCGCCGAAGCCTCGGCGCCTGACCCGGCATTCACCGCGCCGCTGGCCACGAACCCCACCGACGGTCTGCAGGGCATGATGGTTCCTCCCGGAGGTGCCCCGTGACTCGGCGACGCTGGCAACACGTCGCGGCCAACGTGACGATGGTCCTGATCGTGGCCGCGATGCCCGGTTGCGGTTGGCGCGGGCTGAACTCACTACCCCTGCCCGGCACACAGGGAACCGGCGCCGGCTCGTTCGTGATCCAGGCACAAATGCCTGACGTCAACAACATTGAGCCGAACTCGCGCGTGCGTGTCGCAGACGTCACGATCGGCCATGTCACCAAAATCGAGCGCCAGGGCTGGCATGCGCTGCTGACCATGCGCCTGAACGGCGACGTCGACCTGCCCGCCAACGCGACGGCCAAGATCGGCACCACAAGCCTGCTGGGTTCCTTGCACATCGAGCTCGCGCCGCCGACGGGCGAAGCGCCACACGGACGGCTGCGCGCCGGATCGGTCATCCCGCTGCCGGACGGCGGCGCCTACCCGAGCACCGAACAGACGCTGGCCGCGCTGTCGATGTTGCTCAATGGTGGTGGCCTGGGCCAGGTTCAGGACATCACCGAGGCGTTTTCCACCGCGTTTCGGGGCCGCGAGCAGGACGTGCGAAGCTTGATCACGCAGCTTCGGGAATTCACCGGCCACCTCGACGACCAGACCGGCGACATCATCGCGGCCACCGAGAGCCTCAACCGCCTGGTCGGGAAATTCAGTGCACAGCAGCCCGTCCTGGACCGGGCACTGGCCACCGTCCCCGACGCGTTGGCTGTGCTCAACTCCGAACGAGACAACTTGGTGCAGGCGGCCGATCAGCTCGGCAAGTTCAGCGCTCTGACCGTGGACACGGTGAATCAGACGAAGGAAAACCTGGTAAAGGAGTTGAGACAAGTCGGCCCCGTGTTGGAGTCGCTGGCCAACGCCGGTCCCAGCCTGACGCGATCCCTGAGCCTGCTTGCCACCTTCCCGTTTCCCAACGAGACCTTCGAAAACTTCCAACGCGGTGACTATGCCAATTTGACCGCCATCGTCGACCTCACGCTCAGCCGTATCGACCAAGGGATCTTCACCGGCACTCGATGGGAGTGCGATCTGACCTGGCTCGAGCTGCAGTGGGGCCGCACCATCGGCCAGTTCCCCAGCCCTTGCTTGGCTGGTGGCCCGAACGGTCCCGGGAATCCGCTGACGATCCCCTATCAATGGAATCAGGGCCGCTAGCATGCATTTGACCGGACGGGTACGAATTCAGCTGGCCATCTTCACGATCGTTGCCCTTGCCACGGTGGCGGTGATGGCCCTGCACTTCATCAACCTGCCCGCCATGTTCGGCGTCGGCCGGTACACGGTGACGGTGGAACTGCCGAGATCCGGCGGGCTCTATGAATCGGGCAACGTGACCTATCGCGGCTCCAAGGTCGGCAGGGTGGAATCGGTGCGTCTGACCGATTCCGGTGTGGCGGCGGTGCTCTCGCTGCAGTCCGGAATCGACATCCCCTCAGACCTGAAGGCCGAGGTGCACAGTCAATCCGCGGTCGGCGAATCCTATGTCCTACTGTTGCCCCGTAACGGCACCTCGCCGCCGCTGAAGAACGGTGACGTGATCGCCCTCGCTGACTCGTCAGTGCCGCCGGACGTCAACGCTTTGCTCGCTGCGGCGAACACCGGTCTGCAGGCCATACCCCGCGACGACCTCAAGACCGTGATCGACGAGGCCTACACGGCGGTCGGCGGGCTCGGTCCAGAACTGTCGCGTGTGATCGAAGGTGCATCCACGCTGGCGATCGACGCGCGCAAGAATCTCGATCCGCTGACCACGCTGATCGACAAGGCCGATCCGGTGTTGGATTCGCAGACGAACACCTCTGATGCGATCCAGGCGTGGGCGTCCCATGTAGCCACGGTGACCGCCGAATTGAAGACCCACGACGAGGCAGTTGCCGGCGTCATCGTCAAAGGTGGCCCGGCGGCCGCGCAGGTGCGGCAACTGGTCGAACGCCTGCAGCCCACCTTGCCCATCCTGCTGGCCAACCTCGTCAGTGTCGGGCAAGTCGCGCTCACCTATCAGAACGACATCGAACAGCTCCTCGTGGTGTTTCCCCAAGCCATCGCGGCAAACCAGGCCGGCATCCTCGCCAACCTCAACACCAAACAGGACTACAAGGGCCAATACCTGAGCTTCAACCTGAACCTCAACCTGCCGCCACCTTGCACCACCGGGTTCCTGCCTGCCCAGCAGCAACGCGTTGCCGCGCTCGAGGATTATCCGCAGCGGCCGCCCGGTGACCTCTATTGCCGGATCCCGCAGGATTCACCGTTCAATGTGCGTGGCGCACGCAATATTCCGTGTGAAACCGTGCCGGGGAAACGCGCGCCCACGGTCAAGTTGTGCGAAAGCGACGAGGTCTTCGTACCGCTCAACGACGGATTCAACTGGAAGGGGGATCCCAACGCGACGTTGTCGGGTCAGCCCATTCCACAGTTGCCGCCCGAAGCTGCGCCTCCACCGCCGCCCGCTGCGCCGCCGCCGATCGCTGCGGCCGAATACGATCCCGCGACCGGTAGCTATATCGGGCCGGACGGCCGCCGGTACACGCAATCGGATCTCGCCGCAGGCGCGCCCGAGAACAAGACCTGGCAGACGATGCTGCTGCCGCCGGGGAATTGACCAATCGTTTGGGGGATCGAGGAATCCGGCCGCGTGAACGATGACAAATTGCAGTTCACCCGCGGGCGCTACAGCGCGTTGCTGGGTTAAACGATGTCGCTCACGATACGGAGTGCGCCCGACGGGCACATCCTGACGGCGTTGCGCACGGCCTTCTCCTCGCCGGCGGACACTCGATCCGAGGCGAGGACCACGATCCCGTCGTCATCCTGATCGAATGTCTTGTCGGCCGTCATCACGCAAACCCCTGCGCCCATGCAGATCTCGCGGTCACCCGCGACCCTCATCGGGTGAACGCCTGCAGCGTCAGGGCGGAGTTCATGAAGTCGCGGAAGTAGAGCCAGCGACCGCCACGCAGCGTAATGATGTGCGCAAACTCCGACTCCCATTCGTAGCCTGTGTCGAGTCGCCGGAACCGTTGCCTGCCCCACGACGCCAGCTCGTCACCCTGGGCGATGAACTTCCACGCCTCCATCTCGGTGATCGCGATCGATTCCCCAACCTTGGTGAAGAACGTCACGGCCTCGTCAAACCCCCGGTAATCACCGGCATAGGGAATGCCTTCGGTGCCGTAATAGGTGATACGCACGTCGGGGTCGAGCAGTTCCAGTGCGGTCTGCAGATCACCGGCGGGCACAGCGGCGTAGATGGCCTTCGTCGCCGCGATATTGGCTGCCTCCTCCGGGGTCATGAGAGGTGAAGGGGGAGACGCACATAGGCGTGGGTCAGCAGGCTTGCGGTCTGCTTTGTGCCGGGATCATCGGTCAGCGCGATCGTCTGATAGCGGTCGAGTACCGCGTTCACCACGGCGACCACTTCCAGGCGGGCCAGTGATGCACCGAGGCAGAAGTGCAGACCGTGCCCCATCGACAGCTGCTGGCGGATGTTGGGCCGATCGATGTCGAGCTTGTCGGGGTCACCGAACACCTCGGGGTCACGATTGGCAGAGCCGAAAAACAGTGCCACCCAATCACCTTTGCGGATCAGCTTGCCGCCGACCTCGACATCGCGGGTGGCGATGCGGAACAGCCGCTGCGGCGGTCCGTCGACACGCATGGCCTCTTCGACGAAGACGTTCACCAAGGTGCGGTCGCTGCGCATCCGCTCGGTGATCGCGGGTTCGCGCGCCATCGCATGCAGCAGATTGCCGATCAGGAACGTGGTGGTCTCGCTGCCGGCGACGACGAGCGTCACGCAGAACCGGACGATCTCCTCGGGGGTCAGCCGCTGCCCGTCGACCGCGGCGCGCAGCAGGGCGGAGATGAGATCCTCGGCGTCTTCGACATCGTCGGTGGGGGTGCGCTCCGCCAGCCGGACGGTGTGCTCGGCGAGCCGGGTCGCGAACGTGGTCACCATCTCCTCATTGCTCGCGATGCGCTGCTCGGGTGTGAGCGACGACGACAGCATGAACGCGTTGGCCCACTTTTTGAATCGGACGTGATCGCCGTCGGGCAGGCCCAGCAATCGCACCATGGCGCGGGTGGGGATCTCGGCGGCGAATTCCATCACCTCGACGTCACCGCTGCCCAGGTCGTCCAGCAGATGCGGCACCAACTCGTTCAGCCAGCCCTCCAGGCGCTTCACCCGGCGCGGGGAGAACGCCTGGCTGACCAGCTTCCGTTCGACTTCATGCTTGGGCGGGTCGGTGTTGACGAGCATCAGGCTCGGCGCAGACGACGCCTCCTGCAAAGGATCCCGCGACGAGAACGTCGCGCTGTCCCTGGCCGCCTCGAAGATCTGGTCGTAGCGGAACAGCGCCCACGCGGTGACGGGTTCGTCCGCCCCCGGAATGGTCCCCGGCGGCCAGTCACGGTATCCGGGCACGGGTGAGAGTGCCCGGAGCTGCTCGTACAGCGGATACGGGTTCGCGATGCCCTGGGGCGTGGTCAGCAGTTCCAAGGCCGAGACGGTCGTAGATGACATGACAAATAGCCTGTGCCAGCTCACCGGGCAAATCGATCCCCCGTTGGGGAGGTCTCGTACCCCCTTACGAGGTGAATTGGCGGTTCCGGCCGCACCTGAGCATCGATCGGAGGACAGTCTTGGTGGTGAGCGTTGTGAGCGAGAAGCCCGAGACGCCCGCGATCGGCAGCCTGTCCGACGGTGACCATCCCGGCTGGGCGTCGCGCCCTGTCAAGGACACCGAAGCCGCGCGCCGCTACCGGGAGGCATTTCAGGACTGCGAGATCGACCCGTCCGAGGACCCCATGGCGGTGGTGGCCGAGGCGGTCGACGCCAAGGCGACCGTGGTGCGCAACGCGTTGGAGGGACTCGGCGACGAGAACGCGCTCAATGCCCTCGACTCCCTGCTTGATCTGTCATCGCTGGAACGCGAGCTGATCGAGGATGGGGCGCGGCGGCGCACGTTTGCACTCCTCTCGGTACAGGAGGCGCTGAGCAAGCTGCGTGTCGTAGACGATGTCGCGACGATCGTCGACCGTGCGCCACGCGAGCTGGTCGAGTCGTGCGGCTTCGACCGCGCCGTGCTCTTTCGTGTCCACGAGGGCCGAATGGTCATGGAGGCAGCCTATTTCGGCGAGGACACCGAGGGTGCCGAGAAGATGGTGGCTTTCGCGCAATCGGTGGCGCCGCCCCTCAACCACATGCTGCTCGAGACCCAGATGATCCGCCGCCGCGCGCCCGCCATCGTGCGCGACGCCCGCAACGATCCGCGCGTCAACCGCCCGATCATCGATTTCTCCCTGACCCACGCCTATGTGGCGGCACCGGTGATGCCGACGGGCAAGGTGATCGGCTTCCTGCACGCCGACCGGTTGTACTCGGGCCGCATCGTCGACGAGATTGATCGAGACACGGTGTGGGCGTTCGCGGAAGGCTTCGGATACGCCTACGAGCGCACCGTTCTCCTCGAGCGCATGCGCCGTCAACGCGCAGACGTCCGTCGCGCGTTGGCGTCTGCCGACGAAGCCGCACGGGCGCTGCAGGACGCGGATCTGGACCTTGCCAAGATCGAACCGGTCGAACGCAGTCCGGCGGCGCAATCGCTGGCCGAGGTGCAGACGCGTGTCATGGCAATCCTGACCCGTCGCGAGATCGAGGTCCTTCGCCTGATGGCGGCCGGCCGCACCAACCAGCAGATCGCCGACGAGCTGGTGATCTCGGCGGGCACGGTGAAGTCCCACGTCAAGCGAGTGCTGCGGAAGCTGCACGCCACCAACCGCGCCGAGGCGGCCTCGGCGTATGTGCGGCTGGCGAGCGTGCCGAGCGTGGGCTAGCGGGGTTCCATTCCGCCCGCCCGGTATGCGGCGTCGACGTAGGCCATGTTCTCCACCGCGTCGACCGTACTCACCGGCAGCGGTGCGCCGTGCAGGACGTGCGCGGCGAACGCCTCCAGTTGGTACGTGTACGACGTGCGCGTGCCCAGATGTTCGACGCTACTGCCCGCGGGCGTCCGGACGGTGACACGGTCGTCGGCCTGGGGCTTGATGAAGTTGTGCACCAGGGCATCTCCGTCGGTGCCGACGATCTGAATCGTGAACGTGTAGTCATCGGCCACCATCGAGTTTGTGCTGAAGCCCGTTGCGCCGTTGGGAAAGCCGAGTTCGACATCGCACCACGCGTCGACGCCGGGGCTGCGTTCTTTCGCGTTCACCCGCACAATCGACGGACGACCCAGCTGACGCATGACGTGCAGCCCGTAACAGCCGAGGTCCATCAACGCGCCGCCGGCCAACTCGAGCGACCATCTCGGATCCCCGTCGGCAGGCTCGGGCATCGCCATGCGCACCTCGACATGTGTGATGTCACCGAGGGTGCCGGCACGCGCGAGCTCCAGGGCACGCCGCGTCACGGGGTGGTACAGGTAATGGAAGGCCTCCACCACAGGCACACCCGCACTCTCGGCGGCCTCGGCGACTTGCTCTGCCTCAGTCCGGTTGCGGGCGAACGGCTTTTCGGTGAGCACCGGTTTGCCCGCCGCGACCGCCGCGAGATTCCACGGCGCGTGCAGTGCGTTCGCCAACGGGTTGTAGACGACGTCGACCTCGGGGTCGTTGATCACGTCCTGGTACGACGGCACGACGCGCTCAACGCCGTACTTGTCGGCGAAAACCTGCGCGCGCTGCGGATCGCGCGCGGCCACCGCGACCAGCCGATGACCCAGCTTGTGTGCGGGCCCGACGATCGCAGGCTCGGCGATGCGGGAGGCCCCGAGCACGCCGATGCGCAAGCTCACACCGTCACGCGGCCACTGACGTCGTGCATGAAAGCCACGCTGGTCCGCACGTCGCGTAGGGGTCCCTCATCGGTGGGTTCACCGTCGAGGATCGTGTCCTGTTCCATGACGAACCAGCCGTCGAATCCATTGGCGCTCAGCGCAGTCACGATGCCCGCGATATCGACGTCACCCGCGCCCAGCGGGGTGTACATGCCGGCGCGCACCGCCTCGGTGTAGGTGAGTTCTCCGGCCTGAACGCGAGCGGCGAGCGCCGCGTCGACGTCCTTGAGATGTGCGTGCGCGATCCTGCCGGGTACCTGCAGTGTCAGAGCGAGTGGATCCGTACCGCCGATCAGCAGATGGCCGGTGTCCAGACACAGCTTGATGGTCGAACCCTGCAGCACCCGGTCGACGTCGCCGCGGGTCTCTACCATGGTCCCGACGTGTGGATGCAAGACGGCGAGTGCACCGCGGTCGGCGGCCGCCGCGGCGAGCCGGTCGAGATTGGCCAGTAGCGTGGCCCATTGGCTGTCGTCGAGCGTCGGCCTCGAGTCATAACCGTCGGAACCCGTCGCAGCGGCGAGCACGAGAACGTCGGCTTCGCAAGCGATCAGCGCGTCAAGCGGGCCCTTGATATCGGCGAGCGGGTCGTAGTCGGGGTCGTGCAGCAGCACGGGTACGAACATGCCGACACAGCGCAGACCGTTCGACGCGAGCAGGGCGGTCAACTCCTCGGGGTCTGATGGCAGGAAGCCCTCGGGACCCAACTCGGTGGCGGACAGGCCGACATCCCGCATCTCGGTGAGCACCCGCTCGGCGCTGAGCTGGTGACCCCAGCCGGGTACCTCGCACACTCCCCACGAAATCGGTGCACCGGCGATCTTCAGGGATTTCATCGTGACCTCACGTCCTTGATGCTCACCGGCACGCGGCGCTGCAACGACTCGGTGGCCGCTTCGGCCAGCCACGCGACCTCGACCGCGTCGGCCACCGTGCATGCCGGGGCGGCGTTTCCCTTGACCACATCAACGAACGCACTGAGCTCCGCGCGGAATGCCTCGTTGAAGCGGTCCATGAAGAAGTGGTGCGCCGGTCCCTCGGGAAAGCTGTTGGCGGGGTCGACATTTCGCACCGGAACTCCCTGATCCCAACCGGCGACCACCGTGTCGTGGAAGCCGTGCACTTCGAGGCGGCAGTCGTAGCCGTGGGCGTTGTACCGCGCCGCCGAGACCACGCCGAGCGTCCCGCCTTCGAAGGTGACGACCACGGCGGCGGTGTCCACATCGCCGAACTCAGCGAACTTCGGGTCTCCTTGGACGCTGCCAGTGGCGTACACCTCGACGGCCTGCTGGCCTGTGATCCAGCGGATCACGTCGAAATCGTGCACGGCGCAGTCGCGGAAGATCCCACCCGAACCCGCGATGTACTCCATCGGCGGGGGAGCCGGGTCCATCGTCGTGCTGCGCACGGTGTGCAGGGCGCCCAGCGAGCCGTCGTCGACCGCGCGCTTGGCGGCCGCGAAGGCGGCGTCGAACCGCCGCTGATAGCCGATCTGGACCGGCACACCCGACCGCGCGATCACGTCGGCAACCCGCGCGCTCTCGACCGCTGTGGAGGCGATCGGCTTCTCGCAGAACGTGGGCAGGCCGCGCTCGACTGCGGCCAGCGTCAGCTCGGCGTGTGCGGGTGTCGCGGCGGACACGATGACCCCGTCCACTCCGGACGCCAACAGGGCGTCGACCGAGTCGACAGCTCTCGCATCGTGTTTGGCGGCGACGGCCGCGACGACGTCGGGCCGCTCGTCGGTGATGACCAACCCGTCGATGCTGTCGAGGCCCGAGAGGGTTTCGGTGTGGAACGCACCGATGCGGCCCAGTCCGATGACGCCGAGCGTGGTCATGGCATTCTCCGTTCTTGGTGGGCGCGCAAGATGACGTCGAGTTCGTCCGCGCTGAGGTTCGAGTCCAGCGCCGCCAGCACCGAGTCGACCTGACTCGGTGGGGCGAGGCTGCCGATGGGTTGATCGCTGTCGAGGTTGGTGGGGAACGCGTAGCCCTCCGCGGTGGCGACCACCGCGTTGTGCAGGTCGCGCTGCGGGCGTCCGGCAGCCTTCATCGCCAGCAGTGCCGGATAGATCGCGCGGACCATCGCCGTGCGGTCCAGCGCCTCCATCGCCCGGCCGAACGGCGAGGACACCTGAAGCAGGTTCGCGATCCGCCGGATGTCACCCGAAACATTCGATCCCGCAGCGTGATACAGCGCCGGGTTGAAGAACATCGCATCACCTTTGTTCAGCGGCAGCTGCACGTGATGGTCGGCAAAGAAGTCCACGAACTCGGGCCGATTGAAGGCGATATAGCCGCCCGCGAACCGCTGCGAATGTGGCAGCAGCATCGTGGGGCCGCTTTCGACCGGCATATCGCAGTGGGCGACGGCGCCCTGCAGCGTGAGCACCGGTGAGGTCCGGTGCAGATGCGCCGGATACTGCGCAAGGTGTTCGTCGGGGACGAAGCCGAGGTGATAGTCGCGGTGCGGAACCTGGGCGTTGCCACCGGGATTGACGACGTTCACCTGAGAGGTGACCTGGTAGCGGGGACCAAGCCAGGCTTGGCAGACGACGGCGAGGGTGTCGTTCGCGTAGTACTCGGCGAACACGTTCGGCGCGTGCAGCGCGAGCTTCTGGGCGGCGTTCCAGATCCGGTCGTTGGCGCCGGGCCTGCCGAAGTGGTCGCCCGCGGCCCTGCCCGCCGCGCGCTGTGCGGCGATGATCGCGAAGAAGCCCTCGTTCGCGCGGTCGACGAGGTCGGACGAGAAAGCGCCTTCGAACAGTACGACGCCCGGACCATCGGCGAGCGCGCGGATCAACTCCGCTTGCAGCTCGCGCCGGTCGCCGCCAGCCACCGCGGCCGCCGAGTACACCGGCACGTTGCTGCGCACTTCGGTGGCGTTCGGGTAATCGGCGCGTTCGGTGTCACGGAGCACCTGCGGCCGGAAGTCGTCGATCCGGCATTCGGACTCGCCGATCCACGGCGGGTCTGTCGTCCTCACCGGTGCGGTCATGCCAGTTAGTCTTGCTGTGACAGTCGCCGCAATCAACGCCAGAAATCCATCAAAAACACCTCAGGAAGATCGATGCCGCACCGCTATAAGGTCCGCGAGATCGCCCAGCAGGCCGGGCTGAGCGAGGCAACTGTCGATCGCGTCCTCAACCAACGGCCCGGCGTCCGCGCGAACACCAGGGCCGAAGTCGAGCAGGCGATCGCGGATCTCGACAAGCAGCGGGCCCAGCTGCGCCTCAACGGCCGCCGCTACCTCATCGACGTCGTGATGCAGACGCCGGCGCGGTTCTCCGATGCGTTTCGCGCCGCCATCGAGGCCGAGTTGCCCGCCTTCGCACCCGCCGCGCTGCGCGCCCGCTTTCATCTGTGGGAGTCCGGGTCAACGGAACAGATGGTGGAGGCGCTCGGCCGCATCAAGGGCAGCCACGGCGTCGTGCTCAAGGCCCAGGACGACCCCGCGGTGGCCGAGGCCGTCGACCGCCTGGTCGAAGGCGGTGTGCCGGTGGTGACGTATACGACCGACATTCCCGCGAGCGCGCGATGCGCGTACGTGGGCATCGACAACCACGGCGCCGGGGTGACGGCGGCCTATCTGATGCGGGAGTGGCTGGGGTCGGCGCCGTCGGACATTCTCATCACGCTGAGCCGCGCGGTGTTCCGCGGCGAGGGTGAGCGCGAGGTCGGCTTCCGCTCCGCGATGCGCGGTACCGGGCGCACGATCGTGGAAGTCAGCGAAAGCGACGGGCTGGACTCGACGAACGAGCGGTTGGTTCTCCAGGCGCTCGAGCGCCATCCAGAAGTCGGAGCCGTCTATTCGGTGGGAGGTGGCAACACCGCGACGATCGCGGCCTTCGAACGATTAGGGCGGGTGTGCAGGGTTTTCGTTGCCCATGATCTGGACGTCGACAACAGACAGCTCCTGCGGGACGGGCGCATCTCGGTCGTCCTGCACAACGATCTTCGCGCCGACGCGCGCCTGGCGATGCGGCTGATACTCCAACAGCAGGGCGCGTTGCCGGTCGAGCCGACGCGGCCGGTGCCGATCCAGGTCATCACGCCCTACAACCTGCCGCCGTAGGCGGCGCGCGAGTGCTAGCAGCGGGCTACTGATCGGTAGCAATTTCCTTATTAATGACACTCAGTGCCACGTGACGCAAAACACATTTTTGTCTCGCGGCGGGCATCGGCACACGCGCTGATCAGGGCGTTCGTTTGGTAGTTACCAGTGCGTACCCCGCGAGTCGTGTGAAGGGCCACCTAAGAGAAGTGCCATAATCGGTACTGCCAGTGACATCAAATTTCTGTGGACGTCCAACGACGGCGCGTCGCTTCGACCGCGACTCCGAGGACTGTTCGCCGGAACGGCTTGACTCAGACGGAAGGCGGTCGCAGTGGGGGCCAACGGCAACGGGGCCAACCCGGGCACCAGACAGAAGCTCGAAAAGGTCGTCATTCGTTTCGCGGGCGACTCCGGTGACGGCATGCAGCTCACTGGTGACCGCTTCACCTCCGAGGCCGCGCTCTTCGGCAATGACCTTGCGACGCAACCGAATTACCCCGCCGAGATCCGCGCACCACAGGGCACGCTGCCCGGGGTGTCGTCCTTCCAGATCCAGATCGCCGACTACGACATCCTGACCGCGGGTGACCGCCCCGACGTGCTCGTCGCGATGAATCCCGCCGCGCTGATGGCCAACGTTTCCGACCTGCCCCGCGGTGGGCTGATCATCGCCAACTCGGACGAATTCACCAAGCGCAATCTGGCGAAGGTCGGCTACGAGGGCAACCCGCTGGAGAACGACGACCTGTCCGACTACGTCGTGCAGGCCGTGCCGATGACCACGCTGACGCTGGGTGCGGTCGAAGAGATCGGCGCGTCGAAGAAGGACGGCCAGCGCGCCAAGAACATGTTCGCCCTCGGCCTGCTGTCGTGGATGTACGGCCGCGAGCTCGAACACAGCGAAGCGTTCATCCGCGAGAAGTTCGCCCGCAAGCCCGATATCGCCGAGGCGAACGTGCTGGCGCTGAAGGCCGGCTGGAACTACGGCGAGACGACCGAGGCCTTCGCGGGCAGCGTCTACGAGGTCGCGCCCGCCAAGCTCAAGAGCGGTGAGTACCGCCAGATTTCGGGTAACACCGCGCTGGCCTACGGCATCGTGACGGCGGGCCAGCTGAGTGATCTGCAGGTGGTGCTCGGCACGTACCCGATCACCCCGGCCTCGGACATCCTGCACGAGCTGTCCAAGCACAAGAACTTCAACGTGCTGACCTTCCAGGCCGAGGACGAGATCGCGGGCATCGGTGCGGCGATCGGCGCGTCGTACGGCGGCGCACTGGGCGTCACCAGCACCTCCGGACCCGGCATCTCACTGAAATCCGAGGCCATGGGGCTCGCGGTGATGACCGAGCTGCCGCTGATCGTCATCGACGTGCAACGCGGCGGCCCCTCGACGGGTCTGCCGACCAAGACCGAACAGGCCGATCTGCTGCAGGTGCTCTTCGGGCGCAACGGCGAATCGCCGGTCGCGGTGGTGGCGCCGAGGTCCCCGTCGGACTGCTTCGACGTCGCCGTCGAGGCCGTCCGCATCGCCATCAACTACCACACCCCCGTGGTCATCCTGTCCGACGGCGCGATCGCGAACGGCTCTGAGCCGTGGCAGATTCCGGACGTCAGCACCTACGAGAAGATCGAGCACACCTTCGCCAAGACGGGTGAGCCCTTCCAGCCGTACGCGCGTGACCCCGAGACGCTGGCCCGCCAGTTCGCGGTGCCGGGCACTCCAGGCCTCGAGCACCGCATCGGCGGGCTGGAGGCGGCCAACGGCTCGGGCAACATCTCCTACGAGCCGAAGAACCACGACCTGATGGTGCGGCTGCGCCAAGCCAAAGTCGACGGCATCACCGTGCCGGACCTCGAGGTCGACGACCCCACCGGCGACGCGGAGCTGTTGATGCTCGGTTGGGGGAGCAGCTACGGCCCCATCGGCGAAGCATGCCGTCGCGCGCGCCGTAAGGGCATCAAGGTGGCCCAGGCGCACCTGCGCAACCTGAGCCCCTTCCCCGCCAACTTGGGCGAGGTGCTGCGGCGCTACCCCAACGTGGTGTTGCCGGAGATGAACCTCGGCCAGCTGGCGCTGCTGCTGCGCGGCAAGTATCTGGTCGACGTTCAGTCCGTGACCAAGGTGGAGGGCATGGCGTTCCTCGCCGACGAGGTGGAGGGCATCATCGATGCCGCGCTCGACGGAACGCTGGGCGACAAGGAAATTGACAAGGCCAAGTTCGCGCGGCTCGCTGCGGCCACCATCGAAACCGAAACTGGCGTGGGAGCAATCGCATGACCGACCTGATTGGTGCAGATCTCGGACTGACGGCCGGAACCGGCCTGGTCCCGACGACCGACGAGCCGCAGAAGTCGAAGGACTTCACCAGCGACCAGGAAGTCCGCTGGTGCCCCGGTTGCGGCGACTACGTCATCCTCAACACCATCCGCAACTTCCTGCCCGAACTCGGGCTGCGTCGCGAGAACATTGCGTTCGTCAGCGGTATCGGCTGCTCGAGCCGATTCCCGTATTACCTGCAGACCTACGGGTTCCACTCGATCCACGGCCGTGCGCCGACGATCGCGACGGGGCTGGCGCTGGCCCGCCAAGACCTGTCGGTGTGGGTCGTCACCGGTGACGGCGACGCGCTGTCGATCGGCGGCAACCATCTGATCCACGCGCTACGTCGCAACGTCAATCTGACGATCCTGCTGTTCAACAACCGGATCTACGGGCTGACCAAGGGGCAGTACTCGCCGACGTCAGAGACGGGCAAGGTCACCAAGTCGACCCCGATGGGTTCGCTGGACTACCCATTCAATCCGGTGTCGTTGGCGCTCGGTGCCGAGGCGACATTCGTTGGCCGCGCCTTGGACTCCGACCGCAAGGGCCTGTCCGAGGTGCTTCGTGGCGCTGCTGAGCACCGCGGCGCCGCGCTCGTCGAGATCATGCAGGACTGCCCGATCTTCAACGACGGCTCGTTCGACGCGCTGCGCAAGGAAGGCGCCGAGGAGCGGCTCATCAACCTGACCCACGGCGAGCCGATCACCTTCGGCGGCGACGGCGAATACTGCGTCGTCAAATCGGGCTACGGGCTCGAGGTCGCCAAGACCGCCGATGTGTCGGCCGACGAGATCGTCGTCCACGACGCGCAGCTGGAGGACCCGGCATATGCGTTCGCGCTGTCGCGGCTGTCCGAGCAGAACCTCGACCACATGGTGATGGGGATCTTCCGGAAGGTCAGCAAGCCGACCTACGACGACGCTGCCCGCCAGCAGGTCGCCGCGGCGCGCAATGCCAAGCCGCACGACACGGCCGCGTTGCAGTCGCTGCTCCGGGGCAAAGACACCTGGACCGTCGACTAATCTCACTGACGTGACGTCCCCCGTACCGCTTGCAGCGGTCATCCTGGCCGGCGGGGCATCCCGTCGAATGGGCCGCGACAAGGCCACCGTCATGTTCGACGGCCAAACGCTCGTCGAGCGGATGGTGTCAGCCGTCAGCCCGAGATGCGCGCCCGTGTTCGTCGTCGCCGCCCCGGGTCAGGCGCTGCCGACCCTGGACGCGCACATCCTGCGGGACGACATCCGGGGCGTCGGGCCACTGCTGGCAACAGGGCGCGGGTTGCGTGCCGCTGCGGAAGCCGGACGTGAGCTCGCCTTCGTCTGCGCCGTCGACATGCCCCTGCTGTCGGCCGATCTGATCGACGAACTCGAAGGTCCGGCTGTCCGACTCGGGGCCGACGTGGTGCTGCCGTGGGACGGTCGCACCCACTATCTCGCCGGGATCTACCGCACGAGCCTGCATGAGCGGGTGTCCGAACTCGTCGACGCGGGGGAGCGCAGCATGCGCGCCCTGGTCGAGAGTGTCGACACGCAGCGGGTTGTCATGCCCGAGCAGGCCTCGCTGACCAACGTCAACACGGTCGCCGAGCTGCGGGCCACGGCGTCCTCGCGAATCGCTTAGCAAATTCGCAAATTCACGTCCATTCAATTCTTCGCTTATCGAATTCAATTCGGTGCACCGAATTGGCTCGATATTTCTCCGTGATATAGACCGCGTCGACCTTGACGCCGAGTCGCCAATGACTGTCGAGTATCTCTGGGCGGTAGCTCAGATGTCCTGTCCAACAGGAACGTTCGAATTCGTCGGCCGGCGGCAGGCGCCAATTCGATCGCGGATCGGGTCGAATTTCGTTCTCGGGCAGCGCCGGGGGTGAAATGGGACGTCGCTTACCCGTGACGTCCTTTGTCCGTTCCGCCCGCGGCCGGGCAAAGATGAGCGTGTCCATAACACATCGTAGGCTGGGCCGGATTCGAAGCGCACGTAATATGCTGTAGCACAGTAGTTTTGGCCTATCGAATGTTTTGAATCCGGCTCGCCCATTGATTGGTGGATGCAGCCTGCGGGACGACGCTGTGTATCAAATATCAAGGGGCACCGGGCATTGGCGCTCATCCGCTGCGCTCTGGCGTCATCGGTGATACCAGCGAACCGATCGACCGACACTGGCGTCTACCGGCGACTTCTGCACTCACGCCAGATGTTTCGCAACCAAACCTGGGGTTTCACGCGTCGGGAATGGTGGGCTGGGTCACAAAATACCAGTGAGATGGCTCACGGCAATATGCCGAAGCTGTGAAAACCTCAGCTTCGGGGACTTGCGGATGACCTGCGCAGACGTTCGACTCTGCCCGGCGTGATCAGTCCGTGATCTGGCCGCTGCACGATCTTGACCGAAATGACTTTCGCCGAATCGGTTTGTACGGTCCTAATCGGCTTCTCAGGGAGCAAATAATTTCAAAAACCACGAACCTGCGTGTGAGTGGGGCCGAGCGGTCATTACGCACCCGACGGCCGCCGGACGTGATCGTCCGGTGAGGCGCTTTTCGCTTCCCACTGCTGCACCTACCCGAGACGGTGCGGCCCAAAACCCCGGCCTGTGATCAGGCATGTGCCCTGTGCGTCCTCGCACGGGCCTGGTTGGCGCGCGCACGTCGAAAGGATCGAAGTTGAAGAACATCCGCAAGACGATTGGTCTGGCGACCTTCGCCGGCGCGCTCGCCGTGACGCCGATGGCGCTGGCAGGCACCGCCAATGCGGACAGCGTCAACTGGGATGCGGTCGCGGCTTGTGAGTCCGGCGGCAACTGGGCGATTAATACGGGTAACGGCTACTACGGCGGCCTGCAGTTCAGCATGGGCACCTGGAAGTCCAACGGCGGCAGCGGCTCGCCGCACAACGCCAGCCGTGAAGAGCAGATCCGCGTCGCGGAGAACGTTCTGCAGTCGCAGGGCATCGGCGCATGGCCGAGCTGCGGCGGACGCGGTTAATCAGTAGGACCTTTGCAGAGGCGGTGTTCAGGCGAAATGCCTGGACACCGCCTCTTCTTTCTCAGAGGCCTCTTACGCCAATTAAGTAACGATTAAAACTTTTGACGCTTACGTAACAGGTGACCTTCCTCACCCGAAACACCGGATAGCCGCATCGAAGCACGCACAGGGCTTCACGCGGGCCTTGAGTTCCAAACGGTCGGGGAAGGACCGCAGAAATGAAGTTTTCGAAGATTGTCGCCAAGGGCATGCTGACCGCCGCGATCTCCGGCGCGCTCGCCCTCGTGCCGATGACCATGTCCACCGCCACCGCGAGTGCGGATTCGGTCAACTGGGACGCCATCGCCGAATGTGAGTCGGGTGGCAACTGGTCCATCAACTCCGGCAACGGCCACTACGGCGGCTTGCAGTTCAAGCAGGCGACGTGGAACTCCAACGGCGGCAGGGGTAACCCCGCGACGGCCTCTCGCGCCGAGCAGATCCGGGTGGCCGAGAACGTCCTGCGCACCCAGGGCCTCAAGGCGTGGCCGAAGTGCGGTCCCCGCGGTGCGTCGCCTGCCATCTGGAAGACCCCGGGCTCAGCGCCATCGATGCCGGCTGTGCCCGCGGCCGCGGGCGGCTGCGCCTCGATGCCGTCGAGCGCGTTCCTCGGCTTCCTCAATCCGCGCCAGATGTGCGCCACGCTGTTTGGCGGCTGATCTCAGGCCGGCTGGACGTCGCGGTCGGTAGGAAGCGCGAAAGCCGAGCGAGCCGCGACCGTGGCCAGGTGCCGCGTGACCAGCGCTTCGGGGCCCAGCACGCTCGCCCGGGTGATCGCAGCGCTGAGCAACGGCGGCAAGTTCACAATCCGGCCGATCATCTTGGACTCCCGCACCAGCGAGCGCACCCTCGGGCGGCGGAACGCGGCGAACCGGCTGAACGCGGCACTCAGATCGGCGCTCCTGTGGACGAAGGAAGCCAGGATTGCCGCGTCCTCGAGCCCCTGGCAGCCGCCCTGACCCAGATGCGGCCGCATCGGATGAGCCGCGTCACCGACCGCCACGATCGTTCCCCGGGCCCACTGCCGCGCCGGGTCGCGGTCGTACAGGTCGTTGCGCAACACGCGGTCGGGATCCGTGGCGGCCAGCACTGCGGGAATGGGCTCTGCCCACGCACCGAATTTGTCCTTGAGGTAGTCGAGCTCGCCCTGCGGCGCGCTGCGCCCCTCCGACGTGCGTTCGGTGGCGAACCAATAGGTCCTTTCCCCGCCGAGGGGCACGTGGCCGAACTCGACGGCGGGGCCGAGGACCTCGCCTGCGAAGTCGGCGTCGATCGTGCACTCGGCCACCCCCCGCCACGCCGTGTAGCCGACATAGCGGTTAGCCAATGGGCCGTTCAGATGGCGAGCCACCATCGAGTGCGTACCGTCCGCGCCGACGACCGCATCGACCTGAATCGTCGTCGAGTCCGACAGCCTCACCTGTACACCGTCGGCGGTGGCCACCAGGGAGCGGGCCGCGAGCCCGTATCGCAGGGTGCCCTCGGCAAGCCGGCCGGCCAGCACCGATGTCAGGACATTCCGGTGGATCACCACCAGCGGTTCGCCGAGCGCCTCGACGAGTCGCTGCGGCGACGGGTGGCGCAGCCAGGTCCCGTCACGCCAGCGCATCGCCCCACCGGTGATCCGGCCGCCCGCGCCGCGGACCGCGTCGCCTAGGCCGATTTCGTCGAGGGCGGCCAGTGCGTTGGGCCAGATGCTGATGCCCGCGCCGGACGACGTGTCGGTGCGCTCGTCGATGACCGAGACGTCGTGGCCGTGTTGTTGGAGCGCGTTGGCGGTCGCCAGTCCGGCGATGCCCGCGCCGATCACCAGGATCCGCTTCGGCATCCGTCGAACGTATCGCGTGCGCCTAGAGATCGAAGATGAGGAGCGTGCTGGTCGCGGTGGCGACAATCGCTCCGGATTCGTCGGTCACAACGCCTTCGGAGAAGCCGACCCGCGATCCGGTCTTCACCACTGTGCCCACGGCGGTGAGGGCGCCGCTGCTCAGGCGTACCGCCTTGAGGTAGTTCACCTTGATCTCGATCGAGGTGTAGCCCTTGCCCGCGGGAAGGGTGCTGTGGACGGCGCAGCCTGTCACCGAGTCCAACAGCGTGCAGATCAGCCCGCCGTGAATCGCGCCGATCGGGTTGTACGCGGATTCGTCTGGCCGGCAAGTGAATACGACTCGACCTTCTTCGGCGTCGGCTATGGCGAACTCCATCAGACCGCTGATCGGCGGTTGCGGTAGACGGCCCTCGGCCATCGCCTGCAGGTAGTCCAGGCCGGCCATCGTCAGTCCCTTGGCGGTGCTCGGGCCCGGCTCGTGCCACGTGATGGTCTTCGAGCGTTGCGGGCCCCAGTCTGTGCTGGCGTCGGTATCGGCCAGGTCTGCGGTCATCGCTTGTCCTTCCACGTCGTCATCGAGGGGTAGTGGCGCTGGCGGTCGGGGTCGTCGAGGGAGACGGCGTGCGCCTTGCCCCACTCCAGGAGTGCGTCGAGAACGGGAATCAACGCCTGGCCGGACGCGGTGAGGCGGTACTCGTAGCGCGGGGGAGCGCCTTGGTACTGCGAGCGGGTGACGACATCCGCGTTCTCCAGCGCCTTCAGTCGGGCCGCGATGCGGTCGCGCGGTGCGCCGGTGCCACGCACGATGTCGGTGAAGTGGGTGGCGCCCAGCGCGATCTCCCGGATGACGAGCAGCGCCCAACGTTCTCCGACGAGCTCCAGCGCCGCCGCGATCGGACACGGCCGGCCGGGAAGTTCTGCCAGGGGCAGGGCACTCGGCGAGGTCATGCTTCGAGCCTGCCACGAGTCAGTTTGAAAATCAAACTGACGGCTCTGGACCTGCCCCGGTGCCGAGACTGCGGGCAGATCGCCAATCTGCAGAAAAACCCGATCTGGCAGCAGGCTCGGTGGGTCTCGGCGTGTGCTACCAACATGGGCATGACGCAGCCGACGCCGTTCGACGACCTCGACGCCTACGTCGCGTTGCCTCGCGTCTCGGGGCTGGCGGTGTCGGCGGACGGCACCCGGGTCGTGACCACCGTCGCCGAGCTCAACGAGAAGCGCACCGAGTACGTCAGCGCCGTATGGGAGCTCGACCCCGCCGGCGGGCAGCCTGCGCGACGGCTGACCCGCGGGGCCAAGGGTGAGTCGTCGCCGGTGTTCACCGCCGACGGCGACGTGCTGTTCGTGGCTTCCCGGCCGACCGAGGGCGACGACAAGCCGCCCGCGGCGCTGTGGCGTCTACCTACGGCGGGCGGTGAGGCTTTCGAGGCGCTCGCATTGCCCGGCGGGATCGAGACCGTGCGCACCGCCGCCGAAGCGAACCTCGCCGTGGTGCGCGCGCCGGCGATGCCCTCGGCCCGCAGTGTCGACGACGATCGACGTCTTCGGGAGCTGCGCAAGGACACCAAGGTCACGGCCATCCTGCACACCGGTTACCCGATTCGCCACTGGGACAAGGACCTCGGACCGGGAGTGCCGCACCTGTTCGGCATCGATCTCGATGACGACACCCCGAAGGACCTGACCGAAGCGCCGGGAAGCGCGTTGTGGGACACGGACTTCGATGTCAGTCCCGACGGCCGGTTCGTCGTCACCAGCTGGCAGCAGCCGGCCGCGGGTGCTGCCAAACATGCCGTTCTGGTGCGAATCGATACCGACAGCGGTGACCGGACCGTGATCGCCGACGACCCCGACGGTGACCTGTGGAGCCCGGTGATCGCGCCGGACGGAGCGTCGGTCGTATACGTCCGCGAATCGTATTCGACGCCCGAGATTGCACCACGGATCACGCTGCATCACTTGAGATTCGGTGATGATCCGATCGATATCGCGCCGGACTGGGATCGCTGGGCGACGTCGGTGAATTGGTCGCACGACGGCGCAGCGCTGATCGTCACGGCTGACCAGGACGGCCGAGGTCCGGTCTTCGCGATCGATCCGGCCGACGGCGCCGTCACGCAACTGACGCACGACGACTACGCCTACAGCGACGTCAACACCGCCCCCGACGGGGTGATCTACGCGTTGCGCAGTTCCTATGCGGCGCCGCCCCACCCGGTGCGCATCGATCCCGACGGGTCGGTCACCGAGTTGCCCTGTGTCGACGTGCCGCCGCTTCCCGGCACGTTGACCGAGGTCGAGGCGACGGCGGCCGACGGCACCAGGGTCCGTTCGTGGCTCGCGTTGCCGGAGGGCGCCAGGCCGGCGCCGCTGCTGGTGTGGATTCATGGCGGCCCGCTCGGCAGCTGGAATGTCTGGTCGTGGCGATGGAACCCCTGGTTGTTGACCGCGCGGGGCTATGCGGTCTTGCTCCCTGACCCCGGGTTGTCGACGGGATACGGACAGGACTTCATCCAGCGAGGGTGGGGCGCGTGGGGAAGCGCGCCGTACGAGGATCTGATGGCGGCTACGGACGCGGCTTGTGAGCATCCGCGTGTCGATGCCGACCGGACCGCGGCGATGGGCGGATCTTTCGGCGGCTATATGGCCAATTGGGTTGCCGGACATACCGATCGGTTTGATGCGATCGTCACGCATGCGAGCCTGTGGGCGCTCGATCAGTTCGGGACCACCACCGACGCGTCGTACTACTGGGTGCGGGAGATGACGCCCGAGATGGCGGCGGCGAATTCGCCACACCTCCATGTCGGCCAGATCGCCACCCCGATGCTGGTCATCCACGGCGACAAGGACTATCGCGTACCCATCGGCGAAGCACTGCGCCTCTGGTATCAACTGCTCACCGAATCGCGTCTGCCCGCCGCCGACGACGGCACCAGCCCGCACCAATTCCTGTATTTCCCGTCGGAGAACCACTGGGTGCTCACCCCCGCGCACGCCAAGGTCTGGTATCAGGTGGTGACGGCTTTCCTCAGCCGTCACGTGCTCGGTGAGGACATCGAGCTGCCGGAGACGCTCGGGTAGCGTCGCGACCATGGGTACCGATCGCGAATTCGACATCGTCCTGTACGGCGCCACCGGCTTCGTCGGCAAGCTGACTGCCGAGTATCTGGCCCAGGCGGGGGGTGACGCGCGCATCGCACTGGCGGGCCGGTCCCAGGACAAGTTGCTCGCCGTGCGGGAGACGTTGGGGGAGGCGGCGCAATCCTGGGAGCTGATCGCGGCCGACGCTTCACAGCCGTCATCTCTGAACGCGATGGCAGCCAGGACGCAGACGGTGGTGACGACCGTCGGGCCCTACCTGAAGTACGGGTTGCCGTTGGTGGCCGCGTGCGCTGCCGCGGGCACCGATTACGCCGACTTGACCGGGGAGGGCCTCTTCATCCGTGAATGCATTGACCTGTATCACAAACAGGCCATCGACACCGGTGCACGTATCGTCCACTCGTGCGGATTCGACTCCATCCCTTCGGATCTCACCGTATTCGCACTGCACCGCCGCGCAGAACAGGACAAATCGGGTCAGCTCGCCGACACCAACCTCGTAGTGCGAACTTTCGCCGGAGGAGTGTCAGGTGGCACGGTCGCCTCGATGCTGGAACTGATGCGCGCGGCGTCGACCGACCCCGAGGCCAGGCGTGTGATGAACGACCCCTACACCTTGACGCCCGATCGAGCCGCGGAACCCGAACTCGGCGGCCAACCGGACCTGCGCTGGCGTCGTGGCGGTGACATCGCTCCCGAGCTCGACGGCTATTGGGTCGGGCCGTTCGTGATGGCCGCAGCGAACACGCGAATTGTCCGCCGCAGCAATGCATTACTGAATTACGCCTACGGTCGACGGTTCGAGTACGCCGAGCAGATGAGTATGGGCCGCTCCCTTGTCGCACCAGTGACGGCCGCAGTGAGCGCAGGGGCGAACAATGTGATCATGGCGCTGGGGAGCCGCTACTTCAACCGGCTGCCGGGCAAGCTCATCGAGCGCATCGTCCCGAAGCCGGGCACAGGACCCAGTGAACGCACACGCGAACGCGGCCACTACACCGTTGAGACGTACACGACGACGACAACGGGTGCACGCTATCGAGCGACGATGTCGCAGCAGGGCGACCCTGGGTACAAGGCCACCTCGGTGCTGCTCGGCGAATGCGGTCTTGCGCTGGCCTTCGACCGTGACCGACTATCCGACTTGCGAGGTGTCCTGACGCCCGCAGCGGCGATGGGCGATGCGTTGCTGGCCCGATTCCCTGCGGCCGGAGTGTCGCTGGAGACAACGCGACTGAATTGATCTGCCCGCGCAGAACGTCTGTGTACCAATGGCATTTCGACTAGCGTCGCTTCCAATATCCCAGCGACGAAGGTGGGCAGTCATGGCTGGTCTTGATGATCTCTACGCGCAAATCCCCGTACGGGACATCGCCACCAAAATCGGTGCCGATGAAGGCGAAGTGAACAACGCGATCCGCACCCTGGTGCCCGCGCTGGTCGGCGGTCTGGCCGAGAACGTGCAGGCCGATCAGATCGACTCGAGCGACCTCGAATCCGAGGTGGCCCGGCAGGGCGCGAGCGGCCTGCTCGATGGCGGCGTCAGCGTCGACCAGGTCGACGAAAAGCAGGGCGACCAATACGTCGCGAAGATTTTCGGCGGCAACGACAGCGGGGCGGTCGCGTCCGCGCTCGCCGGTAAGGGTGCCGGTGGCGGTGACCTGATCAAGCAACTTCTGCCGATCCTGGCACCCATCGTGCTGGCCTACATCGGCAAGCAACTCACCAAGGGTTCGGCGCCGGCCGAGGCCCAGCAGGCGCCCGCGGGCGGCGGGGGAGGACTCGGCGACATCCTCGGCAGCATCCTCGGCGGCGCTGGTGGTGGCGGTGGCGGCAACAACCCGCTGGGCAGCATCCTGGGCAGCGTGCTGGGCGGCAGCGGCGGTCAGAGCAACCCGATGGGCGAGATTCTGGGCGGATTGCTCGGCGGCAAGAAGTAGGCCATCGGCAAGAATGACGCCCGGGCTGACGTGTGCCCGGCAATCCGCCTGAACGGCCACCACGCTGGAGTTCATAGAATGGCGCGGTGACCGACAGCTCCCACCCCGGCCTCGACGCCCTGCCCAAATCCTGGGATCCCGGCGCGGTCGAGAGCGATCTGTACGAGGGCTGGGTCAACGCCGGCTACTTCAAGGCCGACGCCGCAAGCGAGAAGCCGCCGTACTCGATCGTTCTTCCGCCGCCGAATGTGACGGGCAGCCTGCACATGGGCCACGCGCTCGACCACACGCTGATGGACGCGTTGACGCGCCGCAAGCGCATGCAGGGCTACGAGGTGCTGTGGCTGCCCGGCATGGACCATGCGGGCATCGCGACCCAGAGCGTCGTCGAAAAGCAGCTCGCCGTCGACGGCAAGACCAAAGAGGACTTCGGCCGCGAGCTGTTCATCGACAAGGTCTGGGACTGGAAACACGACTCCGGCGGCACGATCGCCGGCCAGATGCGGCGCCTCGGCGACGGCGTCGACTGGAGTCGCGACCGGTTCACCATGGACGACGGCCTGTCCCGCGCGGTGCGCACCATCTTCAAGCGGCTGTTCGACGCGGGGCTGATCTACCGCGCCGAGCGGTTGGTGAACTGGTCGCCGGTGCTCGAGACCGCCGTCTCCGACCTCGAGGTCAAGTACGAAGACGTCGAGGGTGAGCTGGTGTCGTTCCGCTACGGCTCGTTGAACGACGACGAGCCGCACATCGTGGTGGCCACCACCCGTGTGGAGACGATGCTGGGCGACACCGCGATCGCGGTGCACCCCGAGGACGAGCGCTATCGCGATCTGGTCGGCAAGACCCTGCCGCACCCGTTCGTCGACCGCGAGATGATCATCGTCGCCGACGAACACGTCGACCCCGAGTTCGGCACGGGCGCAGTCAAAGTGACCCCGGCGCACGACCCCAACGACTTCGAGATCGGCCTACGCCACCAGTTGCCGATGCCGACGATGTTGGACACCAAAGGCCGGATCGCCGACACCGGAACCGAATTCGACGGTCTCGACCGTTTCGACGCACGTGTCAAGGTCCGTGAGGCGCTGGCCGAACAGGGCCGCGTCGTCGCCGAGAAGAGGCCGTACCTGCACAGCGTCGGGCATTCCGAGCGCAGCGGCGAACCCATCGAACCGCGGCTGTCGCTGCAGTGGTGGGTCAAGGTCGAATCGCTGGCGGCCGCGGCCGGGGATGCCGTGCGTGACCACCGCACCGTGATCCACCCGCCGAGCCTGGAGCCGCGCTGGTTCGCCTGGGTGGACAACATGCACGACTGGTGCATCTCACGCCAGCTGTGGTGGGGCCATCGCATCCCGATCTGGCACGGCCCCGACGGCGACATGGTGTGCGTCGGCCCGGACGAGACCCCGCCTGCGGGCTGGGAGCAGGACCCCGACGTGCTGGACACCTGGTTCAGCTCGGCGCTCTGGCCGTTCTCCACCATGGGCTGGCCCGAGCACACGAAGGAACTCGAGAAGTTCTACCCCACAACGGTTCTGGTCACCGGGTACGACATCCTGTTCTTCTGGGTGGCCCGGATGATGATGTTCGGCACCTTCGTCGCCGACGACCCGGCCATCACCAGTGGGGGGACGCGCGGGCCGCAGGTGCCGTTCGAGAACGTGTTCCTGCACGGGCTGATCCGCGACGAGTTCGGCCGCAAGATGAGCAAGTCGCGCGGCAACGGCATCGACCCGCTCGACTGGGTCGACAAGTTCGGCGCCGACGCGCTGCGGTTCACCCTTGCCCGCGGTGCGAGCCCCGGCGGCGACCTGTCGATCGGCGAGGATCACGCCCGCGCGTCGCGCAACTTCGCCACCAAGCTGTTCAACGCGACCCGATTCGCGTTGATGAACGGCGCCGCACCCGCTCCGCTGCCCGACACAAGCCAGCTGACCGACGCCGACCGGTGGATACTCGGGCGGCTGGAGGAAGTTCGCGCCGACGTAGATGATGCGTTGGACAGCTACGAGTTCAGCCGCGCGTGCGAGTCGCTTTACCATTTCGCCTGGGACGAGTTCTGCGACTGGTACGTCGAATTGGCGAAGGTGCAGCTCGCCGACGGTATTCAGCACACCACGGCCGTGCTGGCATCGGTGCTCGATGCGCTGCTGAAGCTGCTGCACCCGGTCATGCCGTTCGTCACGGAAGTGTTGTGGAAGACGCTGACCGGTGGCGAGTCGCTGGTCATCGCCGACTGGCCACAGCCGTCAGGTTTCGCGGTGGATCAGGTTGCGACACAGCGAATCACCGATATGCAGAAGCTGATCACCGAGATCCGCCGATTCCGCAGCGATCAGGGCCTCAACGACCGTCAGCGGGTGCCCGCGCGGCTCTCCGATGTCGAGAAGGCGGGCCTCGAGGCCCAACTGCCCGCCGTCACCGCGCTGGCCTGGCTGACCGAGGCCGAAGACGGCTTCGATCCGTCGGCCGCGGTCGAGGTGAGGCTGTCGCAGGCCACCATCGTGGTCGAACTGGACACCTCCGGCACCGTCGACGTCGCGGCCGAACGGCGCAGGCTCGAAAAGGATCTGGCCGCCGCGCAGAAGGAACTCGCGGGCACCGAAGGCAAGCTCGGCAACGATGCGTTCCTCGCCAAGGCCCCGGCCGACGTGGTCGACAAGATCCGTAACCGCCAGCAGGTGGCCCGCGAAGAGGTCGACCGGATCACGGCCCGCCTAGCCGGCATGAAATGACCGGTCCCACCCCGGACGAGATCGCGTCGCTGCTCCAGGTCGAGCATCTGCTCGATCAGCGTTGGCCGGAAACGAAACTCGAGCCCAGCACCACCCGCATCTCGGCGCTGATGGAGTTGCTCGGCTCACCGCAGCGGAGCTATCCGTCGATCCACATTGCCGGAACGAACGGTAAGACGTCGGTGGCTCGGATGGTGGATGCGCTGTTGACCGCCTTCAGCCGTCGCACCGGCCGCACCACCAGCCCGCATCTGCAGTCCGCGGTCGAGCGCATCTCGATCGACGGGAAACCGATCAGCCCGGCGAAATACGTCGAGACCTATGGCGAGATCGAACCGTTCGTGCACCTCGTCGACCAGCAGTCCGAAGCGGCGGGCGGTCCTGCGATGAGCAAGTTCGAAGTCGTGACCGGGATGGCCTTCGCCGCCTTCGCCGACGCGCCGGTCGATGTGGCCGTTGTCGAGGTCGGTCTCGGCGGGCGGTGGGACGCCACCAACATCATCGACGCGCCCGTCGCCGTAATCACCCCGATCGGGGTCGACCACGCCGACTATCTGGGCGACACCATCGCCGAGATCGCCGGGGAGAAGGCGGGGGTCATCAAGAAGCAGGAGGACGATCTCGTTCCCATCGATACCGTCGCGGTGATCGCGCGTCAACTGCCCGAAGCGATGGAAGTGCTGCTGGCCCAGACGGTACGGGCCGACGCCGCCGTGGCGCGCGAGGATTCGGAATTCGCCGTGCTCGGCCGGCAGGTCGCCGTTGGGGGACAGCTGCTCGAACTGCAGGGCCTCGGCGGGGTGTACAGCGAGGTGTTCCTGCCGCTCCACGGTGAGCATCAAGCGCACAACGCGGCGGTGGCGCTCGCCGCCGTCGAGGCATTCTTCGGCGCAGGCGCGCAGCGACAGCTCGACATCGACACGGTGCGCGCCGGTTTCGCATCCGTAACCAGCCCCGGTCGGCTCGAGCGGCTGCGCAGTGCGCCAACGGTTTTCATCGACGCCGCACACAATCCCGCGGGTGCCGTTGCACTGGCGCAGGCGCTGCAGGAAGAATTCGACTTCCGGTTCCTGGTCGGCGTCGTCGCGGTGATGGCCGATAAGGACGTCGACGGGATCCTCACCGCGCTCGAACCCGTGCTCGACCAGATCGTGGTGACCCACAACGGTTCGCCGCGCGCGCTGGAGGTCGAGGCGCTGGCGATCCGCGCCGAGGAGCGGTTCGGCCCGGAACGGGTGATCGCCGCACCGACGTTGCCCGACGCGATCGAGACCGCCACGGCACTCGTCGAGGAGGCCGGAAATGAAGGCGAGGGCCTCGGCGGCTTCGGAGGGGTGGGCATGGTGATCACCGGTTCGGTCGTCACGGCAGGCGCGGCGCGGACGCTGTTCGGCAGGGACCCCGAATGACCGAGCAACCGCAGGGCCAGCCCGACCCCTGGAAGAGCTTTCGCGGCGTGATGGCAGGCACGCTGATCCTGGAGGCGATCGTCGTACTGCTCGCGCTGCCCGTCGTGGCGCGTATCGGCGGCGGGCTGACGGCCGTCAGCGGCGGATATCTGGTCGGGCTCGCCGCGGTGCTGGTGCTGTTCGCCGGAATTCAGGGGCGGGCGTGGGCCATCTGGGCCAACCTGGCATTGCAGCTGGTGGTGATCGCAGGAGTTTTCGTGCACGGCGCCATCGGCTTCATCGGCCTGGTGTTCCTCGGCGTGTGGCTGCTGATCGCCTACCTGCGCGTCGAGGTGTTGCGCAGGCAGAAGCGGGGACTGCTGCCCGGCCAGCAAGGCCCCCCGGACCAGTCCAGCTAGGCTGGCCCGCGTGACTGAGCCGACCGAGCGCACCCTCGTATTGATCAAGCCCGACGGCGTCAAGCGACAGCTGATCGGCGAGATTCTCAGCCGAATCGAACGCAAGGGGCTGACCATCGCGGCTATGCAGCTGCAGAACGTCAGCGACGAGCGTGCCCGCCGGCACTACGCCGAGCATGAGGGCAAGCCGTTCTTCGGGTCGCTGCTGGAGTTCATCACCTCCGGGCCCGTCGTCGCGGCCATCGTCGAAGGCCCGCGGGCCATCGCGGCGTTTCGTCAGATCGCGGGCGGAACCGACCCTGTCGAGAAGGCCGCGCCGGGCACAATCCGCGGCGATTTCGCGCTGATCACCCAGGACAACCTGGTGCACGGCTCGGATTCGCCGGAGTCGGCCGCGCGCGAGATCGGCCTGTGGTTCGCCGGCGCATAGGGCCCGCAAATAACCAGCTCGGCCAGCTTGGTCGGGCGCGGCGGCGTGATGTGGGATACTGGGCGCGGGTAACCGGCCGATTAACCAGCGGGTGGATGCCCGAATGAAGACTTTGACGTGCGCGACCATCGCCACGCGCGGTGCGGCGCAGACCGTCCAGCCATCATTCAGACCGGCACTGACGGTCCCCAACCTGGGGATTGATCGGAGCGAGACCATAACAAGCTCGGGCGAAGTGAACCCGGGTCAATAGCGGAAGCCCTCGCGTGGCCGCGTCAAACAGGACGCGCCCGGGGGCTAAAGGAGAATACGTGGCCGACGATGCCCATACCGAAGCCCCATCAGAAGAATCGCAGCACGCGGAGGATGTTCAGCCAGAGACGCTGACCGTCCCGCCGCCCGCTGAGCAGCCCGAAGAGCCCGACGCTGGGGTCGGTGCGGAGGCTGTCGCGGAGGACGTCGAGGCCGAGGAGCCAGCGGCCGAGGCTGATGATCGCGACGGTGAGGACGCCGACGGTGACGACACCGACGGTGACGACACCGACGGTGAGGACGCCGACGAGCCCGAATCCCGGCTGATGCTCGACACCACCCAGGAAGTGCCCGAGCGTGCGCACTACCAGCCGCTGTTCATGGCGCCTCAGCCGATCCGGGTCGAATACGACTCGGACGATGATGACGATGACGACGACGAGACCGACGACGACTCCGGTCCGGATTCCGACGACGAGCAGCCCGACAAGCCGTCCGCTCGGCGCAGGCGTCGCGGGCGTCGCGGACGTGGGCGTGGTCGTGGCGAACAAAATGGCGAAGACTCCGACGAGGGCGAGTCCGACGGTCGCAGCCAGGACTCCGGCGACGATTCAGACGACTCCGACGATTCCGATGACTCCGACGACGACAGCGGCGATGACGACAGCGCGGGCGGTGAAGGCGGCACACGTCGCCGTCGCCGGCGCCGGCGACGCAAGTCCGGCTCCGGGGACGACAGCGAGGGCGGATCGTCGGACGACCCGCCGAACACCGTCGTCCACGAGCGCGAGCCGCGTAAGTCCGGCCGCGGCGACAAGTCGGGCAAGTCCGGTGACGGCGAGATCCAGGGCATCAACGGGTCGACCCGGTTGGAGGCCAAGCGGCAGCGCCGTCGGGACGGACGCGACGCCGGACGCCGCCGGCCGCCGATCCTGAGCGAGGCGGAGTTCCTCGCCCGGCGCGAAGCCGTCGAGCGGATGATGGTCGTGCGCGACAAGGTCCGCACCGAACCACCACACGAGGGCGCGCGCTACACGCAGATCGCCGTACTCGAAGACGGCGTCGTCGTCGAACATTTCGTGACGTCGGCGGCGTCGGCGTCGCTGGTCGGCAACATCTATCTGGGCATCGTGCAGAACGTGCTGCCCTCGATGGAGGCCGCATTCGTCGACATCGGCCGCGGTCGCAACGGCGTGCTCTACGCGGGCGAAGTGAACTGGGAGGCAGCCGGTCTCGGCGGCGCCGCCCGCAAGATCGAACAAGCGCTCAAGCCCGGCGACTACGTCGTCGTGCAGGTCAGCAAGGACCCGGTCGGGCACAAGGGAGCTCGCTTGACCACGCAGGTCTCGCTGGCCGGCCGGTATCTGGTCTACGTGCCGGGTGCGTCGTCGACCGGGATCAGCCGCAAGCTGCCCGACACCGAGCGGCAGCGGCTCAAGGAGATCCTGCGCGAGGTCGTGCCGGCCGAGGCGGGCGTGATCATCCGCACCGCGTCGGAGGGCGTCAAGGAAGAAGACATCCGCACCGACGTCAACCGGTTGCAGGAACGCTGGACGCAGATCGAATCCAAGGCCGTCGAGACCAAGAAGAAGGCGGCCGGCGCTGCCGTCGCGCTCTACGAAGAACCCGACGTGCTGGTGAAGGTGATCCGCGACCTGTTCAACGAGGACTTCACCGGTCTCATCGTCTCCGGCGACGAGGCCTGGAACACCATCAACGAGTACGTGAATTCGGTAGCGCCCGAGCTCGTTCCGCGGATGAACAAGTACGAGACCGCCGCCCCCGACGGCCCTGACGTGTTCGCCGTGCACCGCATCGACGAGCAGCTGGCGAAGGCCATGGACCGCAAGGTGTGGTTGCCGTCCGGTGGAACGTTGGTCATCGACCGCACCGAGGCCATGACGGTGGTCGACGTGAACACCGGAAAGTTCACCGGCTCGGGTGGAAACCTGGAGCAGACCGTCACCCGCAACAACCTCGAGGCCGCCGAGGAGATCGTCCGCCAGCTGAGGCTGCGCGATATCGGCGGCATCGTGGTCATCGACTTCATCGACATGGTGCTGGAGTCCAACCGCGACCTCGTGCTGCGGCGGCTGACCGAAGCGCTGGCACGCGACCGCACCCGGCATCAGGTGTCCGAGGTGACGTCGCTCGGTTTGGTGCAGCTGACGCGAAAGAAGTTGGGCACCGGGCTGATCGAGGCTTTCTCGACGACCTGCTCGGAATGTGGCGGCAGGGGAATCCTGTTGCACGGCGACCCCGTCGACTCGACGTCCAACGGTGGTGGGCGCAAGGCCGAGACGGGCGGGCGTCGGGGCAAGCGCGGTAAGCGTGGCGCCAAGGCCGAGGATGTTCCCGTCGCCAAGGTGCCACCGCATCCCGCCGGCGAGCATCCGATGTTCAAGGCGATGGCCGCGGCCAACGGTCGTCATGAGGACGACGAGGACGAGGTGGACTCGGAGGCCGCTCCCGAGGAAGTCGCCGAAGTCGATTCGGAGACCATTCGCGAAGCCGTCGCCGAGGCCCCGGAGGAGGACTCGGAAGAGGACTTCGACGACACCGACGACGATTCGGATGACGAGTCCGATGAGGACGACATCGACCTGGATGACGACGAGGACGACGAGGACGACGACGACATCGAGGTCATCGGCGCTGACTCCGACGACGACGACGATGACGAGGACTCCGACGACGAGGACTCTGACGACGACGACGATGACGAGGACTCCGACGACGACGAGGACTTCGAGGACGACGAGGACTCCGACGACGAGGACGACGAGGACTTCGAGGAGCCCGAACCGGCTCAGGTCGTCGTTCCGGCCGGTCGGCACCGTCGCCGCGCGGCGGCCAGGCCTGCGGGACCGCCGATCAACGAGGACTGACCGCACGCGCTGACCTGGGGTGGCGTGACCTGCGGTGATTTGACCCTCGCCGCGCGACTCAAGTAATCTTGGGCAGTTGTCGCCAGGCCCGGAGGCCGGCGGCTCGGAAAGAACTAGAAAGACCCAGCAACCCAGACATGCGCAGCCACCAGTAGCGCGCGCCCGGAGACGAGAAGAAGAAGGACCTGATGGCAGGCGATAAGGCCACGTACGCGATCGTCAAGACCGGCGGCAAGCAGTACAAGGTCGCGGTTGGCGACGTGGTGAAGGTCGAGAAGATCGAGGCCGAGGCCGGCGCGAGCGTGTCGCTGCCGGTGGCCCTGGTGGTCGACGGTGCGAAGGTCACCACCGACGTCAAGGCGCTGGAGAAGGTCGCCGTCACCGGCGAGGTGCTCGAGCACACCAAGGGTCCCAAGATCCGCATCCACAAGTTCAAGAACAAGACCGGCTATCACAAGCGGCAGGGTCACCGTCAGCAGCTGACGGTCCTCAAGGTCACCGGAATCAAGTAGTAGGAGGCGACACATGGCACACAAGAAGGGCGCTTCCAGCTCACGTAACGGTCGCGACTCAGCCGCCCAGCGGCTCGGCGTCAAGCGGTTCGGCGGCCAGATCGTCAAGGCCGGCGAGATCATCGTCCGCCAGCGCGGTACTCATTTCCACCCCGGCGTGAACGTCGGGCGCGGCGGGGACGACACCCTGTTCGCCACGGCTCCCGGTGCGGTCACTTTCGGCACCAAGCGTGGTCGCAAGACGGTCAGCGTCGTGCGACCGGTCGCTTCGGAGGCCTAGTACTCGCTCCTTGATGTCGCAATCGACGTTTTGCAGCTGGGTACTCGCACTTTCTCTGCAAAACGTAGATTTCGACATGGAAAGGAACACCGATGCCCCGGTTCGTCGATCGTGTCGTGATTCACGCGAAGGCGGGCAACGGCGGTAACGGCTGCGCGTCGGTTCACCGCGAGAAGTTCAAACCACTGGGCGGACCCGACGGCGGAAACGGCGGGCGCGGCGGCAGCGTCGTGCTGGTCGTCGACCCGCAGGTGCACACCCTGCTCGACTTCCACTTCCACCCTCATGTCGATGCGCCGTCCGGCAAGCAGGGCATGGGCGGCAACCGCGACGGGGCCGCAGGCGCCGACCTCGAGGTCAAGGTGCCCGACGGCACGGTTGTGCTCGACGAGAAGGGCCGGCTGCTCGCCGACCTGGTCGGCGCGGGCACCCGCTTCGACGCCGCGGCAGGCGGGCGCGGCGGGCTCGGCAACGCCGCATTGGCGTCTCGCGCGCGCAAAGCGCCGGGATTTGCGCTGCTCGGGGAGAAGGGTCAGGTCCGCGACCTCACCCTGGAGTTGAAGACGGTTGCGGACGTAGGGCTGGTCGGATTTCCGTCAGCTGGTAAGTCGTCGCTCGTCTCGACAATCTCGGCGGCCAAACCCAAAATCGCCGACTACCCGTTCACCACGCTGACGCCCAACCTGGGCGTGGTGTCGGCAGGGGAGAACACCTTCACCGTCGCCGACGTTCCCGGCCTGATTCCCGGGGCATCGGAGGGCCGTGGTCTCGGCCTGGAATTCCTGCGCCATATCGAGCGGTGCGCGGTCTTGGTGCACGTCGTCGACTGCGCAACGCTGGAACCCGGCCGTGATCCGGTATCCGACATCGAGGCACTGGAAGCCGAGCTGGCCGCGTACACCCCGACGCTGCAGGGTGATACGACCCTGGGCGACCTGGCATCCCGGCCGCGCGCGGTGGTGCTGAACAAGATCGACGTGCCGGAAGCACGCGAGCTCGCCGACTTCGTCCGCGAGGAAGTCATCCGCAGGTTCGGCTGGCCGGTGTTCGAGGTGTCGACGGTATCCCGAGAAGGATTGCGGCCGTTGACGTTTGCGCTGTGGGACATGGTGTCGGAATATCGCAAGGCGCAGCCTGCCGCCGTGCCCCGCAGGCCGGTGATCCGGCCGATCCCGGTGAACGAGAGCGGCTTCACTGTGGCGTCCGACGGGGAGGGCGGTTTCGTCGTACGCGGTGCGCGGCCCGAACGGTGGATCGCCCAAACGGATTTCACCAACGACGAGGCCGTCGGCTACCTCGGCGACCGGCTGGCACGGCTCGGCGTGGAGGACGAACTGTTGCGCCTGGGCGCCAAGCCTGGCTGCGCGGTCACCATCGGCGACATGACATTCGACTGGGAGCCGCAGACGCCCGCCGGTGTTGACCTGCCGTTGTCCGGTCGCGGAACCGACGTGCGACTGGAGCAGACGGATCGGCCCCGCGCCCCTGAGCGGAAGGCCGCCCGCCGCGAGCGACGCAAACCCGGCGGTGATGCGTGACTCACCGGGAAAGCATCCGGACCGCACGAAGCGTCGTCGTCAAGATCGGCACGACCGCGCTGACCACGCCATCCGGGGTCTTCGACGTGGCCCGGCTGGCGACGCTGGCCGACGCGATCGAGGCCCGCATGGAGGCCGGTTCGGACGTGGTGATCGTGTCGTCGGGTGCGATCGCCGCCGGCATCGAACCGCTCAAGCTGTCCCGACGGCCCGCCGACCTGGCCACCAAACAGGCGGCCGCCAGCGTCGGGCAGGTGGCGCTGGTCAACGCGTGGAACACGGCGTTCGCCCGTTACAACCGCACCGTCGGGCAGGTGCTGTTGACCGCGCACGACATCTCGATGCGGGTGCAGCACACCAACGCCCAGCGCACGCTGGACCGTTTGCGCGCGCTGCATGCCGTCGCGATCGTCAACGAGAACGACACCGTCGCCACCAACGAGATCCGGTTCGGTGACAACGACCGGCTCTCCGCGCTGGTCGCCCACCTCGTCGGGGCCGACGCGTTGGTGCTGCTGTCCGATATCGACGGCCTGTACGACTCCGACCCGCGAAAGGGTAACGCGCGCTTCATCTCCGAGGTGTCCGGCCCTGACGACCTCGAAGGGGTTGTCGCCGGACGCAGTAGTCATCTGGGTACCGGCGGGATGGCGTCGAAGCTGTCGTCGGCGCTCCTGGCCGCCGATGCCGGAGTTCCGGTGTTGTTGGCCGCCGCGAGCGATGCCGCCACCGCGCTGGTCGACGCATCGGTCGGCACGGTGTTCGCTCCGCGACCCGAACGCATGTCGGCGCGCAGGTTCTGGGTCCGCTACGCCGCCGAGGCTTCCGGGGCGCTCACGCTCGACGATGGCGCGGTGCGAGCCGTCGTCAGGCAGCGACGGTCGCTGCTGCCGGCGGGTATCACCGCGGTGTCAGGCCGCTTCTTCGGCGGCGATGTCGTCGAGTTGCGTTCACACGATGCGACGATGGTGGCGCGCGGCGTGGTGGCCTATGACCACGCGGAGTTGGCCACGATGCTGGGCCGGTCAACGTCGGATCTGCCCGCCGAGATGCGCCGTCCCGCGGTCCACGCCGATGACCTGGTCGCCGTTTAACTGCGATTTGTGCACGTTGGGGAGCGGTGAGCGCTCCATAACGTGCACAAATCGCTAATGGAGGCGGGCGTGGAGCTTGGAAAGCACCGACTTGATCTGGTCGGCCCGCTCGTCGGCGTCCTGCATGACGTCGTCCTCCGCGGCCACCACGGTCACACCGTTCGCCTGTGCCGTCGCCTCGAAGCACGCACGTACCGCGGGGTCGGCCAGTATCAACGCGGCGAGCATGCCCGGCGCAAGCTCGCGCGACCGCAACATGCCGCGGTAGTGCACCTCGGCGGGTATGCGAATCTCCATCGCGCCGCCCTCGAGCTGCTGTTTCGCGGCGGCCAGCAGCAGAGTGAGCGCCGCGCGTGAGATGGCGCCGATCACTTTTCTGCGGAACGGGAACCACGGCACCGGCAGCCTGTCGATCTGGCTGTCCAGGCCGCCGGTGAACATGTACTCGATGAGGCTGCGGGTCCGCACCTCTTCGACGTCGGCCCACTCGACCTTGTCGCCGTCGAACTCGACGGTGTCTTCGCTGATCGCGACGCCACCGAAGTAGTTGAGCTTGCGCACCAGTCCGCGCAGCTTGCTCGGTGTCAGCGAGTGATTCGCGATCATGTCGCCGACGCCCAGAGCCCATCGGCCGGAAACGGGTCCGGGACCGGGGCGGTGGCTCTCTAGCAGCGACTGCAGCCAGGAGGCGTCGTCGTCTTTGGTGTCTGTGGACACAAGTTCATCTAAGCGGAGTTGGCGACGGCGGGCAGTTCATCGGCCAGCAGCGCGAGCATCTCCGAGCAGCCGGCGTCGATCTTGACTGTCGCATGGTCGTCACCGCGGGTACGTCCCCGGTTGATGATCGCAACCGGGATGCCCCGCGATGCCGCATGGCGGACGAACCGGAAACCCGAGTAGACCGTCAGCGACGACCCCGCGATCAACAGGGCATCCGCATCATCGACGAGTGAATACGCTTGTTCCACTCGCTCTTTGGGCACGCTCTCACCGAAGTAAACGATGTCGGGCTTGAGCATGCCTTCGCAGCGAAGACAGTCGACGATCGTGAACGTAGCGGTGTCGCTGACGACCGCGTCTGCGTCGGGGGCCACCGCGATGCCGCCCACCGCCTCCGCGCGCTCGAGGAAGCCCGGGTTGGCCGCTTCCAGAAGTTCGGCGAGCGCGGCGCGCGGCATCGTGAAACCGCAGTCCAGGCAGATCACGCCGGCGTACGTGCCGTGCAGGTTGACGACGTTGCTGCTGCCGGCCTTGGTGTGCAGGAGGTCGACATTCTGGGTGATCAACCCGGACACGACGCCCGCACGTTCGAGTGCGGCCAGCGACCGGTGTCCGGCATTGGGCATCGTTTCGTGCATGTGGCGCCAGCCGATGTGATTGCGCGCCCAGTAGCGCTGCCGAAACTCGCGGTCGGACGTGAACTGCCGAATGGTCATCGGGTTGCTCGGCGGCGAATCGGGCCCGCGGTAGTCGGGAATCCCGGAATCCGTGGACATTCCCGCTCCGGAGAGCACTGTGACGCGACGACCTCTCAGCAGGCGTACGAGCTCGGGGGCGTCCACCCCTTCCAGGGTAGTTCAGCCGGCGGGCTGCTCCTGGTTCTCGCCGGCCGGGAGCTCAGCCTGCGCATGCTCGTCGTGCTCGTCGTCATCGTCGTCGTCGTCAAAATCGTCATCGTCCTCGTCGACCAGAATCGTCTCGATGACCTCGACGTGCTTCTCGATCGGCGCGTCGTCCGAGAGGGTGACGGAGACGGTGAGGATGCCGCGGTCGTAGGTGGCGTGGATGTCGTCCTCGTCGGCGCCGACGGGCAGCGCGATAGTGCGCGCGAACGATCCGTACGAAAACTCCGAACGACCGTCGGTGTCGGCCGACTGTGTGCGCTCGGCCTTGATGGTCAGCGCGCCGTCGCGGACGGTGACCTCGATGTCCTCGATCGGGTCGACTCCGGGAAGTTCGACGCGAACCTGGTAGCGGCCGTCAGCGGTCTCGTCCTCGATGCGCAGCAGGTTGTTGTCGAAAAAGGGGCGCAGGCCAGCGATCGACGGCAGGCTGGAAAACGTTGAAAAACCAGGGAAAGGCCTGAAGAGTTCGGACAGCTCGAGGAGCACGGGGCGTGACTGACGTTGCACGGCAAGCTTATTCACGATTCCTCCAGGTGGCGCGCGGGCGAAAGGTCGACGATTCACGATGCGCGACGCAGGAAAAATCGCCGAAGCCGCAGTGGTGCATGTGGGCGAACTGCAGGCCAACACAAGGGTGCGGATTCGTCAGCGCAGGCACTTCTCAGCCGGTACCAGCTCTGCGTGCATGTTCTTGTTCATCATGGTCAGTGCGGCATCCCCGAGTTCGGGATCGATATGGGCCACGCAGTCCGGGGGGACGATGAACGAGAAATGACGCACATAGGCGTCGAGCGCGCTGTAGAGAATGCACTGTTCGGTCACCTGCCCGGTGATGATCAAACGCTCGGTCTCCAGTCGGCGGAGTAGATACGCGAGCGAGCTGGCGTAGAACGCGCTGTGGCGCACCTTGGTGACTCGCAGGCTGTCCTTGTCGGGGGCGACGGGTGTCACCAGATCTGAACGTTCGCTGTCCAGGGCGGCCTTCACGACGTCGTCGAAGTCCGCCGTGAAGTCGCCGTAGTTGTCGTTGACGTAGACCAGGTCGACGTCCTCGCGGTCACGGGCGCGCGAAATGAGGCCCGCCAGCGGATCCACGATGTTCTCGACGTTGGGCACCAGCGCGTCGGCATCCTCGTGTTGATAGGTGTTCATCATGTCGATGACCAGCAGAGCAGTGTCACTCATGGGGAGTTGCATACCCCGATCTGTTTTCGGGCAACAATGAACCATGGATTTCTACTCGGCGTACGGGCAGGGCTTCTTCCGTGTTGCCGCCTGTACCCACCAGACGACCCTCGCCGACCCCGCCGCCAACGCGGAGTCGGTGCTGCGGATCGCGCGGGGCTGTCACGACGACGGGGTCGGCCTGGCGGTGTTCCCCGAGCTGACGTTGTCGGGATACTCGATCGAGGACATCCTGCTGCAGGACACCCTGCTGGACGCGGTCGAGGATGCGTTGCTGGATATCACGGCGGCGTCGGGCGATCTGCTGCCCGTCCTCGTGGTGGGCGCACCGCTGCGCTACGCGCACCGGATCTACAACACCGCGGTCGTGATCCATCGCGGCCGCGTGCTCGGCGTCGTGCCCAAGTCCTATCTGCCGACCTACCGCGAGTTCTACGAGAAGCGCCAAATCGCGGCGGGCGATCTGGTGCGCGGCGCGATCCGGATGGGCGACGCGGATGTGCCATTCGGACCCGACCTGTTGTTCACGGCAACCGACATACCTGGCTTCGTCCTGCACGTCGAGATCTGCGAGGACATGTTCGTGCCTGTGCCGCCGAGCGCGAAGGCCGCGCTTGCGGGTGCGACGGTGCTGGCCAACCTGTCCGGCAGCCCCATCACGATCGGCCGTGCCGATGACCGCTGCCTGCTGGCCCGCTCCGCGTCGGCGCGCTGCCTCGCCGCGTACGTCTACGCCGCGGCCGGTGAAGGCGAATCGACCACGGACCTGGCCTGGGACGGCCAGACCATGGTGTGGGAGAACGGTGTCTGCCTCGCGCAGTCCGAGCGCTTTCCCAAGGGAGAGCGCCGATCCACGGCCGACGTCGACCTGGAACTGATTCGCTCCGAGCGGCTGCGGATGGGCACGTTCGACGACAACCGCATCCATCAGGGCATCACCCCCGAGTCGTTCCGGAGGGTGGAGTTCACGCTCGATCCGCCTGCCGGGGACATCGGTTTGCTCCGCGAGGTGGAGCGCTTCCCGTTCGTGCCCGCGGATCCCACACGGCTGGAACACGACTGCTACGAGGCATACAACATTCAGGTCGCCGGACTGGAGCAGCGGCTGCGCGCACTGAACTACCCCAAGGTGGTGCTCGGACTCTCCGGCGGACTGGACTCGACGCACGCGCTGATCGTCGCCGCCCGCGCCATGGATCGCGAAAACCGCCCACGTAGTGACATTCTCGCGTTCACGCTGCCCGGCTTCGCGACCGGTGAGCACACCAAGAACAATGCCAGCCGGCTCGCGGATGCACTCGGAGTCACGTTTGCCGAGATCGACATCAAGTCAACGGCGGAGTTGATGCTCAAGGAGATGGATCATCCGTTTGCGCGTGGTGAGAAGGTCTACGACGTCACCTTCGAGAACGTGCAGGCCGGTCTTCGCACCGACTACCTGTTTCGGTTGGCCAACCAACGCGGCGGAATCGTGCTGGGCACAGGCGATCTCTCCGAGCTCGCACTCGGCTGGTCCACCTACGGCGTCGGCGACCAGATGTCGCACTACAACGTCAACGGCGGAGTGCCCAAAACACTGATTCAGCATTTGATCCGGTGGGTCATCTCGTCGAACCAGTTCGACGACACCGTGAACGAGGTGCTGCAGTCGGTTCTCGACACCGAGATCACACCGGAACTGGTGCCCAGCGGTGAGGACGAGGAGATTCAGAGCAGCGAGGCCAAAGTCGGACCGTATGTGCTGCAAGACTTTTCGCTGTTCAGCGTGCTGCGGTACGGGTTCAGGCCATCGAAGATCGCATTCATGGCGTGGCACGCGTGGAGTGATCCTGAGCGTGGCGACTGGCCGTCCGGCTTCCCGCTGGACAAGCGGCCCGCTTACTCGCTGAAGGAGATTCGTCACTGGCTGCAGGTGTTCGCGCAGCGGTACTACTCCTTCTCTCAATTCAAACGGTCGGCGCTGCCCAACGGGCCGAAGGTGTCGCACGGTGGATCGCTGTCACCGCGGGGTGACTGGCGGGCGCCGTCGGACATGTCGGCGCGTATCTGGCTCGACGAGATCGAACGCGAGATCCCCGAGGACTAAGTGCGTCCCACTCCGGGGATGAACCGGCCGACAGCAGCGAGGTAATCGCGATAGGCCTCGCCATGCGCGGTCAGCAGGTAGGGCTCCTCGACCACGCGCACTTGAAGCTCGATCGTGACGATCAGCAGAGCGAATCCGATGACGGCGACCGGATTCGGTGTGATCAGGGCGAGTCCGAGGCCAAACGTCATCATCGCGGTGAAGATCGGGTTGCGCACCCACCCGAAGACGCCGGTGCGCACCAGTGTCGTCGTCTCGCTCTTGTCGACGCCGATCCGCCACGAGTCACCCATGTCCAGCTGCGCGTACACGGTGGTGGCGATACCGATCACGGCGATGACGGCGCCCGTGATTTGGATCCACGGCGCGTGCAGGAAATTCACCGGCGCGACCACGCGGAGCATCTGCAGGATGGGCGCGAAGACCGCGATACCCATGGAGATGATGAATCCCACTCCGGCGAACCACTCGACCGATCCGGGGCGGCCGCTGATGCCGCGGAATCCGGTGGATCCGGTGCGCCGCCGCTGTTCCCAACTGCGCCAACCGAATCCGAGTAGCGCGAACACCGCGAAGAGCACCAGCGCGATGGTGGGCATGACCATTTTATTCGGGTCCTTTCAGGACGTTCATGGACAGCATGGGTCTCCGCGCCAGGCGTTGACGCCTTCGCGCACGGCGATCGCGGCGATACCGAGCGCTGCGACGGGGTCGGCCCACGACCAGCCGAGCACGCTGTTGAGCAGCAGACCGGCCAGCAGAATCGCCGACAGGTAGGTGCAGAGCAGTGTCTGCTTGGAATCCGCTACGGCTGAGAGCGATCCGAGCTCACGGCCGGCGCGCCGTTGGGTCAATGACAGTACCGGCATGATTGCCAGGCTGAGCGCGGCAAGCACGATGCCGACGGTCGACGGGCGCGCCTCACCGATGCCGGCCAATGCGCGCACCGCGTCGACGGTGACGTAGGCCGCGAGCGCGAAGAACGAGAACGCGATGAAGCGCAGCGCCGTCTTCTCCCGCGCTTCCGGGTCGGCGGCCGAGAACTGCCACGCGACCGCAGCCGCCGACGAGATCTCGACAACGGAGTCGAGGCCGAATCCGATGAGCGCCGAGGACGACACTCTGGTGCCTTCGGCCAGCGCCACCACCGCCTCGACCACGTTGTAGGCGATGGTGGCGGCCACCAGAAGTCGGATCCGACGGGTAAGCACTGCCCGCCGCGCCTCGGTCAGGGCGGTCATCAGCAGCAGTCGTCGGTTTCGGCGGCCGGGCAGCACGCCGGATCGACGGCGAGGACCAGGCCGACCAGATCGTCGAGGGCGTGCGCGATCCGCTTGTCGGCCAATTCGTAGCGGCTACGCCTGCCCTCGGGTTGGGCGACCACCAGACCGCAGCCGCGCAGGCAGGCGAGGTGGTTGGACAGGATCTGACGCGACACCCCGATCTTGTCGGCCAGGTCGGACGGGTAGCCGGGCGCGTCGCGCAGCATCAACAGGATTTCGGCGCGGGTCGGATCGGACAGTGCGTATCCGAAGCGTGAGAGCGCGTCGCTGTGAGTCACCGCCTGCATGGGACTGACGGTACATCAGATTCTGTATTCAGAAAACCCTGAACTATTAAATCGCGTCTAGAGGCGGCCGTCGAGGCGCAGGTCGGGGTGCACCCAGTTCGGCGAACGCCGCTCCTTGAACGACATGAAGCCCTCCAGGGCCTCGGGCCCGGACAGGCCGGCCTGCATGCCGATGCGGTCGAACAGTCCCAGGTAGTTGTCCAGGCTGGACTTGACCAAGCCCCTGGCCGCGGGTGCGGTCCGGCAGCATTGACCGAGCACTTCGCGGGCGGAATCGAGGAGCTCGTCGTGCGGGACGATCCGCGCGACCATGCCCCACTCGTGGGCCTCCTGCGCGGTCAGCGTGCGGCCGGTGAACATCAGATCGCGGGTGCGGACCGGGCCGATGAGGCGCGCCAGCATCTGGCTGTAGTACGTGTCGGCGATGCCGCGCAGCAGCTCGGGTACTCGGAACGTCGCCCGATCGCTCACCACCGTCATGTCACTGCACAGCGCGATCTGCAACCCGCCGCCCTGACACAACCCGTTCACCGCCGAGACCACGGGCTTCACCGACTGGCGCAGCGTCTCGAACGGCGTGACGTCCATGCCAAGCGCCGAACCGAACGTCAGCCAATCGTCGCTGCCGTCGCCGCCGCCCATGTCGCCGCCGGGGGCGAACACGTCACCGGTGCCGGTGATCAGCAAGCCGGCCAGATCCGGGTCGGCGTCGACGTGCCTGACCGCGTACCGAATACCGAAGTACATCGCGGGTGTCATCGCGTTGCGTGCCTCGGGCCGGTCCAGCGTGCACACCCCGAACGCACCCTCACGGGTGAAGCGCAGGTACGGGGTGCCCAGCCAGTCGCCCTCGGGTGGCCGCGGTGGCCCGGTCTTCGTCATAAATGTCCCTCGCTCGCTTTTCTGTTGGAAACCGCATCATCGATGGCCTCGGCGTACGGCGCGCAGTCGCCCGCGCCCGGCACCAGCGTCGACAGTGCCCCGGCCGCGCATGCCCGGCGCAGGGCGACCTCGTGGCCGGTCGGCCAGCCGGCGGCCAGCACGCCGGCGAATACGTCGCCCGCACCCGTGGTGTCGACGGGCGTGACCCGCGGCGCGGGGACATCGAAGCGTTCGTCCTCGCCGAGGTAACTCGCGCCTCGCCTGCCGCGGGTGATCACAAGATGGGCGACGGGCCAGTGCCATTCACGAGCTTCCGCTTCGTTGACGACGACGACGTCGGCCAGTTCGGACAGTGCGAGCAGATCGTGCGGCCGCGCGCCGGACGGGGAGGCGTTGACGATGACTGTCGCGCCGGCGGCCCGGGCGACGCGTGCGGCAGCGATCGCGGTGGCGATCGGGATCTCCAGCTGCAGCAGAACGACATCGCTGTCGGCGATGACTGCCTGGACGTCGGCGGAGTCGACAGACAACTTGGCGTTGGCGCCGGGGGCGACCACGATGTTGTTCTCGGCCGCGGCGTCCACCACGATGGCCGCCGTGCCGCTGGGCCCGGCCACCGACACCAGCCCGTCGAGCCCTACGTCGTTCGCGGACAGGTGCGCGCGCAACTGCTCGGCGGTCGCGTCGCTACCGAGAGCGGCGACAAGCTGCACCGATGCGCCCGCGCGCGCCGCGGCCACCGCCTGATTTCCGCCCTTGCCCCCTGGTGAGGACAGCAGTGCGGACGCCAGCACCGTTTGGCCGGGCCGCGGTAACGCGTTCACGGTGAACGTCAGATCGGCGTTGACACTGCCCACAACACAGACCCGTGCGGCCATAACAGCCAAGCTAGCCCAGGCCCGCTACCTGACACGTGTCGAACTGCCCAGAGAGGTTCGATACGCTGGCTCAATGAGTGTGCAGGCTGCAGCCTGGAGTGAAGCGACAGATGGGCCTGGGTCCGACTTGCGCTCGCAGGTCCACGACGCCGCCCGCCGGGCCCGCGTCGCCGCCCGCACCCTGGCCACGCTGTCCACCGAAACCAAGAACCGCGCGCTGCATGCCGCGGCAGACGCGGTGCTTGCGCGGGTGCACGAGATCCTCGCCGCCAACGAGCGCGATCTCGAGGCTGCCAGAGCCGCAGGCACACCGGAGGCCATGCTCGACAGGCTCGCGCTGAATCCTCAGCGTGTGGACGGCATCGCCGCCGGACTGCGACAGGTCGCCGGGCTGCCCGACCCCATCGGCGAGGTGCTGCGCGGGCGCACGCTGCCCAACGGCCTGCAGTTGCGCCAGCAGCGCGTCCCGCTCGGCGTGGTCGGCATCGTCTATGAAGGCAGGCCGAACGTCACCGTCGACGCGTTCGGGTTGACGCTGAAGTCCGGCAATTCGGCGCTGCTGCGCGGAAGCTCGTCGGCGGCCCAGTCCAACGAAGCGCTCGTCACCGCGCTGCGGGCAGCGATGGTCGGTGAGGGGCTCGAACCCGACGTCGTGCAGCTGCTTCCCAGCGCCGACCGCGCCAGCGTCACGCATCTGATCCAGGCCCGCGGTCTCGTCGACGTCGTGATCCCGCGTGGGGGAGCAGGGCTGATCGACGCCGTGGTGCGCGACGCGATGGTCCCCACCATCGAGACCGGTGTCGGCAATTGTCATGTGTACGTGCACGAATCGGCCGATCTCGATGTTGCCGAACGCATTCTGCTCAACGCCAAGACGCGCAGGCCCAGCGTGTGCAATGCCGCCGAATCGCTGTTGATCGACGCCGCGATCGCCGACACCGCGCTGCCGCGGCTGACGAAAGCGCTGCGCGACGCTGGCGTCACGCTGCACGAGAATCCGTCGGACGACGAACTTCGAGCGGAGTTCCTGTCGATGGACATCGCGGTCGCGGTGGTCGACGGTCTCGACGCCGCGATCGAGCACGTCAACGAATACGGCACCGGTCACACCGAAGCCATCGTGACAACCAATCTTGCTGCTGCACAACGGTTCACAGAGCAGGTGGACGCCGCGGCGGTGATGGTGAACGCATCGACGGCGTTCACCGACGGCGAGCAGTTCGGGTTCGGCGCCGAGATCGGCATCTCGACCCAGAAGCTGCACGCCAGGGGTCCGATGGGCCTGCCAGAACTGACATCGACCAAGTGGATTGTGTGGGGCGACGGCCAGACCCGTCCCGCCTGATTAGGAGTAGCCGAGTGAGCGTCCCCGCGCGCCCAGCACCGTTGTTCGCAGACATCGACGATGTCGGCAAGAAGCTCGCCGAGACGGGCTACCTTCCCGACACCGCAACCGCCACAGCGGTATTCCTTGCCGACCGGCTGGGCAAGCCGTTGTTGGTCGAAGGTCCCGCCGGTGTGGGTAAGACCGAACTGGCCCGCGCGGTCGCGCAGGCGACCGGCTCAGGTCTGGTGCGGCTGCAGTGCTACGAGGGCGTCGACGAGGCCCGCGCGCTGTACGAGTGGAACCACGCCAAGCAGATCCTGCGCATCCAGGCCGGCTCCGGTGACTGGGACCAGACCAAAACCGATGTGTTCAGCGAAGAGTTCCTGCTGACGCGTCCGCTACTGACCGCGATCCGACGCACCGAGCCGACGGTGCTGCTAATCGACGAGACGGACAAGGCGGACATCGAGATCGAGGGCCTGCTGCTGGAGGTGCTCAGCGACTTCGCGGTGACGGTGCCCGAACTGGGCACCATCGTCGCCGAGCGCAAACCGTTCGTCGTGCTGACCTCCAATGCCACTCGTGAACTGTCAGAGGCGCTCAAGCGCCGGTGTCTGTTCCTGCACATCGACTTTCCCGATGCCGAGCTGGAACGGCGCATCCTGTTGTCCCGCGTGCCCGAACTGCCCGAACACCTCGCCGAGGAACTGGTCCGCATCATCGGCGTGCTGCGCGGTATGCAGCTCAAGAAGCTCCCCTCGGTGGCCGAGACCATCGACTGGGCCCGCACCTTGCTGGCACTGGGGCTGGACACGATCAGCGATGCGACCATCGCGGCGACTCTCGGAGTGGTGCTCAAACACCAGTCCGATCAGATCAAAGCCTCCGGCGAGCTACGCCTGAACTAGGAGAGAACTGATGGCAGTCCGCCGAACCCGCCCACCGCAGCCGTTGGCGCCGCACGGAATACCCGGCCACCTGGTCGAGTTCGTGGAAGCGCTGCGCGGGCAGGGGATTTCGGTGGGTCCGTCGGAAACCGTCGATGCCGGGCGGGTGATGTCGGTACTGGGGCTGCAGAGCCGGGAACAGCTGCGCGAGGGACTTGCATGCGCGGTGCTGCGCCGCCCCGATCACCGCGAGACCTACGACGCGATGTTCGATCTGTGGTTTCCCGCGGCGCTGGGCGCGAAGACCGTCTTCGTCGACGATGACGACGAAACGGGCGGCGAGCCCGAGGGATTGCCGCCCGAGGATGTCGACGCCATGCGGCAGGCGCTGTTGGACCTATTGGAAGCCAACGAGGATCTGGCCAATCTGGACGAGCGGCTCCAGCGGATGATCGCCCAGATCGTCGAGGCGCACGGGCGGTACAACTCCAGCCGCGGCCCGTCTTATTCGTCCTATCAGGCGCTCAAGGCCATGAACCTCGACGACCTGGAAGGCCGGCTGCTGGCCGGCCTGCTCGCCCCCTACGGCGACGAACCGACGCCAACCCAGGAGCAGATCGCCAAAGCGATGGCGGCGCAACGCATCAATCAACTGCGTCGAATGGTCGAGGCGGAAACGAAACGTCGCACCGCTGAACAGCTGGGCCGCGACCACGTGCAGATGTACGGCGTGCCGCAGCTCGCGGAGAACGTCGAGTTCCTGCGTGCCTCAGGCGAACAGCTGCGTCAGATGCAACGCGTCGTGAAGCCGCTGGCGCGTACGCTGGCGACCCGGCTGGCCGCCCGGCGGCGCCGGGCGCGACAGGGTGAGATCGATCTGCGCAAAACACTGCGCAAATCGATGTCCACCGGCGGCGTGCCGATCGACGTGGTGCTCAAGAAGCCGCATCCGGCGCGGCCCGAACTGGTGGTGCTGTGCGACGTATCCGGGTCGGTTGCCGGTTTCAGTCATTTCACGTTGATGCTCGTGCACGCGCTGCGCCAGCAGTTCTCCCGGGTTCGGGTCTTCGCGTTCATCGACACCACCGACGAGGTGACCGAGTTGTTCGGGCCGGACGCCGACCTGGCGGTCGCTGTGCAGCGGATCACCCGCGAAGCCGGGGTGTACACCCGCGACGGCCACTCCGACTACGGGCACGCGTTCGCCTCGTTCATGAACACCTGGCCGAATGTGCTGTCGCCGCGCAGCTCCCTGCTGGTGCTCGGCGACGGGCGCAACAACTATCGCAACCCCGAGATCGAGCTGCTGGCGCACATGGTCAACTCCAGCCGGCACGCGCACTGGCTCAACCCCGAGCCGCGGCACCTATGGGGCAGCGGCGACTCGGCGGTGCCGCGCTATCAGGACGTCATCACGATGCACGAATGTCGGTCCGCCAAGCAGCTCGCCTCGGTCATCGATGCGCTGCTGCCGGTCTAGGGTCGGCGCGAACGTGGGTTACCCGCACACTTTGTCGGCCGAAACCGTGCGTCAAGCCCACGCTCGACGCGGGAAGTAAGCTGGTCAATCGTGGTTTCGCGACGCAGGCTGGGCGTGATGGGTGGGACGTTCGATCCCATCCACAACGGCCACCTGGTCGCAGCAAGCGAGGTCACCGACTTGTTCGAGCTCGATGAGGTGGTTTTCGTCCCGACCGGTCAGCCGTGGCAGAAGCATCACCGCCACGTCACCGCCGCCGAGGACCGCTATTTGATGACCGTCATCGCCACCGCGTCGAACCCGAGGTTCTCGGTCAGCCGCGTCGACATCGACCGCGGCGGTCCGACCTACACCAAGGACACCCTGCGCGACCTGCGTGCGCTCAACCCGGACGCGGACCTGTACTTCATCACCGGAGCCGACGCGCTGGCGTCGATTCTGTCCTGGCAGAACTGGGAGGAGATGTTCTCCATCGCCAAATTCGTCGGAGTCAGCCGGCCCGGTTACGAGCTCGACGGTCAGCACATCAAGGCGGCCATGGCCGAGCTGCCGCCTGAAGCGCTGAGCCTCGTGGAGGTTCCCGCGCTGGCGATCTCGTCGACCGACTGCCGTAGGCGCGCCGAAAAGGGCAGGCCCATCTGGTATCTGGTGCCCGACGGTGTGGTGCAGTACGTGGCCAAACGCAAGCTGTACGAGGCCAATTCGTTGGCGGAGGAGTCCCCCCGATGAGCGCATCCCAAGAGGCGATCGACATGGCGACGGTGGCCGCGCGGGCGGCGTCGTCCAAGCTCGCCGAGGACGTCACCGTGATCGACGTTTCGGGGCAGCTGGTCATCACCGACTGCTTCGTCATCGCGTCGGCGTCCAACGAGCGGCAGGTCAACGCGATCGTCGACGAGGTCGAGGAGAAGATGCGGCTGGCGGGGCACAAGCCGGCCCGGCGGGAAGGCGGCCGCGAGGGACGGTGGACGCTGCTCGATTTCGTCGACATCGTTGTGCACATCCAGCATCAGGACGAGCGCGATTTCTATGCCCTCGATCGGCTGTGGCGTGACTGCCCCGTCATCGCGGTGGATCTGGAATCCGATGAGCCGCTTGCGCGAAGAGCGGAGGAATCCGACTCGTGAGGATCCGCCGACTGGTCATGCTGCGTCACGGGCAGACCGAGTACAACGCGGGCAGCCGCATGCAGGGCCAACTGGACACCGAACTGTCCGATCTGGGCCGGGATCAGGCCGTTGCCGCGGCCGAGGTGCTGGCCAAGCGGCAGCCGTTGCTCATCGTGTCCTCTGACCTGCGACGGGCGCTGGACACCGCGGTCAGCCTGGGGGAGCGCGCCGGAATGCCAGTGCAATTGGACACCCGGCTTCGCGAGACGCACCTCGGCGACTGGCAGGGGTTGACGCATCTCGAGGTCGACGCCCAGGCGCCGGGCGCCCGGCTGGCGTGGCGCGAAGACGCCCGCTGGGCACCGCATGGCGGAGAGAGCCGGGTCGACGTGGCCGCGCGCAGCATGCCGCTGGTGAACGAGCTGCTCGCCGAGCATGCGGATTGGGGTGTCGACGATCCGGAACGGCCGGTGGTGCTCGTCGCTCACGGCGGGCTGATCGCCGCGCTGACCGCTGGATTGCTCGGTTTGCCCGTCGACAATTGGCCGATCCTCGGCGGCATGGGCAACTGCAGCTGGGTGCAGTTGTCCGCGCACAGCGACGTCGACGCCGCGCCAACGGACATTCGCTGGCGGCTCGACGTGTGGAACGCCTCGGCGCAGGTTGCCAACGATGTCCTCTGATCCCGTCCGCCCGACGCTGCTGCTGTTCTGCGACTCGCTGTCGTACTACGGCCCGACCGGCGGGCTGCCGTCCGACGACCCACGTATATGGCCTAATATCGTTGCTGCACAGCTTGATTGGGATGTCGAGCTCATCGGCCGGATCGGCTGGACCTGCCGCGACGTGTGGTGGGCCGCCACCCAGGACCCGCGGGCCTGGGCGGCGCTGCCGCGTGCGGGTGCGGTGGTGTTCGCGACATGTGGGATGGATTCGCTGCCGTCGCCGCTGCCCACCGCGCTGCGCGAGCTGATCCGGTACATCCGTCCGGCGTGGCTGCGGCGCTGGGCGCGCGATGGGTACGGCTGGCTTCAGCCGCGCCTCTCGCCGGTGTCCCGTGCGGCGCTGCCGCCCCACGTGTCAGTCGAATACCTCGAGATGACGCGTGGCGCCATCGATTTCAACCGTCCCGGAATCCCGGTGGTGGCGTCGTTGCCTTCGGTGCACATCGCCGAGACCTACGGAAAGGCGCACCACGGCCGCGAAGGCACGGTGAAGGCGATCACCGCATGGGCGGCCGAACACGGCATTCCCCTCGTCGACCTGAAGGCCGCCGTCGGCGACGAGGTCATGAGCGGCCGGGGGAATCCAGATGGCATCCATTGGAATTTCGAAGCGCACCAGGCCGTGGCCGACCTGATGCTCAAGGCGCTCGCGGAGGCCGGCGTGGCATGTCCGTGATCGTCGTGACGGACTCGTCGTCCCGTCTGACGGCAGATGAGCTGAAGCAGAACAACATCCGTCAGGTGCCGCTGCATGTCCTGGTGGACGGCGCCGATCTCCGTGACGGTGTCGACGACGTGCCCAACGACATTCACGACCGCCCGCGCGCGACGACCTCGGGGGCATCGCCGGCGGCGCTGACCGAGACGTACCGGCAGGCGCTGGCCGACAGCAACGGCGACGGTGTCGTCGCAGTCCACCTCTCCGCCGCGCTGTCGAGCACCTTCAGCACGGCGGTGCAGGCGGCCCGCGAGTTCGGCCCCTCGGTCCGCGTGGTCAATTCACGATCGGCGGCGATGGGGGTCGGGTTTGTCGCGTGCGCCGCGGCAGACGCGGCAGCTGCCGGCGAGGATTTGGAAGCCGTTGAGGCGGAAGCCCGTTCGGCGGTGCCGCGCACTCACGCGTTCATCGTTGTGCACCGACTGGACAACTTGCGGCGCAGCGGGCGGATCGGCACGGCGGCGTCGTGGCTGGGCACGGCGCTGTCGCTCAAGCCGCTGCTGTGTCTGGATGTGGACGGTCGACTCGTGCTGGATCAGCGGGTGCGCACGCTCACCAAGGCGCACACCGCCATGGTCGAGCGGGTCGCGGAGATCGTCGGCGAGGGCGGCGCGAGGATCGCCGTCCACCACGTCGACAATCACGATGGCGCAGACGAAATGGGCGCCGCGCTGACCGCGCGCTTACCGCAGATCGACTCGCTCACCGTCACCGACATGGGCCCGGTGTTGGCGATTCACCTCGGCGCCGGCGCCATCGGCGTCGTCGTCCAGACCGCCGATTAGCGGGCCACCCGGCCGGTGACCGGCGGGAGGTCCTTGAGCGTGACGATGCCTGGTGCGGCCGCGACGACTGCGGGCACGGCGTTGGTGACCGGCATCGCCGTGTAGATCATGCCGAGGCCCATGAATCCGGGCTCGGTCCAGTCCTTGGGCGGCAGGCAGTGCAGCACCGTGCGCATGTTCGGCAGGCCGAACACTTGGATGACGTGACCGTGTTCGAGCGGCTTGGGCGGGGTGACGTGGCTGCCCATGATCCAGTTGAATCCGACGCTGACGACGTTCTTGTCGCCCACCCAGCCGCGGTGATAGCCCATGACACCGCCGACGGTGCCCGAGGGGATCTGCATGAATCCCAGATCGCTGTCGCCGGTCGCGGGCGTGAACGTCACGTCGAACGTCATTCTGTCGAGCTTGGCGCCGATGGCGTCGGCCATCATCGCGGCGGATTCGGCGAACACCTCGCTCTCGCGTCGCACGCTCTCGGCCAGACCCGGGGTGTCGGGGTCCTGCGAGAAGCCCATCGCCGTCTGCGTTCCCGCCGACTCGTACGTCGAGCAGTCGACCGATTCGGTGATCCGGATTTCGTCGACCCGCTCGCACGAGCCTGACAGCACCATGCCCACCATGTTCGTCATGCCCGGGTGGGCGCCATTGCCGAAGATCGTGGAATTGCCTTTCTCGCAAGCTTTCCGGATGCGCGTCAGATCCTCGGGTGTCTGCTTGCCGCCGGTGATCCAGGCGGCGCTGGTGCACACGTTCACGCCGGCTTCGAGCAGTGCGACGAGTTCATCGATGCTGGGCCACAGCGGGTTGTAACAACAGGCGTCGGGTGCCAACGCGATGAGCTCCGCGATGTCGTTGGTGGCCTTGATGCCGGTGGGTTCGGGCCAGCCCGACAGCTCGGCCGCGTCGACTCCCACCTTGTCCGCGCCGTGGGCGTAAACGCCGACGAGTTCCATGTCATCGCGGCCGATGATCGCGTGCAGCGATCGTCGGCCGATGTTGCCCGTGGTCCACTGAATCACACGGAGGGGCCGCTCGGGGGTCGTCATTGAAAGCACGTTACATGTGGGTTCCGCCGTCGACTCGCACCTCGGTCCCCGTCACGAAATAGGCATCCGAGGAGGCGAGCATCGCCACCACAGCGGCGACGGCGTCCGGCCTGGCGAACATGCCGCCGCCGTCCACCGGGAGGGTCGGCATGATCTTGCCGAACAGCGAGAAGTCGGCGTCGGCTGGCAGTCCGGGACCGACGCTCTGTTTGGATTCGCCGGTGCCGTCGGTCATTCCGGACGAGATCGAGCCGGGCTGAACCGAGTTGAACCTGATCCGCTCCTTCGCGAACTCCAGCGCGAGCGTGTGGGTCATCGCTTGAACCCCGCCCTTCGACGCTGCGTAGGCGGACATGTAGGGGTGCGCGAAGGCCGCGGAGGTGGAACTGAAGTTGACGACGGCAGGGTCGGTGCCGTTGCGCAACGCGGGGATGGCCTCTCGCGTCATCAGGAACGTGCCGATCAGATTGATCCGCAGCACCTGTTCGAAATCGGCAAGCGTGGTTTCGAGAAAATGCACCGACCGCAATATCCCCGCCGCGTTCACCAGCGCGTCGAGACCTCCGAGCGCTTCGACGGCCTGGGCCACGCCCTGCTTCACAGACTCCTCACTGGAGACGTCGAGGACCACCGCCGTCAGCCGGTCGCGGTGCGGTTCGGCCTTGGCGACGGTGTCCTTCAAACCGGACTCGCTCACGTCCGCCGCCGCCACCCGGCCGCCTTCGTCCAGGATCCGCAGCACGGTCGCCTGACCGATCCCGGAGCCGCCACCGGTGATCAGGACTCGACGATCGTTGTATCGCTGAAGAGGTGCCATAGGCAGATACTGCTGGGTCGGACCAGAATTGTCAGCCATCTGCCCGACCTCGCTTCGGATGGATGAACACGCCCTCCGCCTCGACGGTGATCCCACCGGGGCCGGCGATGTGGCCGACGGCAAACGTTTTCGCACCCTCGATGCGCTCGACATGCGCCTGGGCGCGCAGCGGCCGCCCCAGGGGGGTGCCGCGGAGGTAGCGCAGCGTCAGCGTGCCGGTGACGGCGGGCTTACCCGGCTGGTGCGCGGTGGCGCCGAGGACGTGGTCGAGGATCATCGCGCACACACCGCCGTGGACATGACCCGGCGGCCCCTCGTAGGCGGCGCCGAGAATGAAGTCCGTGTGCACCACGCCGTCCGTGCCGTGATGAACAGCCAGGGGAGGCGCGACGGGATTGCGGATCCCGATGACGACGTTGCCCCACGCGATCGGGTGACCGTCCGGTCCGGTTTGCACACCGAACGATCCCGGTAGGAGTGATTCGCTCAGATGCGCCGTGGCCGCCTCGATCCTTTCGGTTGCGGCTGCGATGGCGGTCGAGTCGACTTCCGTGCGGATGGTGGCGTCGATCAGACGGCGCACAGCCGCGGTCAGCAGTTCGTGAGTTTCTGTCATCGCCTTCCCAAGTCGCGGTGCACGCAACTTTCAGCCTTGAGGAGTCCGACCGCAACCAGGTCTCCCGCCCAGTGGTCAGTTCGCGTTCGAGTGTGACCTGGGTTGTTAGTCTGAGCTGGTGAAAGACAGCGACCAGCAGGGGAAGCCGAACCTTGCGGCGACCAGCTGGGCGCTATTGGGCATGCTGTCGTACGAGTACGAGCTGTCGGGATATGACATCCGGAAGTGGATCGATTGGAGTATGCGGTTCTTTTACGGAAGCCCTGCGTACAGCCAGATCTACTCCGAACTCAAGAAGCTCGAGCAACTCGGCTTCGTGACATCGCGTGTCGATAGCGACGGCAGCCCTCGCAGTCGCAGGCTGTACAAGATCACTGAAGAGGGCATGGAGGCGGTGACCCGGTGGGCAAACGACGCTCCGCTCGATCCGCCGGTGCTCAAGCACAGTCCTCTGCTGCGGGTGACGCTGGGGCACCTCACCAACCCCGCCAGGCTGCGCGAGATCCTGCAAGAACACCTGGCTTACGCCGACGAGATGCATCGCAGCGCGGCCAAGGACGCCAAATGGGCGGGAGCCGACACGACATGGGCCTATGCGCGAGTAGCGCTGAACTGGGCCGAGCGGTACTACGCCAACGAGCGCGAGCTGACCCTGAAGATGATCAAGGAGCTCGACGAGGCCGAGGCCGAGTTCCCGCGTGTCGGTGACGGTGGACGAACGAAAGTCCCTTGGCCTGCACCGGAATACTGGTACGAGATCGAGAAGAAAGCCGAGGCCGACGACGGAGCCGCCCCGGCGGCGACATCAGACCACGCGTGATCACGTCGCGGCGGCGTCGCGGGCGGCAATGTATCCGTACACCAGACCCTGCGCGATCGTCGCGCCCGCACCGGGGTAGGTGGCGCCGAACGCGTTCGCGGCGGTGTTGCCGATCGCATACAGCCCCGCGATGGCGGTGCCGTCTTCGCGCAGCACCCGGGCGCGCTCGTCGGCGCGCAGGCCGCCGCACGTACCGAGGTCGCTGAGCGCCATCTTGACCGCATAGAACGGGCCGTGGTCGAGCGGGCGCAGATTCGGGTTCGGAGTGATCGTGGGGTCGCCGTAGTAGCGGTCATACGCGCTGCGTCCGCGACCGAAGTCGGAATCGTGTCCAGCGCGCGACATCTCGTTGAATCGGCCGACGGTGGCGACGAACTCCGCCTCGGGCACCTTCATCATGCGCGCGAGTTCGGCCAGATCGTCGGAGCGGTGGGCAATCCCCGCGTCGTACCACGACTGCGGCAGACTCATTCGCGGAAAGCGGTCCGCGGCAAAGACATAGCTGTTGCGGTACTGCTGATCGAAAACGATCCACATGGACTCGACGGGGTTACCGGCACGCTCCCTTTCGAGCACGCACTGGCCGAACGACATGTAATCGGACGACTCATTGGTGAACCGCCGGCCCGTCTGGTCGACGATCAGCGAGCCCGGCAGGGATCGTTCGGCGAGCATGACCAGCGGATCGCCCCCCGGCACCGGTGCCACCGCAGGGAACCACCACGCCTGATCCATCAGATCGATTGCGGCACCAGCATCTTGAGCGATGCGGATCGCATCACCGGTGTTGGTCTCGGCACCCAGGCTGGTGTGCTCGCCGAGTGATTCGGACTGGAACTTCCACCGCATGTCCATGTTGTGGTCGAAGCCGCCCGCGGCCAACACGACGCCGCGCCGTGCTTGGATGGTGACCTCGCGTCCGTTGTGGGTGACGACGGCTCCGGTGACCCGGTCGCCGTCGGTGATCAGCCGCACCAGCGTGGTCTGCGTCCACACACCGATGCCCGCGCGCAGGACGCCTGCGAACAAGCCTGCGGCCAGCGCCTGTCCGCCTGCGGTGTACCGTCGTCCGAGCATCAGGCCGCCGATGCCCTGAGCCAGTCGTTTGGCGATGAGCGGCAGGCCTTTTCGAGGTACCCGGACCATCAGGTTCATCCAGCGATAGTCCGCACTCGTGGTCGGCATCGGGATCGTCGGCTCCATCAACCCCGGGCGCAGCAACGAGCGGTACCGGCCGAGAAGCGAGGTGTTGAACGGTCTGCACTCACACGTCCGCCCGTCGGCACTTCCCCCGGGTTGCTCGGGGTGGTAGTCGGAGTAGTCGCGTGCCCACGTGAACCGCATGGGCGTGGTGCGGCGCAGCATCTGGACTGTCGCCGCGAGGTGGGTGACGAACTCCGCTGACCGTTGCGGCGGAGCGGTGCCGGCGACGACCGAGTCCAGGTAGGTCCGTGCCTTCTGCGCGGTGTCCCCGGCTCCGTTCTCCTCGAGCACCGGGCTCGCGGGAATCCACAGGGCCCCGCCGGACCTCGCGGTGGAACCGCCGACGTATGGCGATTTCTCGACGATCAGCACGTTGAGTCCGTGCTCGGCGGCCGCCAGCGCGGCGGCCATGCCGGTGCCCGATCCCACCACGAGCAGGTCGACGGACGTATCGCGCAGGGGCTTCCCGGCGGGAACGGTGGTGGGCGCAGCAGTCGTCACGGCTTCGACAGTAGGTCGGGGCGGTCACTGTCGCGGAGGATCTTCCCTCCCAGCGGGACGATTCGCGCCACGAGCCGCGCCGCGGGCGTACAACGAGGGCATGACGTTGCAGCCAGGGACCGCAGAAACCGACGAGATTCGGCAGATCGAAGCCGCAGCAGCGCCGACCCGATTTGCCCGCGGATGGCACTGCCTGGGTCTGATCAGGGACTTCGGCGACGGCGAGCCACACTCGGTGAGCGCGTTCGGCCAGAAGCTGGTGGTGTTCCGCAGCGGCGACGGCAAGATCAACGTGCTCGACGGCTACTGCCGTCACATGGGCGGGGATCTGAGTCAGGGCACCGTGAAGGGCGACGAGATCGCCTGCCCGTTTCACGACTGGCGATGGGGCGGCGACGGCCGATGCAAGAAGGTGCCCTACAGCAAGCGGACGCCGAGGCTGGCCCGCACCGCGACGTGGACCACCCTGGAACAGGACGGCATGCTGTTCGTCTGGAACGACCCCGAGCGCAACCCGCCGCCGCCGGAAGTCGCCATACCCCGGATCGAGGGTGCGGCGAGCGACGACTGGACCGACTGGCATTGGTACACCACCGTCGTTCACACCAACTGCCGCGAGATCATCGACAACGTCGTGGACATGGCGCACTTCTTCTACATCCACGGCTCGATGCCGACGCAGTTCAAGAACATTTTTGAAGGACACCTCGCGACGCAGTACATGAACAGCGGCTCTCGCGGGGACATACCGGATCCGGAAGGCCAGCCACGACTGCTCGGCACGACCTCAGTGGCGTCGTACTACGGCCCCTCGTTCATGATCGACGACCTGACCTACCACTTCGAGAACGACGACCAGAAGACGATTCTCATCAACTGCCATTACCCGATCGATGCCAATTCCTTTGTGCTGCAGTACGGAATCATCGTTAAGAAGTCGGCTCACTTGCCCGAGGAAGCGGCAATGCAGGCCGCCATCGCGCTTGGCGACTGGGTCAAGGTCGGCTTCGAGCAGGACGTGCAGATCTGGAAGAACAAGGTGCGCATCGACAACCCGTTGCTGTGCGAGGAGGACGGGCCGGTGTACCAGTTGCGCCGGTGGTACGAGCAGTTCTACGTCGACCTCGCCGACGTAGAACCCGACATGGTAAACCGGTTCGAGTACGAGATCGATGTCACGCGCCCACGCGAAGCCTGGCAGCAGGAAGTCGAGGCGAACATCGCCGAGCGTTCGGGCGCGACAGGGTGACCCTTCGGGCCGACAACCGGCTCGCCGACGTGCCGATGGTGCCCGTGGCGTGCCGGACATGCGGTGCGGAAGTACTGGCCCGCAAGAGCAGTTGGGAGCAGACGAGCGTGCAGTGGGACGCCGACGCGATGGCTCGCTGCCCGCAGCGGCGTAATGCCGCGCTACTGGATACTCCTGGCCGGCCCACGCTGTTCTTGTCCTGCTCCGAGCTGACGGAATCGATCCACGACGCGGTGGCCGCGCGCCGATTGCCCATAGTCGATGAGACGGTGCGCGCCGCACCGTAATCTCGTCTCGTGAGCGGTCACATCGATTCACCGGTGGGGGTCGTGACCGGTGCCAGTCGCGGCGCCGGCCGTGGCATCGCTTCCGCGCTGATAGCTGACGGTTGGCGGGTCTATCTGACCGGCAGGACCGTGACTGATCCTGGCGACGGCGGCATCGCCGTGAGTGTCGACCACCGCGACGACGATGCGGTTGCCGCATTGTTCAAGCGGGTCGACGACGAAAACGGCGGGTTGGATCTGTTGGTGAACAACGCCGCGGCCATTCACGACGATCTGGTCAGCCCAAAGCCGTTCTGGGAGAAGCCACTCGAGCTGGGTGACGTGCTCGACGTCGGGTTGCGGTCGGCGTATGTGGCGTCCTGGTATGCCGCGCCGCTGTTGGTGCGGCGGGACCGAGCTTTGATCGCGTTCACGTCGTCGCCGGGATCGGTGTGCTACATGCACGGCCCGGCGTACGGCGCCCAGAAAGCGGGCGTGGACAAGATGGCCGCCGACATGGCGGTCGACTTCCGTGGTACCGGTGTGGCCACGGTGTCGATCTGGATGGGCATTCTGCTCACCGAGCGCTTCCGCAGTGCGTTCGCCGGACATCCGGACGCGCTGGCCAAGACGGCGGAGCATGCCGAAACCCCGGAGTTCACCGGCCATGTGATCGACGCGCTGTATCGCGATCCCGATCTCGCCGAGCTGTCCGGCCACACCGTCATCGGCGCCGAGATGGCGCAGCGCTACGGCATCATCGACGAGGACGGCAGGCAGCCGCCCTCGCACCGCGACATGATGGGCGCACCGCGCGAGCCCAGCTCGGTGGTGGTGCGCTGAGCGTCAGGCGTGCGCGCCGCCGTCGACGCGGATCTCGGTGCCGGTGATGAACGCTCCGTCGTCGGAGGCGACCATCGCGATCACGGCCGCGACGGCGCTGGGGTCGCCGAGGATTTCGTTCTCCTTGCCGTGCAGCAGCGGAGTCTGCTTGGCCCACAGTGCCAAGTCGTATCCCTCGGGCATCTTGTCGAGGGTGCTGTTGGCCAACGCCGTCGACACCCCACCCGGCTGGATGTTGACCGCTCGAAGCCCCTGTTTCGAGTATTCCAGCGCCAGTGCGTGGGTGAATGCCAGCACGCCGCCCTTGCTCGCGGCGTACGCGGCCATGTATGGATGCGCGAAAGTGGCTGCGGTGGAGGTGAAGTTGACCACCACGCCGCGACCGGAGTCGATGAGCGCGGGAAGCGAAGCGCGCGTCATCAGGAACGTGCCCGTCAGGTTGATCGCCAGTGTGGTGTTCCAGTCGTGCAGCGTGTGTTCGTGGGTGTGGGCACAGAGCTGAATGGCCGCGGCATTGACGAGCACATCCAGCCCGTCGAGGGTGTTGACAGCGGCAGCGACCTCGCTGCCAACCGCAACCTCGTCGGAGATGTCCAGGACGGCGGTCGTCAATCGCTTCGCCGTGCCCGCGTCCTCGGCAGCAGCCGTTGTCCTCGCGAGCCCTTCGGCGGCGACGTCGATCGCGACGACTGTGCCGCCCTCCTCGAGGAGACGGGCGACGGTGGCCTGCCCGATACCCGAGCCGGCACCGGTGATGACGATCCGGCGGTCATCGAACCTCTGCATGATCGCTCCTTTCAAGCCGGCCGCAGGACGTTGATATCGCCCATGGCGATCTGGACATCGAAGTGACGGTGGATGATTCGCCATCCGTCGGCTGTACGCAGATGTCGATCCCGGTAGACGCCGATCGCTTCATACGGGGTCAGCTGCGCGCGGTCCCCGGCCCCGACGTGTAACACCCGCGCCTTGGTCACCGAGCGCGCCTCATCGCCGTCGATCGCAATCTGATAGTTGCCGAGAAGATGCTGCGACGGCCCGCAGCCGTCGAGAAAACTGCGGATCGATTCGACGATGGCCGCTCGCCCAGTGAGCGTGGCAGCGTAGTTTCCTACCGCTTCCGGGTGAAATACGTCATTCAGGCCCAACCAGTCTCGCGTGTCCAGACACGTCGCGTATCTGTTGAGAACATCGATGATCGCTTGGCGCTCGACGCACTCGCATTCCATCGCCCGCAATCCTCAGGTCAGCTGGAAGGCGCTGATCGGTGCCTCATCCGGGTATACCGCCGGGCCGCCGAGGTCGTAGGCCGCGTTGAGCGCGCCGATGAATTCCGGATCGTGCAGCGGCTCGCTCGGCACATCGAGTCTGATGCCTTTGCGACTGAGATCGTCGACCATCATGTCGATGGCCTTGTCGGCGGTGAGATCGTCCGAGCCGTCCATGTTCTTCTTCAGTTCGTCGAAGTCGGAGAACACTTCGGCCGACCAGTGCACCAGGAAGCGCAGATCGTCGGTGTGGTGCCGGGCGATCACGTCCTCGCCGTTCTTGAGCAGCCAGTGGTCGCGATCGCTCGGGTCGCCGGTGAACAGCGTGTCGAAGGCGAGCCCGGCCGGAGTCTGCTGTTCGAGGGGACCATTCGCCTCGCCGCGGTGCACCATCATCTCGTTCTGGACCACCACACCCCGGTTGAACACCGGAGGCAGCAGTCGCTGCGGTGCCTTCAGTGGGCCGTCAGGCCAGTAGGTGAAGCCGCTTCCTTCGTCGAGCGAGAACCACGTGATCACCTGAGCCATCTTGATCAGGTAGTCCTGGAACAGGCCGGACTTGCCCATCACACTGCACAGCCATGTCGGCGCATTCTCGTGACGGACGCCGCGAAAGCTCGGGGAGTCAAGGTGGCCGGGGTCGCGGTTGGCGCACGGGCCGTTGATGTTGAACAGCATCAACTCGGGCTTGGCGTAGTCGGCGTTCCAGTAGCTCTTTGCAAGTTCGACGAATCGCTGGTTGTAGAAGCAGTCGTGCAGTTCGGGATAGAGGACCGTGCCGTAGTTGGCGAGGTAGCCGCGAAAGGTCGGTGTCAGGAACAAGTCGAGCGACGGTTCGAAACCCTCGGGGAATGCGCCGCTCATCGTCGCCATCAACTCTTCTGCGGAGGCGAAGTGCTGGGCAATGATCAGCTTCCATGGCCCCTGCGTGCGGACGACGTCGAGTAGTCGCTCCTTCTGGTCGGCCGTGTAGACATTGTCGATCTCCCGTGGCGGCGCGGCGGGACGCAGCACATCGGAAAGCTCCATTCGCCGCTCGTCCGTGAGCATGTCATGGTCTCCTTACTGACTTTGTTCGCTCGATTGTGGGCTGCACCGCTCTGCGGGCGGACCAGGGTGTCCGGTGATCGGGAAGTTCACCGGGTTGTCGAACTTCGCCCGCAGCAGGGCGCCCACCTCAGCGATCGCCAGCCGTCCGCGAGCGGTGGCGTCCGACCGCATCAAGAACCCGTGATAGGCGCCGGGATAGCGCGTGAGTGTGGTTTGCACGCCGGCGTCGCGCAGCCGTGACGCGTAGCGCTCGCCCCAGTCGCGGATCGGATCGCATTCTGCGGTAACGACTATGGCGGGCGGCAGTGCGCTCAAGTCGGCCGCATGGGCCGGCACCCGGTACTGGTCGTGCGGCGCGCCGCTGCCTGCGTCGGCCAGCTCATGCATGTAGACGATGTCGTCGTGGCTGAGCATCGGCGCATCGGGAAGTCCGACCATCGATTCCACCGTCATGTCGCGGTCGAGGCCCGGGTAGAGCAGCACCTGGCACGCGATCGTGGGACCGCCGCGATCGCGGGCCGCGAGCGCCACCGCCGCAGCGAGTGAGCCACCGGCACTGTCTCCGACGACCGCCAGTCGTGTGACGTCGACGTCTATGCGCTGTGCGTGCTCCGCAACCCACTCGGTGGCCGCGTATGCGTCGTCGAACTGAGCGGGCGCGGCGAACTCTGGAGCCAGCCGGTAGTCGACCGACATCACGGTGGCGTTGGACTGGGCGGCAAGGGTTCTCGCCAGTGGCTCGAATGAATGGTTGGACCCCATCACCATGCCGCCGCCGTGGAAGTAGACCAGCACGGGCGCGTCCGTCGTGTCCGTGGGGCGGTAGATCCGAACGGGAATTCGGCCGGCGGGCCCGGGGATCGCGCAGTCGTCGACGTTCGCCATGACAGGCATGTCGTCGGGATGCGGTGCGGACTCGATCGCGTGTCGCACCGCCGCCAGGCCGCGCTCTCGCATCGGCGGGATCGGACCAAACGACGCGACACGCGCGGCGGCATCCGGGTCGAGCGTCATTGCTGTTCGGGGTCGAACCGACGGCCCGACCGTAGTGCCGGCGGACGTTGGGAGACCAGGGCTTCCGCGCGTTCCGCCATCGCCGAGCCGACGTAGTCGGGTTGGGTCAGAAGGTAGAACCGCCCCTGGGCAGCTTGGTCGAAGACGACTTCGGCCGCCGCGAGCGGGTCCATGGCGTCGGCCTTGATGTCGAGCATGGCGCCGCGCTGCGACTCCGCGGCGGCGACGTCACCGGTGTCCACACCACCGGCGGATTCGAAGATGTTCGACACCACGGCACCCGGCAGGACCGCTTGGACGTGAATGTGGTTGTGGCCGGCCAGTTCGACCTCGAGGCGTAGGCACTCGGTGAGCGCCAGCACCGCGTGTTTGCTCATGATGTACGGCGTCTGCAGCGGCACCGAGGCGACGCCGCCGATCGACGAGAGGTTCCACACCCACGCCGGTTCACCGGCGGCGATCATCGGCGGCAGAAATGCTCGCACGCCGTGGAAGACTCCACTGATGTTGATGTCGACCAGTCGATTCCAATTCTCGACGGGGGTGTCCCATAGGAACCCGAACTGCTCGACACCTGCGTTGTTGACGAGCAGCCGCACCGGTCCGACGTCCCGGTACGTGCGTTCGGCGAGTGCGGACACCGCCTCCGGATCACGGACGTCGCACACGACGTCGATAGCGCCCGCGCCCGCTGCTACGAGCTCGTCACGAAGCGCCGCAACCGCATTGGCATCGATGTCGGCCAGCACCACCGTCATGCCCAGCGAGCCGGCATGTCGGGCAAGACCCGCGCCGATGCCTGCGCCTGCACCGGTGATAACGGCGACGCCACCGTCGAAGGGTGTGCTCACGTGCCTGCCGTGGCGGAACTCTTGGCGCTGTGTTCAGCGAAGGGAATCGAATCCTCGGCGTCGAGCACCACACTCATCGACGTGAAAACCAGGCCATGGTCGGCCCGCCGTATCCCGACATCGACGACGCCACTGGACACATCGAACGGGACGTTGTTGGTGATCTGGTTGACATACAGATAGAAGCGCACGTTGGTCACGGCGCCTTCGCTGCCTGTGCGGAAGATGTTGGTCGCGTGATGGCGCAACGGGTAGGGGTTCTCGTTCCGGTGCTGCGTCAGCCACGCCAAAGTCTCGGCACCGCCGTGCAGCTCGGCGGCCAGCAGATGCTCGAACGGGCACTGGCCCGAATCCGAACGACTGAGGTACTCCATTTCGTCACCGATCCGGGTGGCCAGCTCATCGAAGTGGCCCTGGTCGTAGTGGTACCAGAAACCCGCGATGAACTCCTGGACGTCGGTCAACGTGATGGCTTCGCTCATGGCCACCAGTCAATAGCCGCCACCTGCGCTACGGCGCGAAGGCGTCCGGTGAGTGGAACGGTTTTTCTGACCCGAAACGGGTGCGAAGATCACGCTTGAGCAGCTTGCCGCTGGGGTTCTTCGGTAACGCATCGACGAAGTGGAGCCGTTTCGGCGTCTTGTACCCGGCCAGGTGGCTGCGGCAGTGGGTGAGCAGTTCGGCCTCGGTCGGGCTCGCGCCGTCGCGCGGGACGACTGCCGCGACAACAGCCTCCACCCAGACCGGATGCGGGACACCGAACACTGCGACTTCTTCTACGCCCGGATGGCCGTACAGGACTTCTTCGACCTCGCGGCTGGCGACGTTCTCGCCGCCTGTCTTGATCATGTCCTTCTTGCGGTCGACGACGTGCAGCAGCCCGAATTCGTCGTAGAAGCCGAGGTCTCCGGAATGGAACCATCCGCCTCGGAACGCTTCCGCGGTGCGTATCGGGTCGTCGAGGTAACCCAGCATGAGCTGCGGTCCGCGGTGCGCGATCTCTCCGACCGCTCCGGCCGAAACGGGGGTATCGGTGTCGTCGAGGATGGTGGTCTCGACGTTGATCGCGGGCCGGCCCGCCGCACCGCCGTGGTCTGCCTGATCGGCCGGACCCAATGCGCTTGCCAAAGGGGCCATCTCGGTCTGGCCGTAGAAGTTCCACAACTGCAGGTCAGGCAGGCGCTCGCGGAGCTCGAGCAGGATTTCTGTGGGCATCGCCGATGCGCCGTAGTAGCCCTTGCGCAGGCTGCTCAGGTCGACTTCGTCGATGATGGGCGAGCGCAGCAGGCTGATCCAGATGGTCGGCGGGGCAAAGAAATTGGTCGCCCCGTGGTCCTCGATGCTGCGCAAGATCACCTCGGGATCGGGACGCGGAAGGATGATGCTCGTAGCGCCCAGGTAGATATCGGTCGCCAGGAAATTGTCGAGCTGGGCACAGTGGTAGAGCGGCATCGAGTGAATCTCGATGTCGTCCTCCGACATCGACCCGGCCACGATGGTGCTGACGTAGTTGGACACCAGGCTTCGGCTGGAGTGCATCACGCCCTTGGGGCGCGATTCGGTGCCGCTGGTGTACATCAGGCGAAGCAACTGGTCATCGGCGATCTCGACGTCGGGTGGCAGAGTGGTGGTGGTCAGCCAGTGCGCGAAGTCTTGCCAGCCGTACGGTGCGCGTTGCCCGTCGGCGTTCAACGCTACGGTGGTGAGCGACGATCCGTTGCCGGCCATCGCTGCGTCCGCCGTGGGGATCAGGTCGTGCTCGACGATGAATCCGCGGACCCCGCTGTGGCCGAGGATGTAGGCGATCTCGTCGGCGGTGAGCATGAAGTTGATCGGCACGAGCACGACACCCGCCCTCGCGGTGGCGAACGCAAGTACCGCGTACTGCCAGCAGTTGTGGGCCAGCAATGCCACGCGGTCACCGGGCGAAAACCCGTTGTCCCGCAGCGCCGCCGCGGCGCGGTCGACCAGCTCGTCGAATTCGGTAAAGGTCAACGTGACGTCGCCGTCGATGAGGGCGACCTTGCTGGGATGCCTGCGGGCGGTCCGGCGCGGGATGTCGCCCAGGGTGTGGCTGCGCACCTGCATGCGGTCGTCCTTCACTGCGCGAGCTTCAGTTCGCGGCCGATGATCTCGCGCATGATCTCCGAGGTGCCGCCGTAGACACGGGTGACCCTGGCGTCCATCGCGGAGCGGGCGATCGGGTACTCGCGCATGAACCCGTAACCGCCGAACAGCTGCTGGCAGGAATCGAGGCACCGAAACTCCATCTCCGTCGCCCACAACTTGGCCTTCGCGGCGTCAGCGGGTGACAGCCGCCCGGCATTGAGCTCTATGACGCAGCGGTCGACGAACGCCTCCGCCACCGACACCTCGGTGGCGACATCGGCGAGGACGAATCGGGTGTTCTGCAATGCGCCGATGGGTTTGCCGAATGCGGTGCGGTCGCGCACGTAATCGATCGTCCAGCGCAACGCCGCGCGGGCGCGACCGAGGCTGCCGACCGCGATCTGCATCCGTTCCTGCGGCAGATTTTTCATCAGATATTTGAATCCGCGCCCCACCTCGCCCAATACGTTCTCTTTCGGCACCATCACATCGGTGAAGATCAGCTCCGACGTGTCCTGGCAGTGCAGTCCGAGCTTGTCCAGGTTGCGGCCGCGCTCGAAGCCGGGCATCCCGCGCTCGAGCACGAGCAGCGTCAGGCCGCGGTGCCTGTCGGCTGAGGTGCGCACGCAGGTGATCACCAGATCGGCGTTCTGTCCGTTGGTGATGAACGTCTTGGCGCCGTTGACGCAGAAGTGATCTCCGGCGTCGACGGCCGAGGTGCGGATTCCGGCCACATCAGAGCTGGCGCCGGGCTCGGTCATCCCGATGGCCGCGATGAGGTCTCCGGCGACGAAGCCCGGCAGCCACCGAGCGCGTTGTTCGGCGCTGCCCAGGTCGGCAAGATAAGGCAGGCAGATGTCGTTGTGAACCGCGAAACTCAAACCGACGGCACCGCAGTCTGCATCCATGAACGATTCGATCAGGACCTGGTTGTAGCGGAAATCGTGCGCTTCGACGCCACCGAATTGTTCGCCGGCCGCAAAGCCCAGCAGCCCAACGGCTCCGGCTTTGGCGAACACCTGACGTGGGATGATGCCGTCGTCCTCCCAGGCGGCGATGAACGGTGCGACCTCCTTGCGTGCGAAATCGCCGGCGAGTTCTCCGAATGCGCGGTGGTCGACTTCGTAATGCACGCGATCCATTGCCGCAGAGTAGGCACGTGTGCACTGCGGAGACGATGAGTGTCCCGCTCAGTAGACATGACGACCCGCGGCCATCGTCACGGCATCGATACTCCGTTGTGTGATCACTGATGCCGAAACCGTTCGGGCGACCACCGGTTCCGGGTTCGATCCTGTCGAGCTCCGAGCGAACCTGCGACAGGCCGACCCGGGTGTGCTGGTTGCGGTGCTGGCTCAGCTCACCGGCGACGCGTCGGTGATCGACAGGTTCGGGCCGGCGATCACACACGTGCCCGACCCGCCCGAGCGTGCGGGTGTCACCGACGCCGAGACCGCGGAGGCATTGGCATCGGCAGTCCTCGACGCGCTCGACAACCCGTCGGCTCATCGTGTTGCCGACGACCCGGAACGGTTCACCCGGCTGCTGCCGCTCGCGCTCGGCTCTGAGGTCGACGACGAGTTCGTTCCGCTGTTGCTCGAACAGGGCGGCTTTCAGCTGTCGCAGCCGACATTGCCACGCACTGTGCCGATCCCGGCGACGACGAGTGTGGCGATCATCGGCGCGGGTCTCGCCGGGATGATCGCTGCGTTCGCTGCCGCGGACGCCGGCGTCGCGTACGAGATCTTCGACCGCAACGACGAAGTCGGAGGGACCTGGCTGACGACGACCTACCCGGGGATCGGTGTGGATACGCCGTCGGCGTACTACTCGCTGTCGCGTGAGGTGAATCCCGACTGGACGAGCTACTACCCGCAGGGTGCGGAGTACCAGGCGTACCTGGTGTCGCTGGCCGACAAGTACCGACTGCGCGACCACATCCGGTTCGGCACCGAGGTCGAGGCGCTGACGTGGGAGGAAGACCGACGGCAGTGGCGCATCGAGACGGTGGATCGCGACGGCCATCGTGGGATCAGCTATGCCCGCGTGGTGATCACCGCCGCCGGATACCTCAACCGTCCACGATGGCCGGAAGTCGGCGGCCGAGAAACATTCGCGGGCACGAGTATTCATTCGGCGCAGTGGGACTCGTCGCTGGATCTCACCGGTAAGCGGGTCGCGGTCGTCGGCGCCGGCTGCACGGCCGTGCAGATCGTCGACGCCTGCGTCGATGAGGTCGCGCACTTGACGGTCTTTCAACGTCAGCCGCACTGGGTGGCGCCGCGTAAGCGGCCGACCGACGATGTGCCCGAGTTTCGGCGCTACCTGGGTCGCCATCTGCCGTACTACGCGAACTGGCACCGGCTCAAGTCGTACTGGGCCACGTCCGACAACAACTATCCGGTGATACTGCAAGATCCGGAATGGGCAAGTGAGCACCTGTCGATCTCACCTGCCAACGACGTGCTGCTGCAGATGTGCCTGGAGTACATCGACCGGACCTTCGGGGCGGACAGCGAATTGGCGAAGAAGGTGACTCCTGATTTCGCACCGTACGGCAAGCGCATCATCCGGGATCCGGGTGGCTACTACGCGGCACTGACCCGCAGTCACGTCGACGTCGAGGCCAGCGAGCCCGCCGAAGTCAACGAGCGGGGGATCGTCACGGCCGACGGCCGCCAAATCGATCTCGACGTCATCATCTACGCCACCGGCTATCACCTGGACTTCCTGTCGACCATCGACATTCGTGGTCGCGATGGTCGCACTCTCGCCGGGGAATGGGGCGACAGTCCCCGCGCCTATCGCGGTGGCACGGTACCCGGCTTCCCCAATCTGTTCATCAACTCGGCACCGAATTACAGTCCGGGTCACGGTGCGGGTGCGAACTTCTCGATGGAAGTGATGGCGCACTACATCATCGAATGCCTGCAACTCATGGCACTGCGCGGGGCGACGGCGATCGAGGTGACGCAGCAGGCGCACGACGACTACGTCGCCGCGATCGACGAGGCGATGGCGGGCACAGTGTGGTGTCACACGCCGAATGCGCACACGTATTACCGCTCCGGGTCGGGCCGTGTGGTGGTGGCCACTCCGTACCGTCTGGTCGATCTATGGCATCAGCACCGGGCGCCCATCGAAGAGCATTTCGAACTGCGATGACTCAATTGCTGAGCGGAAAAACGGCTTTGGTCACAGGCAGTAGCCGGGGGATCGGTCGGGCGATCGCGCAGCGCTTGGCGGCCGAGGGCGCGACGGTCGTGGTGACGGCGCGTTCGTTTGAGCCGTCGCAGTCCTTGCGTTGGGGATCGTCCGCGGCGCTACCCGGCACGATCGGCGAAACCATCGAGCTCATCGAGGGGGCGGGGGGACAGGCGATCGGGCTGGCGGCGGATCTGGAGAATCCCGATGATCGCGACCACCTCGTACAGCGGGTAATCGAGCGCACCGGCCGGCTCGACATCCTGGTCAACAACGCTGGTTTCGCTGACTATTCGATGGTCGAGGACATGTCGCTGGACACCTTCGAACGCACAGTGGAGCACTATCTACGGGTGCCGTTCGTGTTGACCAAGGCGGCGGTGCCCGGTATGCGCGCACAAGGCGCGGGCTGGATCGTCAACATCGGATCGGTGACCGGGGTCGCGCCGGTACGGCCGTACCGCGAGTACAACAAGACCTCGGGCGACGTGGTCTATGCGTCGGTCAAGGCGGCCTTGCATCGGTTCACGCAGGGGGTCGCCGCCGAACTGCTCGACACGAACATCGCGGTCAACTGTGTTGGTCCGTCCACTGCAGTGCGCACACCCGGTGCCTCAGCGCTGATTCCGGACACCTTCCCGACGGAACCAGTCGAGTATCTCGCCGAGACCGTGTTGGCGATGTGTCACCGGCCCGCTGCCGAGCGCACGGGGTTGGTGGCTTTCAGCCTGCACTACCCATGGTCTCAGCAACTCGCGGTACACACCCTCGACGGCAGCTCGGTGCTGCCGCCGTTGGAGCCACCGAGCACCGCGAACCCGAACATCCTGCCGGCCGGAGCCTAAGCCAAAACCACGGTGTCACTGCGGCAGAAGCTGTGACACACCCGGTCCCGGACGATCACTTCGGGACACTCCGGATCGAACCATCGGTCCACATGGGCCCAGTGGATCGGGTGCATCAAATACGGTCCCATCAGGCCGTCGACGTCGGTGAAATGTTGCTCGAACACGTGGGTCCATTGCGACGCACCGATAGCGCGCTCCACCCGGCTCAACTGCCATGCCGTGATCGTGCGCACATAGTCCGGCATCAGATTGAGGTCGCTCTCGAACCGCTCGACGAGGGCCTCATCGGCTTCGGGCGACACCCGCAGCAGCAGGGTCCGATAGACACTCGCGGGCTGCTCAACCGCGGTTTTGCTTGCCGCACCGCGATATTCGACACCGTCGACGTGTTCGACCGCGGCGGACTCGAGCGCACGGTCGAGTTCGGCGGTTGTGTCGGTCCGCCTCTCTAGATCGGAGAAGCGGAGGTGCACCAGAATGTCGCCGCCGTTGCGGACACCGGGCAGCGTCGGTTCGATGAGGACGTGCGCTGCCGCCGATGCGTCCGCAACGGCACGGAGGGCGGGAATCAGTGCATGGGGTTCATCGCCCGGTGCCAGGTGGATCAGCCTGGTGAGATTAAACATCGCAGAGTTCGTCGACATCGTCGGCAGCGGCGGCCACGCTGCGCGACCGTTGACACACCAGCTCGCCGATCGTCGTCCACCATCGGCCGACGCTGGCGTCGGGCCTGCCCTTCCACGTCATCTCCCACCACGCCTGCGCACTCGGCAGCGACCAGCGGACGGTGACCGTGTTGGACTGATCGGTGAACCAAATGGGTGGGCTGACGAGGATGTCGCGCAACGTCATTCCGCGTTCGCGGGCTCCAGGAGCGTATTCAGCGAGGTATCGGTCGATGAATTCTTTCGCCCGTCCCGGCTGCGTCACCACATGGTCGACGACATAGACCGCACCGTCAGACATGCGCACCGGCGAGAATCGTGGACAGGTCTTCGCCCGCTCGCCTTCGTGCCTGCTGGGCAAGCTCGAGCACGGGCATGGTCATGAACCCGTGAACGGCGCCCTCGTAGTGACGATGCGTCAATCGAACGCCTGCAACTTTGAGCGCCTCGCCGAATGCGATTCCTTCATCCCGCAGTGGGTCGTGACCCGCCGTCACGACTACGGCGGGTGGCACACCGGACAAGTCGGCGGATAGCGGTGCAGCGTATCGATGTTCGCGGTCGACGGGGGAGGGCACGTACTGGTCCCAATACCACTGCAATGCGGGTCGGGGGTTGTAGTACCCTTCGCCGAACAAGCGATACGACTCCGTGTCGAATCGCGGAGAGATCATCGGGTACAGCAGCAACTGCGCCGCGAGCGTCGGTGCTCCGCGATCGCGTGCCATCAGCGCGACCGTTGTCGCGATATGGCCACCCGCACTGTCGCCACCCACAACTATTCGGCCCGGATGGCCGCCGAGGGCGTCCGCGTTGCGGGCAGCCCAGTGCGTCACCGCGAACACGTCTTCAGCGGCCGCCGGCCATGGCGCTTCCGGCGCCAGCCGGTATGCGACGGAAACCACTACGGCGGGAATCAGATTCGCCAAGCTGCGGCACAGTCCGTCGTGGCTGTCGAGGTCGCAGAACACAAACCCGCCACCGTGGGCGTACACCATCGTCGGCACCGGCCCGGACGCTGAAACGGGGCGATAGATGCGCACCGCGATATCGCCCGCGGGCCCGTGCACGGATACGTCGCGGACGTCGCCGACCTCTTCGGATGTCGCCGGCGCGACGAATCGGGACCTGATCGTCGCCCGCGCCGTCGCGCCGGTCATCGTGTGCACGGGCGGAAATCCGGCGTCGAGCGCTTCGATCATCTCGGCGATCTGCGGATCGAGCGTCATGCGTACTGCAGCTCCGCGACCGGGCGCGCGGCGCTGCGCAGTGGCCGCGCGTGTTGCAGGGTTGGTGCCACTCGCCGCGGCCCGTCTTCGACGTCGCGCCATATCCCCATCGCGGTCATGCGCACCGGCGCCGCGAGACGCTGGTCGAACGTCATTCGGCTGACAGGGCCGCACACCGATACCGCCGCGACAGCTTCTCCCGGGCCGCCGATGGGCGCTGCGACACAACCGAATCCGGGCACCGACTCTTCGCGGTCGAACGCTACGCCGCGGCCGCGAACGTTGGCCAGTTCAGCGCGCAGCTGCGCGGGCGTGCTGATCGAGTACCTGGTCTTGCGGGTACTGAGATCGACGACGTCGGCCTCGCTGTTATAGGCCAGCATCGCCTTGCCCACCGCCGCGCAATGCGCGGGCTGACGACCGCCCACGCGGGTGGGTATCGCTGCCACCATCCGGTCGCCGATCTTCTCCAGGTAGACCACGTCGGAGCCGTCCAACACGGCGAGATGGACGACCAGTCCCGTCGCGCGATGCAGATCATGCAGCAACGGGATCGCTGCCCGGTGCAGCCGGTCCTGGTGCACGGCGAGCGAGCCGAGCTCCACGAGCCGCATCCCCAGCTCGTAGTCGCGGCCGTTGCGGCGCAGCCAGCGCAGCGCGACCAATCGTTCGAGCATCCGGTGCGCCGATGACCGGGGCAGGCCCGTGCGACGAACGATCTGGGCCAGGTTCAGGCGTCCGGGTCCGTCGAAGGCGTCCAACACGAGCGATACCCGATCGATCACAGCACTCGGAGTTTCGACAGCCCCGGACATCGTGGTCATGACGCCTCCTCGCATATGACTAATAGGAATATGCCTATTTGTAGCATATTGGTGTGGCGGCTGTCACGTAGGCACGCGGAAAATGACGCAGACCACCACCGATGTGCGGTGGTGGCCTGCGGGAATGCTGGAAGTGCCTTACCCCTCGGCTGCAGCGCGGCCTGCGCGGCGGCCGTAGAAACTGCCGTCACCCAGCGAGATTCCGCTGGCATAACCCCACGCCGCGACACCCGCAGTGCAGCGCCCCGCGGCATACAGGCCGGGAATCGGTGCTCCGCTGACGTGCAGCACCTCGGAGTCCAGCGTGGTCTGCAGGCCGCCCAGCGTGAACCCGGCGCAACTGCCCCGGAGATCGATGGCGCCGACGGGCGTTCCGATGGGCTTGAGCCATTCGGGCTTCTTGTGCAGCAGCGGATCCTCGCGGCGCGCAGCGGCCTCGTTGTACGCGCTGACGGTGGCCTGCAACGAACCAGGCGGAAGGCCGATCTCGCCCTCGAGTTCCGCGACGCTGTCGCAGACCCACGTCGCCGGACGTTTGAGGAACGGTGTCGGAGAGGTCGCGGCCATCGCCTCCTCCTGCGCGTCACCGTCGATGATCAGGTACGCGGTGTCGTCCTGGTGATACAGCGTGAGCTGACCGATGCGGCCGGAGTACATGTCCTCGGGGACATAGCGCTGCCCGCGCCCGTTGACGAGGATGCCCCGCACGGTCTGCTGCGGGTCGACGAGGAATGCCACTTCGGTGGCGTCCATGTGCGCGAGATCGGCGCCCAAAGCCTGCGCCATCCGGATCGCTTGGCCGTCATGCTGTTCGATAGATGCCGCGGGCCGCCCGACGAGCTTCGGCGCGTACTGAGCCAGCATGGCGTCGTTGTAGGCGAAGCTGCCGGCCGCAAGCACGACGCCGCGCCGCGCGCGGATCGCGACCGGTTTGCCGTACTGGCGGGCGATGAGCCCAACGACGCGGCCGTCGGACTGCACGACCAACGAGGACGCGTGGACGTCATACACAGCGCGAACGCCGAGCGATGTCGCAGTGTCGACGAGTGGCTTCATCAGCATGTAACCGGCGCTGGCCTCGCCGGCCTTCTTGTTCGACATCTGCGGAATATGGCCCCGCGGAGCGGGTTTCGCGATGGTGTTGAACGGGAAGGCGTTCTCGCCGCCGGTGAACATGAGGCCTTCGTCGCCGGGCGGCTCCCAGCCGGGCTCGCCCCAGAACACCGGTTTGAACGGCACACCGCAGCGCACCAGCCAGTCGAAGTGGTCGACGCTTCCGGCGCAGTAGTCGCCGACGCGGTTCGCGTCGGCGCCCGGGCCCATCGCCACGTTGAGGAATGCGACCATGTTGTCGACGGAATCGTCGAAGCCACAGGCTTTTTGCAGGTCGGTGCCGCCGCCGAGGTAGATGAACCCGCCCGCCATCGCGGCGGCCCCACCCCAGCCGCCGGTCCGCTCGAGGACGAGGACGTCGGCGCCGGTCGAGGCGGCTTCCACCGCCGCGGCCGCACCGGCGATGCCGTACCCCGCGATCACGACATCGGCTTCGTAGTCCCAACTCTCGATCTCATCAGCAGACCTGGGGTAGACGTCGGTATCCATCGGCTACATCCGCATCGCGGCTGGCGGTTCGCCCATCCACTGGTGACCCCAGTAGCTGTCGGCGGTGATTTCCTCTGCGGTGTAATACCGTTCGTCCACCCGCATGCCTTCGGTGCCGAACTCGATGTCCCAGTCGCCGGGTGCACGGACGTAGAAGGACACCATCTTGTCGTTGGTGTGACGCCCCAGCGTCGAGGACAGCTGGAAACCCTCCGCATTGACGCGGTCGAGCGCTTGCCCGACCGCGTCGAGACTGTCCACCTCCACCATGACGTGGACCAGGCCGGGTTTGTCCTGGTTCATCGATGGGCAGATGGCCAGGCTGTGGTGCCGCTCGTTGATGCCCAGGAAGCGAACCCGTATGGGACCGAACTCCGGCGGGGCGGGGACCCGGAAGGCTCCGCGCGAGCGGAAACCCAAGACGCCGGTGTAGAAGTCGAACAGGCCGTTGGCATCCATCGCGGGAACCACCACGTGGCCGAGACCCTGGTCGCCGGTCACGAACCGCGCGCCGAACGGGGTGATGACCGGGCTGTGGTCGAGCACCGCGCCGTGGAAGACCTCCAGCGTCGTACCCGCTGGATCGGAGAACGTGATCACTTCCTCCACGCGCCGCTCGTCGGCCTCGGCGGGGGACAGGTCCTTGAACGCGATCGACGCGGCGTCCAACGCGGCTTTGACTTCCACGAGCGCGGCGTGGTCGCGCACCTCCCAGCCGACCGTCAGAACCCGGTCGACGTCGCCGGGTACGACGATGATGCGCGCTGCGCGCTCGTCCATCCGCAGGTACAGGGCAGAGGGATCGGGACCCGATCCCTCGGCGAATCCCAGTACGCCGAAAGCGAACTGACGCCACCGATCGATATCGCTGGCCGCAACGGTAATGTAGCCGAGACTCCTGAGAGTGCTCATCGGTCAGATCAGCGCCCGCAGCGGACCCTCGGGGTCGACGCCGAACGAGCTCAGCGCCGACGCGTGATATGGCGTGCCGGGAATGTGGATCGCGTGGGCCAGACCGGCGTGCGCGTCACGCCAGTACCGTTGCAGCGGTTTGTCCATCCGCAACGCGTTACCGCCCGATCGGGCGAAGATCTGGTCGACGGCGGCGACCGCGCGCCACGCCGCGCGCACCTGTGTCCGTCGTCCGGCGGCACGGTCTTCGAAGGACACCTCCTTGCCGGTGTCGACGATGTCGTAGATGCGGTCGACGTTGGCCAGCAGTTCCTGGCGGGCGGCGTTGATGTCCGCGGCGGCCTCGCCGATGGCGTACATGACGTACGGGTCGTCCTTGACCGCACCGTAGGCGCCGACGCGGTCACGCTGGTAATCGAGGTGGGCGGCCAGCGCTCCCTCGGCGATGCCGACCACCGCGGACGTGATGCCCAGCGGGAACATGGTGGACCATGGCATGAGGTACAGCGTCGACGACATCCCGGCCTTGCGCTGGGCGGTGCCGTCCATCACCTCGGTGGCGTCCATCGTCCGGTAGTCGGGGACGAAGGCGTCACGCACGATGACGTCCTTGGACCCGGTGCCACGCAGACCCACGACATTCCAGGAGTCCTCGACGATCTCGTAGTCCTTGCGCGGCAGGATCATGTGCAGCATCTGCGGCGGCATCAGCGGTTTGCCCTCGGCGTCACCGAGCATCGCGCCGAGGATGATCCACTCGCATTGGTCGGTGCCCGAGCTGAACTGCCAGCGGCCGTTGAAGATGTAGCCCCCGTCGACCGGCCTGGCCACACCCTGCGGCGCGTAGGGCGACGCGACCCAGGTGTCGACGTCGGCGCCCCAGATCTCCTCGGCCACCCTGGGATCGGCGTAGGCCAACTGATAGGGGTGCACGCCGACGACGCCGTTGATCCATCCCGCAGCGGGATCGAGCGTCGCCGTCGCCATCACGGTCTCGGCGAACTCGCGCGGATGGACCTCGTAGCCGTTGTACTTGGCGGGTTGCAGCAGCCGGATATTGCCGGCCGTCTTCATCGCCTTGGCTGTCTGGTCGGTGAGTTGGCCGATCTTCTCGGCCTCGGCGCCCTGCTCACGCAGTTGGCCGGCCATCTCCATCACTCGGTCGATTACCCGCTCGGTCATGCTCTCGTCCTTACTGTGTGGGCTTGATTCATGGTCTACCTCAGGTCGCCCCGACGCCGCAGGCAATCCCGGTCAGTGGACTGCGCCGTCAAAACTGGATGTGCACCGAGGCGGAGACGGGTCTTGTCTGACACGCCAGGATCAGGCCGGCCCGCCGGTCCTCGGGTTCGAGGACATCACTGTGCGCCATGTCGACCTCGCCGGAGACGACGCTGCACACGCACGAGCCGCACCGCCCCTCGCGGCATGAGTGGGGCACGTCGATGCCCGCGGCGAGCAGTACGTCGACAAGTGTGGACTGCGCCGGCCAGTCGATGCGATGCAGTTTTCCGTCGAGATCCACGTCGGCTCTGGCCATGGCGGACAGTGTCGGCCCTGGGCGGCTGAGACGGACAGCTGCCGTCCGGTGTCCGGGATCCGAAATCCTGAGCGTCCGGTCACCGGGAAACCGCCCGGCTCGGCGGCCGCGACGACCTACCGTGTGGTCGTGAGCACCGAGGCAGACGTAGACGTCGTCATCGATGTCGTCATCGTGGGCGCAGGTTTCGCCGGAATCTACGCCCTGCACAAATTCCGGTCGCTGGGATTGACGGCGCGGGTGTTCGAGGCCGCGCCGGAGGTTGGCGGCACGTGGTACTTCAACCGGTACCCCGGTGCGCGCTGCGATGTCGAAAGTGTCGACTACTGCTACTCGTTCTCCGACGAGTTGCAACAGAAATGGTCGTGGACCGAGAAATATGCGACGCAGGCCGAGATCCTGCGGTACCTGAACTGGGTCGTCGACGAGCTCGATCTGCGTGACGGCATCACGTTCGACACCCGTGTGACATCGGCGGTGTTCGATGACGCCGCTGTGCGCTGGACGGTGAACACCGACACGGGGGAGTCGGTCAACGCACGATTCTGCGTGATGGCAACGGGACCGTTGTCGGCCGCGTTGACGCCGGACTTCCCAGGCCTGTCCACGTTCGAAGGCGACGTTTACCACACCGCGCACTGGCCGAAGGAGACCGTCGACTTCACCGGCAAGCGCGTCGCGGTGATCGGCACCGGATCATCCGGCATCCAGTCGATACCGATCATCGCCGACCAGGCGGAGAAGCTCGTCGTCTTCCAACGCACCCCGAATTACAGTGTCCCTGCAGGTAATCGAGCCTTGACGGACGATGACGTCGCCGACTACAAGGCTTCTTACGACGAGCGCCGGCGGTTGTCGTGGCGCAGCGGCGGAGGCTCACCACACATTGCGCACCCCAAGCTGACGATGGAGGCCACCGCTGAGGAGCGCAGGGCGGCATTCGAAAAGCGTTGGGAACTCGGCGGCGTGTTGTTCTCCAAGACCTTCAGCGACCAGATGACGGATATCGAAGCCAACGACGAAGCCCGAAAGTTCTACGAGGAAAAGGTCCGCGCCGTCATCGATGATCCCGAGGTCGCCGACCTGTTGATCCCGAACGACCATCCGATCGGCACCAAACGGATCTGCACCGACACCAACTACTTTCAGACTTTCAACCGGTCACACGTCGAGCTCGTCAGTGTCCGCAAGACGCCCATCGAGTCCATCGACGCCACCGGCATCACCACCTCCGACGCACGTTTCGACGTCGATGCGATTGTGCTCGCGACCGGGTTCGATGCGATGACGGGCGCCCTGGCAAAGATCGACATCGTCGGGCGTAACGGCCACACGCTTCGCGACGACTGGGCGCACGGGCCACGCACTTACCTCGGGTTGGCGGTGGACGATTTTCCGAATCTGTTCCTGGTGTCCGGCCCCGGCGCCCCCGCGGTGCTGGCCAACATGGTGCTGCACGCAGAAGCGCACGTGAACTGGATCGCCGATGCCATCACCTACCTCGACGACCACGGTCACACCGCCATCGAGGCCACGGCGGACGCCGTCGAGGACTGGAACGCCGAACTGAACCGACGGGCGGACGCGTCACTGTTCACCCGGGCGAATTCCTGGTACATGGGGGCGAACGTGCCTGGAAAGCCACGGGGCTTCATGCTTTTCATCGGCGGGTTCGCCGCCTACCTCGACATCTGCCGCGAGGTCGTCTCCGCGGGCTACAAAGGGTTCGAACTCGTGACGGCGCCGTGAGGTCCGGACTCGACGGCAAGGTGGTCGTCGTCACCGGCGCCGCTCAGGGAACGGGACGCGTGCACTGCCAACGGTTCGCCGATGAGGGCGCAGATGTGATCGCTCTCGATACTGCTGTAGTCGCCGACGAATTGAACAACACGGCAACGCAGGTGCGCGATCGAGGCCGGCGATGTGTCGCCGCGACGGTCGACGTACGCGATGCCGACGCGATGTCAACCGCGATCGACGCCGCCGTCGGCGAACTGGGTCGGCTCGACGTCGTCGTGGCCAATGCCGGCGTACACACCGCAGGCGCACCGACATGGGAACTCAGCGACGAAACCTGGCAGAACACGCTGGCCATCAATCTGACCGGGGTGTTTCACACCGTGAAGTCGGCGGTGTCACACATCGGTGAGGGCGGGGGATCCGTGGTGATCATCAGTTCCACGAATGGATTACGTGGTACTCCCAACACCGCGCACTACACCGCCAGCAAGCATGCGCTGGTAGGCCTTGCCCGCACACTGGCCAATGAGCTTGGACCGCAGCGGATTCGGGTCAACACGGTTCATCCGGGCGCAGTCGGTACAGCGATGGTGCTCAACGACGCGACATTCCGGCGGCTCTGTCCCGAGGTGCCCAACCCCACGGCGGCCGACGCCGCTGAAGTCCTCAAGGCCCGCAACCTGCTGCCGGTGGGATGGGTCGAGCCCGTCGACGTCGCCAACGCCGTCGTGTTCCTGGCCTCCGACGACGCCCGCTACATCACCGGAACCCAACTCGTGGTCGACGCCGGTCTGACACAGAAGGTGTGAAGATGGGTCGACTGCAGGGGAAGGTCGCACTGATCACCGGTGCGGCGCGGGGTATCGGACGCGCGCAGGCGGTTCGGTTCGCCCAGGAGGGTGCCGACGTCATCGCCCTCGACATCTGCGGCCCGGTGGACACCGTCGTCACACCGCCGGCGACGCCCGCCGATCTCGACGACACGGCCCGGCTGGTATCCGAAGCCGGCGGCCGTGTCGTCACCGAGGTCGTCGACGTCCGTGACAGCGCTGCTGTGCAGGCCGCAACGGACCGCGGCGTCGAGTTCCTCGGTGGTCTGGACATTGTGTGCGCGACCGCGGGGATCACCTCGCGCGGGATGGCCATCGAGATGTCCGAGATCGCCTGGCAGACAATGTTGGACGTCAACCTGACCGGTGTCTGGCGGACCTGTCGTGCTACCGCACCGCATCTCATCGAACGCGGAGCGGGTTCGATGATTCTGATCAGCTCCATCGCGGGCCTGCGTGGTTTGGTCGGGGTTGCGCACTACACCTCGGCCAAACACGGCGTGGTTGGGCTCATGCGCACCCTCGCCAATGAGCTTGCACCGCACAATATCAGGGTCAACTCGGTGCATCCGACCAATGTCGATACGCCGATGATCCAAAACGACAACGTCCGCGCCGCGTTCCGGCCGGACCTCGAGCATGTCTCCCGTGAGGAGTTCGCCGAGGCGGCGTGCTCGATGAACATGCTGCCGATTCCGTGGGTCGACGCCGTCGACGTCGCCAACGCATGCCTGTTCCTGGCGTCGGACGAGGCCCGCTACATCACCGCCGTCACGCTGCCCGTGGACGCGGGCAGCACTCAGCGCTGAGTCTCAGCGGGTCAGGAACGCCAGCACCGCGCTTTCGAACGCGTCCTTGGCCTCGATCATCGCCCAGTGTCCGCAGTTCGGGAACACGTGCAGCTCTGCGTTGGGAATGGTGCGCATCGGGATCAGGGCCATGTCCAACGGGCTCACCCGATCGTCGCGGCCCCACGTCAGCAGCGTCGGAGCGGCCACCTTGTGCATCGTCGCCCAGGGCAGTGGAGCATCCGATGCCCGCATCGCCGCCATCATCTGCGTGAACGCCGCCTTGCCGTACATGCGGCGGGCGCTTTCCAGCGTCGGTGGGTCTGTCGCCAGCGCCCACCGTTCCTCGATCAGTTGCTCGGTCACCAGTGCCGGGTCGTACACCATCGAGTGCAACCAGTCGACCAGTCGCTGCCGCGTCGGGTTCTCGGTGAATTCCTGCAACAGCCGGATGCCCTCACTGGGGCCCGGCGAGAAGATGTTGGTGCCGATCCCGCCGATGGTGACGAGGCGCCGCACCTTCGCCGGCTGATGGGTCGCGTAGTTGATGCCGACGGCGCCACCCATCGAGTTGCCGATGATGTCGACGGAGTCGAGTCCCAGCGCGTCGATGAACGTGCCCACGGCGCCGAATGCGGTGAGCATCGGGTGGCCACCGAAGTCGTCGCTCACGCCGAAGCCGGGGAACTCCAGCACGAGGCAGCGAAAGCGCTCGGCGAATGTGCCCAGGATGCCGCGGAAATTGCGCCAGCCCGTCACCCCGGGACCGGACCCGTGCAAGAGCACCAGGGGAGGACCATCACCCGCTTCGTGGTAGCGAAGAACGCCCGCCTCGGTGGGCATCTCGCGAAGCGTGTCGTCATAGGTCAATTCCGCTGTCATCACCGATCCCGTCGCCGACAATTGGGCAATACCTCAGACTGGCATCGTGACATACGGCGTCGCGGCCGCCGTCCCGGTGAACGGGCCATAAGCACGGCCGGTCCGGAAAGGAGTCATGATCGCCATGCCCGTGGACGCGAAAGCGGTCAGCCACTTCCTTGCCGAATACTTCGAGGCCTTCGCGGCATGCGTGCGCGGCGAGCGGGAGATCGCCACGCTACTGGCCTGCTACGCGGTACCGCTGATCATCACCAGCGACGACGGCGTCACAGGGCTCACGACGAACAGCGAGGTCGCGACGGTCATCCAGGGCCAGGTCGACGGGTTGCGGGCCCTGCGGTACAGCGGGACCCGGCTGCTTCAGTCCGAGGTCATCGGTCTCAACGCGACGTCAGCGCTGTTTCGCGCCAGCCTGTCGCGATACGACGACCAGGGCGATGAAATCGACTGCCCGACAATTACTTACGTCATAACCAATATCGATGACGGCCTGCGGATATCGATGCTCGCCGCCCTCGGCGACTAGTGCGGCACATCGGCGCGAAGAGTTCCGATCATTCAACGGTTTCTTCGACGGGTTTCAATTCCTCGGCCGAGTCCGGTTCGGTCGCCGGGTCCCTCGCGTCGGGGGCGTCGGCGGTGGCGGGCCGCTTGTCGCGTTGCGGCTCCGCAGACAACGCGGCGCCGAGCGCCAAGAAGAACAGGATGAGCAGCGGTGCGCCGAGATAGGTGTTCATCGGGCCGCCGGGCGAGATGAAGCTGCCGGGGGGACCGATGATCGTGATCGTCTCGATCAGCTGCTCCACCGCGAACACGGCGGCGACGATCCCAAGCCAGCGAGGGAACTGACCGGCATTGGCGGCCAACAGAATCGGTACAGCCATCATGAGGTTCGTGATCGTCAGCATCGGAGCCGACATGGTCACGATGTCGGTGATCGTCCGTGCGGTCGCCGAGCCGAGCTGTTCGGGGTGCAGTGCCAAACCCGCGGCGAACCACGTGGCGATGAACACCTGCGCCAGCAACGCCGCGGCACCGACGGTGAAAACGTAGCCGGCCGGGCCTGACAACCGCTCACGCGCATACCCGAGTAGCGCCACCAGCGCCAGAGACCCGAATGCGAGCAGCAGTGCCTGTGCGCGCATCGCCCCCGAGTGCTCATTGACATGCGCGACGATCGCCGAGCCCGGCTTGTCGATGCCGGGAAATCTTGGCGCCAGCACCAGTGCAACGGCGTACAGCACCGCGAACGCAATACCGGCCGTCATCGGGGTTCGACGATCCATATTGCACCCCCTCGTGCCGCGGTGAGACTCATCGATGCGGACACCGGACATCAACCCTAGACAACGCACCTATCCACAACCGTCATTTGATCCCCAGCGCGCGTCGCGTGTCCCTGTTCGCGGCAAGTGCGGTCCGACGTCGGGCCTACTTTCGGCTCATGCGAACGGAATTGCCCGCCGAGCGTCTGCATCGCCGTCTCGGCGCAGAGAGTGAGCCCGATACCGATGCCGACAGCGAGCCCCGGCCCGACACGTTGTTGTCGCGGTGGTTACCCGACTCCAATGCCGGCGGAACGCCGAGTTGGCTGGCGGCCGTGCGAGCAGATCCGGGCAGGGCGGGGGTCATCGCATTGGGTGTCGTGGGTGTCATCGCGGTTCTGGTCACACTGTTCACGCTGGCGCGCGACGACTCGCCGCCGGTGACTTCGGCGAAACTGCCGCCGGTGCAGATGGTTTCGTCGGCGAGTCCGACCCCATCCGCTGGTGCGCCCGCACCCGATACACCCGTCGTGGTGAGCGTGGTCGGCCTTGTCGGTAAGCCTGGCCTGGTGACGCTGGACCCGGGGGCTCGGATCGCCGATGCGCTCGCTGCCGCTGGCGGCGCGCTCGACGGCGCGGATCTGTTGGAACTGAACATGGCACGACGAGTCGCAGACGGCGAGCAGATCGTCGTCGGCATCGCTCCGGTACCGGGGGAGCCGGCGACGATGGGCAGCTCCATCAGCCCGGGAGCGGCCCCGGCCGCGTCATCGGAGGTGCCTTCGATTCCCGGCGATCCCGCAGCGCCGGACGGTCTGGTGGACCTCAACAGCGCAACCGTCGAGCAGCTCGACGGCCTGCCGGGGATCGGTCCGGTGACCGCGGCAGCGATCGTCGCGTGGCGTGACGCCAACGGACGCTTCAGTAGCGTCGACCAACTCGGCGACGTCGACGGCATCGGGCCTGCGCGGCTGGAAAAGCTGCGCGATCGCGTCCATGTGTGACCACGATGGACCCGGGCGTCACGAGGCTCGACCTGCGCCTGGTACCGGCGGCGCTGACCGCCTGGTCGGTGACAGCTGCCGGAATCCTCTGGCCCACAACAGGTGTGATCGCCATGTCGACGGTTGCGGTCGCGGGGACCGCAGCGGCGGGGTGGTGGGGCCGTGGCCGCGGCGGCGATGATCGCACCTTCGGTGCAGGGGTGCTCGCCGTCGCGGTGGTCGGTGCAGCGTTCGCCATCGCGATCGGACTTCGCGTCGACGCGATGGGGCAGCATCCGGTCTCCCAGCGGTACGGCACGGTCGCCTCCGTCCTCGTCACACCGGTGGAAAGCCCTCGCGAACTGGGCGGCAACCGGGTGATGTTCCGCGCGACGTTTCAGGAACTCGACGGTCGCGAGGTGAGCGGAAGGCTTGTTGTATTCGCCTCGGCCGCTGCCTTTTCGGAGCTGACTGCGGGCCGACCCGTCGCATTCCGCGCCCAGATCGGCCGACCGACGCGCAACGATTTGACGGTCGCCGTGCTGTCGGCGACAGGTACGCCGACGTTGGGTGAGGCGGCAACCGTGCTGCGCGCCGCACATGACGTCCGCGCGGGCTTCGCCGAGGCGGCGCGCGGCGCCCTGCCCGCGGATCAGGCGGCGATGTTGCCTGCGCTGGTCCTCGGCGACACCTCGACGCTGTCGCCGAAGACGACCGAGGAGTTCCGGGCATCGGGCCTGACGCACCTGACCGCGGTGTCCGGCGCCAATGTGACCATCGTGTGCGGGGCGGTGCTGTTGAGTGCCGGTGTCGTCGGACCACGGATGGCGGTAGTGCTCGCGGCGTTCGCGCTGCTTGGTTTCGTCGTCGTGGTGCAGCCCTCGGCGAGTGTGTTGCGCGCCGCGGTCATGGGCGCGGTCACGCTGTTGGCGTTGGTGTCGCACCGCCGTCGGCAGGCGATTCCAGCACTGTCGGCGACGGTTCTGGTGCTGATGATCGCCTCGCCCGAACTCGCTGTCGACCTGGGGTTCGCCCTGTCGGTGTCGGCGACCGCGGCGTTGGTGGTCATCGCCCCTGTGTGGTCGCGGCGCCTGGTCGGGCGTGGCTGGCCCAAGCCGCTCGCCGACGCGGTGTGCGTCGCTGTCGCCGCCCAACTCGTCACCGCACCTCTCATCGCGGGGATATCGGGCACCCTCAGCGTAATGTCGGTGGCCGCCAATTTGGCTGTCGCCGTGGTCATTCCGCCGATCACCGTCGTCGGCACCGCCGCCGCGGCCGTGTGCCCGGTCTGGCCTGCGGGAGCGGATCTGCTGATCAGGTTCACCGGACCCGAACTGTGGTGGTTGCTTCGCGTTGCGCACTGGTCGGCACGTGTTCCGGGCGCGTCGATCGCCGTGCCGTCAGGGCTGCTGGGTGTCGTCGTCGTCGCTGCGGCGGGAGGCGCGGTCGTGGTGCTGTGGCGCCGGCGCTGGACCCGCATGGGCGTATGTGTGGCGCTCGTCGTCGGGCTGGCGTGGACGGTGGCGGGTCTGTCGGGTGGCCATGACACGATCGTCGGGTGAGTGACGATGCTGCACGCTTGCACCTGGTGCTCGGAGACGAAGAGCTGCTGGTCGAACGGGCGATAACCGCGGTGCTCAAAAGTGCCCGCAAGCGGGCGGGCACCGAGGACGTCCCCGTGGACCGGCTGCGCGCCGGTGAGGTCAGCACCAGCGAGCTCGCCGAGCTACTGAGCCCGTCGTTGTTCGCCGAAGAGCGGGTCGTGGTGCTGGAGTCCGCAGCCGAGGCGGGCAAGGACGCGGTCGCGCTCATCTCCGAAGTCGCCGCCGACCTGCCGTCAGGAACCGAGTTGATCGTGGTGCACTCCGGTGGTGGCCGCGCCAAGGCGCTGGCGGACAAGCTCAAAGGCCTTGGCGCACAGGTCCATCCATGCGCCAAGATCACGAAATTCGCCGAGCGTGCCGACTTTGTGCGGCGCGAGTTCCGCTCACTGAAGGTCAAAGTCAGCGACGACACCGTGACAGCGCTGCTGGACGCCGTCGGCTCCGACATCCGCGACCTGGCCTCGGTGTGCTCGCAGTTGGTGGCCGACACCGACGGCGAGGTCGACGCCGCGGCCGTTCGTCGATACCACTCGGGAAAGGCCGAGGTGAAGGGCTTCGACATCGCGGACAAGGCGGTCGTCGGCGACGTCGCGGGCGCCGCCGAGGCGCTGCGCTGGGCGATGCTGGCCGGCGAGCCCCAGGTGGTGTTGGCCGACGCACTGGCCGAGGCCGTCCACACGATCGCCCGGGTGGCGCCGCTGTCCGGCGATCCCTACCGGCTGGCATCGGAGCTGGGCATGCCGCCGTGGCGGGTGCAGAAGGCGCAGAAGCAGGCGAGACGGTGGTCGCGCGCCTCGGTCGCGGAGGCGATGCGGCTCGTCGCGGCGTTGAACGCCGACGTGAAGGGAGCCGCAGCGGACGCCGACTACGCGTTGGAGTCAGCGGTGCGAAAGGTCGCCGAGCTCGTCGCGGACTAGTTGTCCGAAGTTCAGACTGAAGCGGACGGGCGGAATCAGATCTTGTTGAACGCGCGCGACAGCGCGGACTTGCGGTTGGCCGCCTGGTTCTTGTGGATCACGCCTTTGCTGGCGGCCTTGTCGAGCTGACGGCTGGTCTTCAGCAGCAACTCGTTGGCCTTGTCCTTGTCCCCGGCCTCGACGGCCTCCCGGAATCCGCGGACAGCCGTGTGAAGAGACGACTTCACCGACTTGTTGCGCAGTCTGCGGCGCTCGTTGGTCTTGATGCGCTTTTCCTGCGACTTGATGTTGGCCACGCGTGTTTTCCTTCGTAAATCCAGGTTGGTTGAATGCAAAGACGTTATTGGGCCCCCGACCTGCGGGCAGCGAGGGTTCAGATTACCAGCGCAGTGGGTAAATGCCCAAAGTGACGTCGCTGGCCTGCCGAAACGCCGCACTTGGTGCAGCATGTCAATGGTGAGTCTTCGAACACTTCCCGCCGACACCGCACGATCGTCGCGAACCCGCTCGACAAAGCCCCGACGTCACGACGGCGTTTTCGAGGGCTACAACAGCCTGGGCAGCTATTCGAAGGCGTTCGACGAGATGTTCGACGCCCAGGGCAACGTCCGGGGCCCCTACAAGGGCATCTTCGCCGAGCTGGAGCCGACTGACGCCTCCGAGCTGGCGGCCCGCGCCGAGGCCCTCGGGCGTGCCTTCATCGACCAGGGCATCACGTTCTCGCTATCCGGTCAGGAGCGGCCGTTTCCGCTGGATCTCGTCCCGCGGGTGATTTCGGCGGCGGAGTGGACTCGGCTCGAGAAGGGGATCACCCAGCGGGTCAAGGCGCTCGAGGCCTATCTCGACGACATCTACGGCGAACAGGAGATCTTGCGCGACGGGGTCATTCCGCGCCGGCTGGTGACCTCATGCGAGCACTTCCACCGTGAGGCGGTGGGCATATCCCCGCCCAACGGCGTCCGTATCCACGTCGCAGGCATCGACCTCGTTCGCGACGCGCAGGGCGCCTTCCGCGTGCTCGAGGACAACCTGCGCTCACCGTCGGGAGTCTCCTACGTGATGGAGAACCGGCGGACGATGGCGCGGGTCTTCCCCAATCTGTTCGCCACTCACCGGGTGCGGGCCGTCGGCGACTACTCGTCACATCTGTTGCGGGCACTGCGCAATGCGGCCGCCTCCAACGAGGCCGATCCGACCGTCGTCGTGCTGACGCCCGGCGTCTACAACTCGGCGTACTTCGAACATTCGCTGCTCGCCCGTCAGATGGGCGTCGAACTCGTCGAGGGTCGCGACCTGTTCTGTCGCGACAACACCGTCTACATGCGCACCACCGAGGGCGAGCGCCAGGTCGACGTCATCTACCGGCGCATCGACGACGACTTCCTCGACCCGATGCAGTTCAATCCCAACTCGGTACTCGGCGTTGCCGGCCTGCTCAATGCCGCGCGGGCGGGCAACGTCGTCATCTCCAGCGCAGTCGGCAACGGCGTCGGCGATGACAAGCTCGTCTACACCTACGTCCCCACGATCATCGAGTACTACCTGGGCGAAAAGCCGCTACTGGCCAACGTCGACACCTTTCGGTGCTGGCTCGACGAGGAACGTGAGGAAGTCCTCGATCGAGTGGATGAATTGGTCATCAAACCGGTCGAAGGCTCGGGCGGCTACGGCATCGTGTTCGGCCCCGATGCGTCGGAGAAGGAACTCGCTGCGATCAGCAAGAAGATCCGGAGCGACCCGCGCGGCTGGATCGCGCAGCCGGTGGTTCAGCTCTCCACCGTCCCGACCCAGATCGGCGACAGCCTGGCGCCCCGGCACGTCGACCTGCGTCCGTTCGCCGTCAACGATGGTGACGATGTCTGGGTGCTGCCCGGCGGCCTGACGCGAGTGGCCCTGCCCGAAGGGTCGCTGGTCGTCAACTCCAGCCAGGGAGGGGGATCCAAGGACACCTGGGTGCTGGCGTCGCGCACCTCGGTCGCCGACCGTGAGCTCGCCGCGGCCGAAGTGGTGCGGTCGCTGCCCAAGGCGCCGAAGGCGCCGAAGAGCGACAACGGTTCCGAGAGCTCACAACAGCAGCAACAACAGCAGTCGCAGCCGACGGGCGCCACGAACGGATCCCAGACTCAGCAACAGCAACAACAGCAGCAAGCGCAAGGGAGCCAATGATGTTGGCCCGCAACGCTGAATCGCTGTATTGGATCGGACGCTATGTCGAGCGGGCCGACGACACCGCCCGAATCCTCGATGTGACGGTCCACCAATTGCTCGAGGACTCCAGCGTCGACCCCGATCAGGCGTCACGGACTCTGCTGCGCGTGCTCGGCATCGAGCCGCCCGAGGAGTCGCTGGACGTGTGGTCGTTGACCGACATCGTCGCCTTCGGCCGGGACTCACACGGAGCGTGTTCGATCGTCGAGGCCATCTCGGCCGCGCGCGAGAATGCCCGCGGTGCTCGCGAGGTCACCTCAACGGAGATCTGGGAATGCCTCAACACGACCTACAACGCACTCGCTGAACGTGAGCGCGCAGCGAAACGTCTTGGGCCACATGAGTTTCTGTCATTTGTCGAGGGCCGCGCGGCAATGTTCGCCGGTTTGGCGGATTCGACGTTGAGCCGCGACGACGGCTACCGCTTCATGGTCTTGGGCCGCGCGATCGAACGGGTCGACATGACCGTCCGGCTGCTGCTGGCCCGTGTCGGCGACAGTGCGTCCTCACCGGCGTGGGTGACGGTGCTTCGTTCTGCGGGCGCGCACGACACATATCTACGCACCTACCGTGGCGTGCTGGATGCGGGCCGTGTCGTCGAGTTCATGCTGCTGGACCGGCTTTTCCCGCGATCGGTCATGTATTCGCTGCGGCTGGCCGAACACAGCCTCGACGAACTGCGCCACCGCGCCCTCAATCGCGTCGGTGCGACCGCGGAAACCCAACGGCTGCTGGGCCGCGCGCGCAGCGAGCTGGAGTTCCTGCGCCCCGGACTGCTCCTGGATTCACTCGAGGAGCGTCTCGCCGGGCTGCAGAAGGTCTGTGCCGATGTCGGGGAAGCGTTGGCGTTGGAGTACTTCCACTCCGCCCCGTGGGTCGCATGGACGGACGCGGGACATAACGGCTCTCTGGTCATCGAGGAAGGCGAAGTCTGATGTGGCGGCTGAGAGTGGTCCATTCCACCGGCTACGCCTACAAGTCACCGGTGACTGCGTCGTTCAACGAGGCCAGGCTGACTCCACGCTCGGACGCCCGGCAAAACGTCATCTTGAACCGTGTCGAAACCGTGCCCGCGACAAGGTCATACCGCTACGTCGACTATTGGGGCACGGCGGTTACGGCGTTCGACCTGCACGCGCCCCACACCGAGCTGGAGGTGACGTCGTCGTCGGTGGTGGAGACCAACCGCGGCGCCATGCCGAAAGAGGATGTCAGCTGGGAGGATCTGCGGTCAGCGGGGGCGATCGACCGGTTCGACGAAGTGCTCGGCCCGACGCACTACACACCGGAGAGCAAGCGAATTGCGCGGGTGGGGCAGCGCATCATCAAGGACCACGATCCGCGTGAGGCCGTTGTCGCGGCCGCCAACTGGGTGCACAGTGAACTCGAGTACGTTCCCGGAACCACCGGCGTGCATTCGTCCGGGCTGGACGCGCACCGCGAAGGCAAGGGGGTCTGCCAAGACTTCGCCCATCTGACGCTGATCCTGCTGCGCAGCATGGGAATTCCCGCCCGCTACGTGTCCGGGTATCTGCATCCGAACAAGAAGGCCAAGATCGATGACACCATCGACGGGCAGAGCCACGCGTGGGTGCAGGCGTGGACCGGTGGTTGGTGGAACTACGACCCCACGAACGACGCCGAGATCAACGAGCAGTACATCAGTGTCGGTGTCGGCCGCGACTATTCGGATGTCAGCCCACTCAAGGGCATCTACTCCGGCGAAGGCTCGACCGACCTCGACGTCGTCGTGGAGATCACCCGGCTGGCTTAGGGTTACGCGCCGAGGGTGGCCTGGATGTCGCCCTTCATCGCCCTCAGCTGAGAACCCCAGTAGGCCCAATCGTGGATGCCGTTGGGCGGGAAGTTGAACGTCCCGTTGTTGCCGCCGTCGGCGACGTAGAGCCGCTGGAAGTTCTTGTTGCTGTCCAACGTGATGCTTTCGAGGACCTGACCGGGAAGACCCGTGTCACCCAACTCGCCGGGCCTGCCGCTGCCGCAGTACACCCAGATCCGGGTGCCATTGTTGACCAGCCTCTGAACGTTGACCGTCGGGTCGTTGCGCTGCCAGGCCGGCCCGCCGCCGGGTCCCCACATCGCGCTCGCGTCGAATCCGCCGGCGTCGCGCATCGAGATTCCGACCAGCGCCGGCCAGATGCCTTCGGACAGGTTCAGGAACCCCGACAGCGATCCCGCGTAGACGAACTGCGCTGGGTGGTACGCGGCCAGGATCAACGCCGAGCTACCCGACATGGACAGTCCCACCACGGCGTTTCCGGTGGGGGAGATGCCTTTGTTGGCAGAGAGGTAGGCGGGCAGCTCCGAGGTCAGAAACGTCTCCCACTGGTAGTTGTAGGTGGTGCCGTTGCCGACCGCCGGACCCTGCCAGTTGGTGTAGAAGCTCGACATTCCGCCGACGGGCATCACGACGGACAACCCGGACTGGTAGTAGTCCTCGAACGCGGCGGTCTCGATGTCCCAGCCGCTGTTGTCATCGCGGGCGCGAAGACCGTCGAGAAGGTACACGGCGCGCGTGCCGCCACCTTGGAATCGCACGGGGATGTCGCGTCCCATCGCGGCGGACGGCACCATCAGCGTCTCGACGGGAAGTCCGGGCCGGGAGTAGGCGGCGGCCGATCCGGTTTGGCCTGCGACCGCGATCAAACCTGGCAGGACGAGGGCGGCCAGGGCGGCTGCACAGAATCTGCGCGCCATTGTGCTCACTGATGTCATGTGTATCGCACATCTTTCGGGTAATGCCGCAGTGTTTGCGGTCTTCGATTTCCGAGCTACGGGCCGGCGTTCCCGACGATGCCGGTTCAGGTGCTTCTGCTTCACACCTGCCGCAGAGGTCAGCGCTGACCAACAGCGCCGCCATTCAATTCGTCGGCAGCCGACACCGCCACGTTACGGACGCCGGCGTGGTCGCGCCGGAAGCGTCACTGTTCGGTCATGAACCCGCGGGCTTGGCGCAGACGCCGGGGTGGACCTCGACGCGATGCAGGTCGTCACCCACCTCGATCTGGCGATCGAACGCCGTCGCCGCCAATGCACGCCACTCGTCTTCGGCGCCGGGCGCGATCGCGGGCACGTAGTGGGTGAGGATGAGAATGCCCACACCGGCTCGTGTCGCAGTCTCCGCGGCCTGCTCGACAGAGGAGTGGTAGTCGCAGATATCCCTGATGCGCTGCATCGGCATGGCGTCGATCAGGTCCTTGCGAATCACTGTGTGCACCAACGCGCCAGCGCCGGATGCCAGAGCGTCGAGGCTCTCACACGGCACGGTGTCGCCGGCCAGCACGACCGAGGCCCCGGCATGCTCGATACGAAAGCCGATGGTGGGCGCCACCGGGCGGTGGTCGGTCGGTGCGACGCGAATCTGCACACCGTCGCGATCCCACACCGGGCCGTCGGTGTACTCGAAGACCTCTACCGGCGGCGGTGAGTTCAGGTCCGCATGGTGAGCGATGCGGTACCCGATGTCGAACCCGAACGCCTTGAGCGTGTTCTCGACCACCTCGGCGGTGCCGGGGGGACCGATGATGGGCAGAGGTGCGGGATCGGGGGTGAACGTCGATACCCAGCGGGTGATGATCACGTCGCCAAGATCGGCGATGTGGTCACTGTGCAGGTGGGTCAGCAGCAGCGCCGTCAACGCATTGGCTCCGGTGCCCGCGCCGGTGAGCCGTTGCTGAACGCCGCGGCCGCAGTCGATCAGGAACGTCTGACCGCCCGCTCGGACAAGCGTCGACGGGCCCGCGCGGTTCGCGTCGGGGATGGGGCTTCCGGTGCCGAGCAGCGTCACCTCGATCATGGGCCTAGGTATACCCGTCGAGCCGGACCGATGGGCGTTATTCGCGGCCCGCGGACACCCAGCTGAGGTTTCCGAAGCGGTGCCCCGTGACCGCGGCCGCCGCAGCATCCAGTGCGTCGAGCTGTTGCGCCGTCAGCGTCACCGACAGCGAGCCGAGATTCTCTTCGACGCGAGCCGCCCGCCGGGTGCCTGGGATCGGCACCGCCGCGACACCGAGCGTCTGTGCGCGATACCGCAGCCACGCCAGCGCCACCTGCGCGGGCGTCGCGCCCTGTTGAGCGGCGACACCTTTCACGAGCTCCACCACCGCCAGATTCGCGTCCAGCGCACCGTCGCCGAATCGGGGCATGGTGCGCCGGAAATCCCCGGACGGCAGGTCGTCGCTAGACGTGATCGTGCCGGTCAGGAAGCCGCGGCCGAGCGGTGAGTAGGGGACGAACCCGACACCGAGTTCGGCGGCGGCCGGGACGACGCTGGCTTCCACGTCGCGGCTCCAGATCGACCATTCGCTCTGTACCGCCGCGATCGGGTGCACGGCCACCGCGGCCCGCAGCTCGTCGGCGGTGACCTCCGAGAGCCCGAGGTGGCGAACCTTGCCCGCCGTCACCAGCTCGGCCATGGCGCCCACCGTTTCTTCGATCGGCACGCTCGTATCGCGCCGGTGCATGTAGTAGAGGTCAACCGCGTCGGTCTGCAGCCGCTGCAGGCTCTCGTCGATGCACGCGCGGACGTACGCGGCATCTCCGCGTGCCGCGAGTTCTTGCGCCGCGCGATTGGCCGGATTGCCGGTGATGCCGAACTTCGTTGCCAGGGTGACCTCGTCCCGACGGTCGGCCAACAGCTGGGCGATCAGCCGCTCGTTTTCGCCGCCGCCATAGACGTTCGCGGTGTCGATGAAGGTCACACCCAGGTCAATACAGCGATGCAGGGTGGTCAGCGACTCGGTGTCGTCGACCTCGCCGTATACGGGAGTCAGCGCCATTGCACCGAAACCGATTGCGCTGACTGATAGTTCGTCGCCCAGCGCGACGGTGGGCACGGCGTTGTCCGCTGCCATGTTCGTTCCTTCCGCGTCGACTGTCGAAAGTCAAAGGGTCCAGCCGCGCCTACCACCGTTCTATTCCTCGGAAGGGCACTTTGGGACAGCTATGCCAAAACCTTTCGCGCGGCGCGAGTCGGACCTAGCCTGAAGTGAGCCAGGTCACGAGCGGAGGCAACGATGCGGATCGCGGACGTATTGCGGAACAAGGGTGCGTCGGTGGCGACCATCACCCCGGAGACCTCGGTGTCCGGGCTGCTCACCGAACTCTCCGTGCACAACATCGGCGCGATGGTGGTGGTCTCGCCCGACGGCGTGATCGGCATCGTCTCCGAGCGCGACGTCGTCCGCGCGCTGCACCAGCGCGGCGCCGACCTGCTGCGGATGCCGGTTTCGGAGATCATGACGACGTTCGTCGCCACATGCACCCCGACCGACACGGTGGACAGTCTCAGCGCGCTGATGACCACCAAGCGGGTCCGCCACATCCCGGTGATGGAGAACGGCAGGCTCACCGGGATCGTCAGCATCGGTGACGTCGTCAAGACACGTATGGAAGAGCTCGAAGCGCAGCAGGAGCAGCTGCAGGCCTACATCACACGTGGCTGAGATCGAGGTCGAGGCGGCGCAGCGGCGCGACGCACGACGGATCGGCACGGTGCTGGCGCGCGCGTTCTACGACGACCCGGTGACGTCGTGGATGCTGCCCGACGACCGAACCCGATTGAAGGGGCTGACCCGGGCGTTCACCGGCTTGGCGCGGCACCACTTCCTGCCGCGTGGGGGTTCGGAGGTCGGCAGGCGCGGCGGGCCCGTCGGTGCAGCCACGTTGTGGGATCCGCCGGGTCAGCGCAAGACGTCGTGGTTCGAGGAGCTGCGGATGGCCCCCGTGATGCTGTGGTCGCTGCGGTCCCGTGTACCCGCGAGCGTGCGGCTGCAAGAGATCATGGAGGAGCACCATCCGGAAGAGCCGCATTGGTACCTGATGCTGATCGGCAGTGACCCGTCAGTGCGCGGGGCGGGCTTGGGCCAGGCGTTGATGCGGTCGCGGCTCGACCGCTGCGACGCCGAGCGTGTGCCCGCGTATCTGGAGAACAGCAACCCGAAGAACGAGGCGTACTACCTGCGGTTCGGGTTCGAGGTCATCGGCGAGATCAAGGTGCCCGACGGGGGACCGTCGATGTGGCCGATGTGGCGCGAGCCTCGCTGACCTGATCCGCGAGGGCCCGCCAGAAGCCGCGAACGACCCCAAAATGCACGCGGTATGCGGCGTGTTGCTGTGCAAACACGGTCGCTCGCGAGGGAGAAATCAGCTCCAGGAGTACTCGGCGCGTAGCCGCGCGGCCACGACCTCGAACTTCTCCCGCGCCAGGATCGCGCCCTCGCGGCGGATGCCCTCTTCCGGCACGTCGAGCACGCGGTCCAGCCGCACCCAGCTCGCCCTGCTCTCGTAGTCCCAGGTGCCGGTGCCGATGCTGACCCAATTGGGGTCTTCGCGGTGATGTTCCTGGCTGGAGAGCATCAGGCCGAGCAGCACGGCCCGGTCACGCCCGACAATCAGCACCGGCCGGTCCTTACCCTTGGTCGGATCGTCTTCGTAGACCACCCACGTCCACACGATCTCTCCGGGATCGGCCTGGCCGTCGAGGTCGGGCGCGTAGGACAGCTTGCGGGCCCGGTGTGCGGTCGGGACGAAGTTCTGGCTTACCGGCCGGCCCGCGGTGATCGCGCGGGGCTCAGCAGCCGGCGCGCCGACGATGGCGTCGATACCGAGCTTGATGCCGTATTGAAGACCGCGCGCGACGGTCTCGGGTTGCAGCTGCTGGCGGATGAACTTCGGCGCCTCGTTGAACACCAGGTTCTCCGCAAAGCGCTGGAAGGTCTGCAGCCCTTTCCAGGGGGGAGCCATATCGACGAGCTTAAGGGAAGGTCCGTTCCCACGATTGTGTCGCCGGGGGCCTCGCTAGATACCCTGGTAGCGCACCATCCGACCCGGCTCAGGAGATTCCCATCAGCAGTTTCGCCGACAAGACGTTCACCGCGCCGGCGCAGATTCGGAACTTCTGCATCATCGCCCATATCGACCACGGCAAGTCGACGCTGGCCGACCGGATGCTGCAGCTGACCGGCGTGGTCGCCGATCGTGATATGCGCGCCCAGTATTTGGACCGGATGGACATCGAGCGCGAGCGCGGCATCACGATCAAGGCGCAGAACGTCCGCTTGCCCTGGAAGGTCGGTGACGAGGAGTTCGTGCTCCATCTGATCGACACTCCGGGCCACGTCGACTTCACCTACGAGGTGTCCCGGGCGCTGGAGGCGTGCGAGGGCGCGGTGCTGCTGGTCGACGCCGCTCAGGGCATCGAGGCCCAGACGCTGGCGAACCTCTATTTGGCGCTGGACCGCGATCTGCACATCATTCCGGTGCTCAACAAAATCGACCTGCCGGCCGCCGACCCGGACCGCTACGCGGCCGAGATCGCCCACATCATCGGTTGTGAGCCCACCGATGTGCTGCGGGTGTCGGGCAAGACGGGCGACGGCGTTGCGGACCTGCTCGATCACGTCGTGCGCGAGGTGCCGCCGCCGACGGGCGACGCCGACGCGCCGGCCCGCGCGATGATCTTCGACTCCGTCTACGACACCTACCGCGGTGTGGTGACGTATGTGCGCGTGGTGGACGGCAAGATCGTGCCGCGTGAACGCATCAAGATGATGTCCACCGGTGCCCACCACGAGCTGCTGGAAGTGGGCATCGTCTCGCCCGACCCGAAGCCGTCGGTGGGTCTCGGCGTTGGCGAGGTCGGCTACCTGATCACCGGTGTGAAGGACGTGCGCCAGTCAAAGGTCGGTGACACCGTCACGAGTGCGAAACACGGCGCGACGGAACCGTTGACGGGATATCGCGAGCCGCGCCCGATGGTTTACTCCGGGCTGTATCCGGTCGACGGCTCGGATTACCCGGATCTGCGCGATGCGCTCGAGCGGCTGCAGCTCAACGACGCCGCGCTCTCGTGGGAGCCGGAGACGTCGGTGGCGCTGGGGTTCGGCTTCCGCTGCGGCTTCCTCGGGCTGCTGCACATGGAGATCACCCGTGAGAGGCTCGAGCGCGAATTCAACCTCGACCTCATTTCGACCTCGCCCAACGTTGTCTATCGCCTGGTACAGGAAGACGGCAGCGAGATGGTCGTCACCAACCCGTCGGATTGGCCGGAAGGCAAGATCCGCACGGTGTTCGAGCCAGTGGTGAAGACCACCATCATCGCGCCGAGCGAGTTCATCGGCACGATCATGGAACTGTGCCAGTCCCGACGCGGCGAGCTCGGCGGCATGGACTACCTGTCGCCGGAGCGCGTCGAGCTGCGCTACACAATGCCGTTGGGAGAGATCATCTTTGACTTCTTCGACGCGCTGAAGTCGCGCACCCGTGGCTACGCCAGCCTCGACTATGAGGAGTCCGGCGAGCAGGAAGCGGATCTGGTGAAGGTCGACATCCTGTTGCAGGGCGAGGCCGTCGACGCCTTCAGCGCGATCGTGCACAAGGACGCGGCGTTCGCCTATGGCAACAAGATGACGACCAAACTCAAGGAGCTGATTCCGCGTCAGCAGTTCGAAGTTCCGGTGCAGGCCGCGATCGGTTCGAAGATCATTGCTCGCGAAAACATCCGCGCGATACGCAAAGACGTGCTATCGAAGTGTTACGGCGGTGACATCACGCGCAAGCGCAAGCTGCTCGAGAAACAAAAAGAGGGCAAGAAGCGAATGAAGACCATAGGTCGGGTTGAAGTGCCTCAGGAGGCATTCGTCGCGGCTCTGTCCACCGACGGCCCGGCCGACAAGACGAAGAAGTAGGTTCCACCAGAAGATGATGCGCTCAACGACTCGCATAGTGGGTGCGTTGAGCGCGTGCGTCCTGCTGGCGGCGTGTGGCGCTCCTGTCCAGGACGCGCGGCCCACGGTTCGCATCGCCGAAGCCGTCCAACCTTCTCCTGCGCGTGCGCTCGACAAGATTTTGCCCACCCAGGAAGAGCTGTCCGTCCTGGGGCCCAACGGCATGATGGGGCAGCGCGTCCAGGGCGGTCCGAGCATGCTCCTGGCCACCATCGGCGAAGCTGACGCCACACCCGCCGACTGCGTCAGCCCGACGTACCGGCTGCAACGGGTGGTCTACGACACCGCTGCGGTGCAATCGGTCGCCAGCCAGTCGTGGACAGGCGGATCGTTCGACGCGCCCCCGGTGTCGGGGTTCTTCGGCGTGGTGCAGTTCTCCTCTGAGGCCGACGCGCGCGCGTTCTTCGCCGACGCGGCGGACAAGTGGCATCGGTGCAACGGACAGGCGCTGGTACTGAATCAGCCCGACCACGGTGCGCAACGCACGAGCAGGATCACCGACGTGACCGTCGACGGCCGGATGGTCTCGGCGATGGTGATGCAGGACTCCGGTTCGATGTCCCAGCGCGCGCTCGGGGTGGCGGCGGATTGTGTTGTGGACGTGGAGGTTTCCGACATGAACGGCTTGGGCGGCCCGCAGGCGGCCGCGACGTTGGCCCGGGTGATGCTGGAGAAGGTCGGCACCGCGTAGCCGCCGGAATTCGCCGGTGGTGCCCGCATTCGCCGTCAGTCGGTCACAATAACGCGGTGACCTACATCGGTACGGCCAAGCGGAGACACGCCGCCGCGGCCGTGATCGCAGCATCCGTCCTGCTCACCGGCTGCGTGAGCACCGTGGCGGGTACCGCGGTGCGTCCACCGAACGCCGGGCGCAGCGACGTGCCCCCGCTGGACGAGTCGAAACTCGACGACCTGGTGCTCCCGATCGGGGAGATCAACGCGATCATGGGCTCGTCCGCGATGGAGGTCACCAGCGAGCTGGACGAGATGACCGACCATTCGGACGCGGTGTCGGACCCGGACTGCCTCGGCGCGATCTACGGGGCCGAGGAGCCCGTGTACGCCGGCAGCGGCTGGACCGCGGTGCGGGACCAGATATCGCGCGAAGAAGGCGACGACAACGAGCACTGGGTCGAGCAGACCGTCGTGCTCTATCCGTCAGCCGACAAGGCGCAGGATTTCTTCGAGAAGTCCAAGGCGCAGTGGGAGAGTTGCAACGAATCCACCGTTTCGGTAGGCAACGGCGGCGACGCATATGACTGGGATATCGAGGAGTTCAATGCCGAAGACGCCCTGGTCACTCAGGTGACGACGCAACGGGACGCCGCCGGATGGGCATGCCAGCACGCGCTTTCACCGGTTTCGAACGTCACGGTCGAGGTGTGGGCGTGCAGCTACTCACCAGGGGACGAGGCCGAGACCATCGTCACCGACATCGTCGCCAACGCCGCCGAGAAGTAACCGGCCGACCGCCTGGCCCGGTTTCGACCGGGCAACTCGAGGCGGTATGCGTTGCCTGGCAGGAGTACGCAACGCGCGTAACAGTGCTCGCGGCGGGGTGTCTAGGACGGGGCATTGGCCGGCACGAAAACCCCTGAGCTGTCAGCCTCCTCCTCGGCGCGGATCACGTGGACGACGGCGTTGATCAACGCCAGGTGGGTGAATGCCTGCGGGAAGTTGCCGAGATGCCGTCCGGTCCTCGGCTCGATCTCCTCCGCGTAGAGGTGCAGCGGGCTGGCGAACGACAGCAGCCGTTCACACAGGTGCTTGGCGCGGTGAATCTCGCCGATCTCGACCAGTGCGGACACCAGCCAGAACGAGCAGATCGTGAATGTGCCTTCCTCACCGGACAATCCGTCGTCGGTTTCCTCGACGCGGTACCGCAGCACCAGGCCCTCTTCGGTGAGTTCGTCGGCGATCGCGAGCACCGTTGCGCGCACGCGCGGATCGTCGGAGGGCAGGAACCGGGTCAGCACCGCCAGGAGCAGCGAGGCGTCGAGCGCATCGTCGCCGTAGCGCTGCGTCAGCACGCCGCGGGAGTCCACACCCTTCTTGAGGATGTCGGCCTTGATCTCCTCGGCGATCACGCGCCATTGCTGCGCGTAGGACTTCTCGCCCTGCAACTCCGCAAGTTTGGAGCCTCGGTCCAGTGCGACCCAGCACATGATCTTGCTGGACGTGAAGTGCTGCGGCTCGCCGCGCACCTCCCAGATTCCGCGGTCCGGTTCCTTCCAGTGCTTGATCGCTTCCTCGACCTGTTGCTTGAGCACCGGCCACAGCGTGTCGGAGATCTGCTCACGCGACTTGGCATGCAGATACACCGAATCCAGCATCGTGCCCCAGATGTCGTGCTGCATCTGGTTGTAGGCGCCGTTGCCGATCCGCACCGGGCGGGCGTTGTCGTACCCGGACAGGTGGTGAAGCTCCTCCTCGACGAGGCTGCGTTCACCGCCGACCGCGTACATCACCTGAAGTGGGTGGCGCTCACCGTTGTTGGCGCCGGACACGTCGGCGATGAACGCGAAGAAGTCATCGGCCTCACGGTCCAGACCCAACGTGTACAGACCCCACAGCGCGAACGTCGAGTCACGCACCCAGGCGTAGCGATAGTCCCAGTTACGTTCGCCCTGAGGGGTTTCCGGCAGCGATGTGGTGGGCGCGGCGAGCAGCGCGCCGGTCGGCGAATACGTCAGGCCCTTGAGCGTGAGGGCGCTGCGCTGCAGGTAGGCGCGCCATGGATGATCGGGGAATTCGCCGATGTTGATCCACTGCCGCCAACACTCGCTGGTCGCCCACATCTTATCGGCGGCTTCGTCGTACGTCTGCGGCGCCGGATGCTTGGACCAACTCAACGCCACATAGGCGTTGTCACCCTCCTTCATCCGGGTGCGCGCCCGCGCCTCGTGCCCTTCCAGTCCCAACCGCAGATTGGTCGTCAGCCGCATCGTCGGGTGGGCGTCAGGATCGCGGCTGGCGCGGGCGATCGCCTCGCTGTATGCCTGGGCCGAGTACTCCCATGTCGCGGCGACCCGGTGGTAGTCGAACGCGGGCTCGCAGTTCATCACCAGTTCGACGGTGCCGCTCACACATCGCACGGTGCGCAGCAGAATGTGCTCGGCGTCCCAGTCCATCGGGGTGCGACGGTGCGTCCGCGACCGGGTCTCGAGGTCGTGCCAAGGACCCATCACGAGCGCGTCGCGCACGATCACCCAGCCGGTGTGGGTTTGCCAGGTGGTTTCCAAAATCAGGCTGCCGGGCAGGTAGCGGCGTGCGGCAGGCACCGAAACCCCGTACGGGGCGAGACGGAAATGGCCGGCGCGACGGTCCAGGATGGCGCCGAACACGCTGGGGGAGTCGGGGCGCGGGACACACAACCATTCGACAGACCCCGCCGATGAGATCAGGCAGGTGGTTTCGCAGTCCGACAGGAACGCGTAGTCGGCGATGGGCGGGAACGGGTTCCGCAGGGACCCGCCGGTGGTGTACGGCACCGGGGCCGTCACCGACAACGGGGCGTTGTAATCGATGTCCTTCGATGGCCCACCGGAGGCGGCGTCTTGCAGAACCATCCCGACATCATCGACTGCCGACGTGCCTGGCGTCCACTTATCGCCTGCGTGTCCTGCGAAGGCGCGGTCAGCGCCGAGCAAACTCCGGCACGTGTTCGGGCAGGGGGCCGATGGCGATCCCGTACCCAGCCACAGTGCGCAGCGGGCGAACCCGCGCCGCCATTCGGATGAGCAGCGGCGGTTTGGCCGGCCGGGTCGAGGTCACAGCCACCGCGATGACGCGATTGTGGACGACGCGTTGCACCGCTTGAATGAGCGCCGCCGGCAGCCAGCGCCGGGCCTGGACGCGGGCCAAGGTCTTGGTGGAGACGGCGCCTTCCCGCAGCGGACTCGCCAGCATCCCCGCCGCCGCGACGGCATCTGCCACCGCAAGGTTGATCCCCACCCCACCGACCGGGGACATGGCGTGGGCGGCGTCGCCGATCAGCAACAGGCCGTCGCAATACCATCGCCGCAGCCGGTTGAGCTGCACGTCGAGCAGCTTGACATCGTTGAACGACGTCAAGGAGGCGACGTGGTCGGCCAACCACGGGACGAGGCCCACCACGCCGCGGTGTAGTGCCTCGATGCCCTGCGCCCGAAGTTCGGCATCCCGGCCCTTGGGGATCACGTAGGCGCACTGGTAGTAGTCGCCGCGATCGATCACGATCTGCGCCGCCCCGGCGCCGAGGACACCGGCCAGGCCGGGCGGATCGCCGGCCGCACGGGGGAGCCTGAACCACCACACATCCATCGGCGCCCCGAAGCTTCGGGGCCGCAGACCCATCGCCGCGCGCAGCGTCGACGAACGGCCGTCGCACGCCACCGTCAGAGCGGCACGCATCTCGCGAGTCTCGCCGTCAGCGCCGCGGTAGCGCACCCCGACCACCTTCTCGTCGCTGAGCATCGGCCCGAGCACTTCGGTGCTGCGAAGCAGGCGAAACGTCGGCTCCTTCTCGGCGGCGGCGGCCAGCAACTCGAGGAAATCCCACTGCGGCACAAGCGCAATGTGCTTGTGCGGACCGGGAATTCGGCCCAGATCGATGCCCACCTCGGTGCCCTGGACGCTCATGGTCAGGGTGTCGATCTCACGGTGCGGAACTTGCGCGAACTCCGATGTCAGCCCCAGTTCGTCCAGCAGGCGCAGGGTGCTGGCGTGCACGGTGTCACCGCGGAAGTCGCGCAGAAAATCGGCATGCTTCTCCATGACTGTGACGTTCACGCCCGCACGGGCGAGCAGGAGTCCGAGCATGATGCCCGCGGGACCGCCACCGGCGACGATGCATGTGGTTTCTGATTTCTCGCCCGGCACGACGTCATCTTCGCATCGAATAGTCTGGCCGCATGGGCGGCTTCCTCAGTTGGTGGGACGGTGTGGAGCTGTGGCTCTCCGGACTGCCGTTCGTCGCCCAGACCGCGGTGGTGATGCCGGTCGTGCTGGCCCTGGCCTACGGGGTCGCAGTGGTACTCGACGGAGCACTGGGGAACGGGATACGGGTCTTGCGCCGGGTCAAGCACGACGACGAAGACGTGGACCAGCGATGAGAGGTGGCATGCCGAGGTCGAGGGTGACGTTGGTGCTGGTCATCCTCATGGTGCTGGTCGTCGTCATGTGGTGGCTGACGCGCTAGCGGGCAAACGTGAGCGGAGAACCTGGGAAGACTCTGTTATTGTTCGCGCCATGCGTACGGCATCCGGCAACAAGAGTGGTCATGTCTTGACCCTCATTGCCGTGGGTTTCACCGCCGTCGCTGATGTCTGTTGTTGTCGCTGACTCCACACCCGTCCCGCGGTCTGGTGTCGGTAGCGGCTGAACAGTGCCGACATACTGATGCATAACCTTGCTGTCGTGACGGGATCACCACGTAACTCCCGCAACGAAAGGTCATCATGGTCAACATTCGTAAGACGTGGCGCACCGCCGCCGTCGCGGCGGCATCCGCGGCACTGCTCGCCGCGTGCGGCGGGGGATCCAGCGACGTCGCGGGCGGCGACGGTGAGCAAGGGGCCGCCGACACCACCCTGACGGTGGTCGCCTACGCCGTGCCCGAACCGGGCTGGAGCAAGATCATCCCCGCGTTCGCGGCGACCGAAGAAGGCAAGGGGGTCGCGGTCACCACGTCCTACGGCGCCTCGGGCGACCAGTCGCGTGCCGTCGTCGACGGCAAGCCGGCGGACCTGGTCAACTTCTCGGTCGAACCCGACATCACCCGTCTGGTCAAGGCCGACAAGGTGGCCAAGGACTGGAATGCCGACGCCACCCAGGGCATCCCGTTCGGTTCGGTTGTCTCGCTGGTCGTGCGCAAGGGCAACCCGAGGAACATCAAGGACTGGGATGACCTGCTGCAGCCGGGGCTCGAGGTCGTCAGCCCGAGCCCGCTGAGTTCGGGGTCTGCCAAGTGGAACCTGCTGGCGCCGTACGCCGCCAAGAGCAACGGCGGCCAGGATCAGCAGGCGGGGCTCGACTTCGTCAACAAGTTGGTCACCGAGCACATCCGGACGCGGCCGTCGTCGGGTAGGGAGGCGACCGACCTGTTCCTGCAGGGCACGGGTGATGTGCTACTGAGCTATGAGAACGAGGCGATCAACATCGAGCGCCAGGGTAAGCCGGTCGAGCACGTCAACCCGCCGCAGACCTTCAAGATCGAGAACCCGGTCGCGGTGGTTACGTCCAGCGCGCATCAGGAGCAGGCCAACGCGCTGAAGAACTTCCTCTACACCCCTGAGGGCCAGAAGATCTGGGCCCAGGCCGGCTTCCGGCCGGTTGACCCCGCGGTCGCCGAGGAATTCTCGACCGACTTCCCGACTCCGGAGAAGCTGTGGACGATCGCGGATCTGGGCGGCTGGAGTGAGGTCGACCCCGCGCTGTTCGACAAGGACAATGGATCGATCACCAAGATCTACAAACAGGCCACCGGATGACAGCTGCTCTTGACGACGAGGCGACCCGGCCGAAATCCACCGGGAGTGGTGGAGCCGGGCCGCCTCGCGGCTTCTTCAGGAGCCGCTACGGCAGCACGCGGCTGCGCGTCGGCGTCGCGACGACATGGCTGTCGGTCATTGTGCTGCTGCCGCTCGCCGCGATCGTGTGGCAATCGGCAGGCGGCGGCTGGGCCGCGTTCTGGCAGGCGATCACCTCCAACGGCGCGCTCGAGTCGTTCCGTGTCACGTTGACGGTGTCGCTGGCGGTCGCGGTCGTCAACCTGTTCTTCGGATTGATCGTCGCGTGGGTGCTGACACGCGACGACTTTCCCGGAAAGCGCTACGTCGACGCGATCATCGACCTGCCGTTCGCGCTGCCGACCATCGTCGCCAGCCTCGTGATGTTGGCCCTGTACGGCCCCAACAGTCCGGTTGGCATCTCGCTCCAGCAGACCATCTGGGGCATCGGCATCGCGCTGGCGTTCGTCACGTTGCCGTTCGTCGTTCGTTCGGTGCAACCGGTGCTGCTGGAACTGGACCGGGAGGTCGAGGAGGCGGCGGCGTCGTTGGGTGCCGACAACTTCACCATCTTCCGGCTGGTGATCCTGCCCGCGCTGCTGCCGTCGCTGCTGTCAGGAGCGGGCCTGGCTTTCTCCCGCGCGATCGGCGAGTACGGTTCCGTCGTGCTCATCGGCGGTGCGGTTCCGGGCGAGACAGAGGTCTCTTCCCAGTACATCCGCCAACTCATCGAGTTCGACGATCGGACCGGCGCCGCAGCGGTATCCATTGTGCTGCTGGTCATTTCGTTCGTCGTCCTGTTCATTCTTCGCACCATCGGATCGCGGGCGGCGAAGCGGGAGGAGCTGGCCGCATGATCCTGTCCCGCACCACGCGGTACCTGCTCCGATTCCTGGCGCTCGGGTATGTCTTGGTCCTGCTCGTCGTGCCGGTCGGACTGATCCTCTGGCGGACGTTCGAGCCCGGAGTCGGCGCCTTCTTCGAGTCGATCACCACTCCGGCTGCCATTTCGGCACTGCAACTGTCTTTGATCGTGGTCGCGATCGTGGTGCCGCTCAACGTCGTCTTCGGGGTGCCGACCGCGCTGGTGTTGGCGCGCAACAAGTTCCGCGGCAAGAGCGTGTTGCAAGCGGTCATCGATCTGCCGTTCGCGGTGTCACCCGTGGTGGTCGGCGTGGCGCTCATCCTGCTGTGGGGCTCGACCGGTGTGTTCGGCTTTCTCGAGAACGACTTCGGTATCAAGATCATTTTCGGCTTCGCCGGGATCGTGCTCGCCAGTATTTTCGTGACGATCCCGTATGTCATCCGTGAGGTCGAACCGGTGCTGCACGAGTTGGGTACTGACCAGGAGGAAGCCGCGTCGACACTGGGTTCCAGTGGGTGGCAGACGTTCTGGCGGATCACGCTGCCCTCGATCAAATGGGGCCTCATGTACGGCGTCGTCTTGACCGTCGCGCGCACGCTCGGCGAATACGGCGCGGTGATCATGGTGTCGTCGAACCTGCCCGGTATCTCCCAGACCCTGACGCTGCTGGTATCCGACCGTCATGCACGCGGTGCGGAGTACGGGGCGTACGCGATCTCCACACTGCTCATGGCGGTGGCCGTCGTCGTCCTGATCGCCCAAGTGATTCTCGACGCCCGCCGCGAAAATACAAGCAAATAGGCTTGAGGAGCCCTGATATGACGAACGCGATCACCGTACGGAACGCGAACAAGCGCTACGGCGACTTCGCAGCTCTGGACAACATCGACTTCGACGTTCCCGCGGGTTCGCTGACCGCGCTGCTCGGCCCCAGCGGTTCGGGCAAATCAACGCTGCTGCGCGCGATCGCGGGACTCGACCAGCCAGATACCGGGACCATCACCATCAATGGCGAGGACGTCACCGGCGTCCCGCCGCAGCGCCGCGGCATCGGCTTCGTCTTCCAGCACTACGCGGCGTTCAAGCATCTGTCCGTCCGCGACAACGTCGCCTTCGGCTTGAAGATCCGAAAGAAGTCGAAGGCGGAGATCGCCGAGAAGGTCGACAACCTCCTTGAAGTCGTTGGGCTCGCCGGTTTTCAAACTCGCTACCCCAACCAGCTCTCCGGTGGGCAGCGCCAGCGTATGGCGCTGGCCCGGGCACTCGCCGTCGACCCGCAGGTGCTGTTGCTGGACGAGCCGTTCGGCGCCTTGGACGCCAAGGTCCGCGAAGACTTGCGGGCGTGGCTGCGACGACTGCACGACGAAGTACACGTCACCACTGTGCTGGTGACGCACGATCAGGCGGAGGCGCTCGACGTCGCCGACCGGATCGCGGTGCTCAACAAGGGCCGCATCGAACAGGTCGGTTCGCCAACCGATGTCTACGACAAGCCGGCCAACGCATTCGTGATGTCGTTCCTCGGAGCGGTCTCATCCCTCAACGGCAGCCTGGTCCGGCCGCACGACATTCGCGTCGGCCGCAATCCCGATATGGCGATCGCGAACTCCGACGATTCTGTTCAGACCACTGGAGTGCTGCGAGCCACCATCGACCGAATCGTCATGTTGGGCTTCGAGGTCCGCGTAGAGCTGACCAGCGCCGCGGACAAGACCCCGTTCACGGCGCAGATCACGCGTGGTGACGCTGAGGCGCTCGGCCTCAAGGAGGGGGACACCGTGTACGTGCGTGCGACGCGGGTTCCGGCGCTGCCCGGCGGTACCGACCTTCCCGCCGCCGACAAAGCTGACGAGGACGAGTCGCTGACATCGGCCTGATCCGGCTGCTCCGCCCAGCTCAGAAGTAGCCGTTCGCAGGTGGGCTCACGCCGTTGACCGCGTAGTTGCCCGCCGCATACGCCTTGTACGCCAACGGGCTGTGCGTGGCGACGGTGCGGGCGTTGCGCCAGTGCCGGTCCAGGTTCAGCGCGCGGGCGGTGGCTGACGCGCCGCCGGTGTCGAACAGCCGCTCCGCGGCCGAGATGGTCAGCTTTTCGGCCACCAACTGCGCCTTGGCGACCGTGACGGCGACGTCGGTGACCGCGTGCTGGTCGTGCTCCAAACCGTGACCGACGAGCCGGTCGATCGAATCAGCTGCCGCCAACACGATGGCTTCGGCCGACGATGCGGACGCCGAGATGTCCCCGACAGCCTGCAGGACAAAGGGATCCGTCGCCGCGCTGTCAGCCACCGAATGTGACGCCGGACGCGCCTTTGTGCGGACGTAGTCGACCGCGTCGTCGAAGACGGCGTAGGCGATACCGACCGCCACCGACGCCAAGTACAGCTGCAGGAACGCGGTCCCGTGTCCCAGCGTGGTGCCCTCGGATACGGTGACGACCTCGTTGGGCCGAACCTCGACCTCGGTGAACCGCGTTCCGCCGCTGGCGGTGGTGCGCTGGCCGAATCCGTCCCAATCGTCGAACAAGTCGACCCCCGTGCGGTCCGCCGGGACGATCACCTGCACATCGCGGCCGTCGGCGTCCAGGGCCGATACCGCGATCACATCGGCGAACAACGTGCCGGTGGAGTAGAACTTGTAGCCGTTGAGCCGCAGCACCCCCGAGGTGTCGGGCAACACCTTGGTGTCGGCGCTCGACGGCGCCCTGCCCGCGGCGTCGGTGATCGCGTTGCCGACGACGAGCCCCGCGTTCACGCGCGGAAACCACTCGCTGCGCTCACCGGGTACCGCGCGGTTACTCAGCAGACGTTCGGAGAAGCCGAAATGCGCCCGCAGCGCCTGGGCGACATTGGAACTGCCGCGGCCGATCTGAATCACCGCGGTCAGTACGTCGCGCACCGTGCCACCGGGGCCGCCGAACTCGGTCGGCACCCGTAGTGCGAGCACGCCCGTCCGCCGGATCGCTTCGACGGCGGCGTACTGCAGCACCCGCTCGCGTTCGGCGGCCGGGTCTTCGCGCCGCAACGTGGCGACGACATCCGTGAGTCGGGCCAACCGTTCGTCGACCGAGCCGCCGAGTGGCTGGGTAGAGAACGGCGTGCGCGGTGCGACGGGTTCGCGGGTGACGGTCAAAGCAGCTCCATGTTTATCGGAAGTGGGGAATGATCTTGTCCGCGAACCGGTCCAGTTCCGACTCGATGGGCTGGAACTGGAGCATGAACAGCTCGATGCCGGCGTCGTGGAACACGTCGATGCGCTCGATCACCTGGTCGTAGGAACCGACCAGGCCGGCCAGCGTCCCGCCGTTCGAGCCGATGCGCTTGGTGCCGGAAAGGACCTTGTACATCTGGGTCTTCGGGTCGGTGCCGCCGGAGATCTCAGGGCGGGTCTCGGCATCGTCGAGCGAATGAAGATAGTCCAGCTCTGCGATCGCCTCCTCCTCGGTCTCCCGCGCGATCACAAAGGCGGACAGGCCGAATCGCAGCGGTGCACCGTGGCGCGGCCGGCTGCGCAGGTCCTCGACGACGTCTATGGTCTCGAGAAGCGGACGGCCGTTGATAAAGAACACGTCCGCGTGTTCGGCGGCCAGCTCCCGGCCCGGTTCGGATTCTCCGCCGACGTATAGCGGTGGCGGGTCGGCCGGCGCGGGGCGGATCACGGCGGGGTGACCGCCACGGTCGCCGATCGCGACGTGCTTACCTGCCCATAATTCGATGACGCTTGCCAGCCACTCGTGCGAATATGCGTACCTGTCATCGTGTTCCAGCGGATCGAGCCCCAGGCCTTCGAGCTCGGGCAGAAACCATCCGGTGACGAGGTTGACCGACAGGCGACCGTCCGCGATGTCGGCGACGTTGGCGGCGATCTTCGCGAAGACCAACGGGTTGAACAACAGCGGTTTGACCGCACCGATCAACTCGATGCGTGACGTCGCCTCGGCAAGTGCCGCGATCGTGGACCACGTTTCGAGGACGTCGTCCTCGGTGTTGCTCGGGTGGATGACGTGCTGCGCCAGCAAAGTGGAGTCGAACCCGGCCGATTCGGCGCGCAGCAGCAGATCGCGGGTGCGGCGGTAGCTCGCGTCGGGCGGGTCATGGGGGTGCAGGCGGGCACCGTGGTTGCCGTAGACGGGCGCCCACACCCCGAAACGCGGAGCCGGAAGGCCGGCGACATTGGAACGCGGAGCCGGAAGGCCGGCGACATTGGCAGGCGGAGCCGGAAGGCCGGCGACATTGGTAGGTGGTGTGCTCACGAGCGGGTCAGGTAGCGCTCGCGTTCCCAGTCGCTGACCTCATTCGAGTACTCCACCCATTCGCTGCGGGCCAGTGCCGCGAAGTCGCGTACCGAATCGGCGCCGAGGATGTCTGCGATGGTGTCGTCGCGGGTCGCGAGTTCCAGTGCCACACCGAGTGATTCGGGCAGCGGAACACCTTTGATGTACAGGTTGCCGCCCTCGGCCGGCGGGGGATTGGACTTCGCTTCCAGTCCCGCGATCACCGCAGCCAGCGCCGAGGCGATCAGCCAGTACGGGTTGGCGTCCGACGCGCCGCTGCGCAGTTCGATACGGGTGGCCGACGGGTTGGTTTCCACCAGTGAGCGCACCGCGGCGCTGCGGTTGTCGCGGCTCCATGTCACGGTGGCCGGTGCGAACGAGTCGGGTACGAAGCGCCGGTATGCGTTGACCGAATGCGCCCCGAACAAGGTGATCGACGGAAGATGCTCGAGCAGACCCGCGATCGCGTGCAGGGCGGTCTGGCTCTCGGCGCCGTCGTTTGGAGCGAAGGCCGGTTCGCCGTCGCGCCACAGCGAGATGTGCAGATGCTGGCTGCTGCCGGAGCGCTCGGTGAACGGCTTGGGCATGAAAGTGGCGAGCTTGCCGTGCTTTCGGGCCACCTCCTTGGCGGCATACTTGAGCCGAACAGCATCGTCCGCGGCTTCCAGCGCATCGGTGTAGACCAGGTTGGTCTCGATCTGGCCTGGGCCGTACTCGGTTTGGATGCCCTCCAGGCGGGTGAAGACACTCAGCGTCTCGTAGAGATCGGTGAGTAGCGGATCGAGTGCGTTGGCGTTTTCCAACGAGTAGGCGTGGATGTCGTCCTGGAACGGTGATCCGTCGGTGTTGAGCAGGTACAGCTCGAACTCCACGCCGATCTTCGCGGTGTAGCCCAGCGATCCGAGCCGCGCCAGGACTTTCCGTAGGACTGCGCGAGGGTCGAGCAGCGACGGACTGCGGTCGTGGGAGACGATGTCGGAGATCACGTGACCTACTCGCGGGCGCCACGGCAGGGGCCGGTAGGTCGCGAGGTCGGGCACCGCGAACACGTCGGGGTAGCCGCCGATCCAGTTCGTGAGATCGAGTGAGTCGACGACTGCACCCTCGGTGTTCCAGCCCAAAGACGCTTCGCAGAAGGCGAATCCACTGCCCAGTGCAGCGGTTGAGGAACTGCGACGCCGGAATCCGTTTGCCCTGCGCATGGCCGAACGGATCACTCCACGCCACCTCGATCTCGTGGAGTGAGCCGTCGCCGAGGGCATGGCGCAGTTCGCGCTCCTTCGCCGAAGTCGTGCGCGGGAACGCCGGCGCATCCACCGTCTTCGTCATGACTGTGCGACGGTGCTGTAGCGCACCCTCGTTCCGACGACGGCGCCCGCCGCGAACGCCGCGACGAGCAAGCCGACGATGACCCAGGCCAGCAGGCTGGAGCCGCCGACGAGGGTGTCTAGATTGGCGAGGATGAGCACCAACGATCCGACCAACCCGACCAGCCCGAGCGCCGGGGCGATGCGCACCCGCCACTGCGAGTGCCCACGGCGGTCCTTCCCGAAGAAGACCAGGACCGCAACGCTGGTCGCGATCAGCAGCACGATGACACCGACGGTCGTCGCACCGGCGAACCAGGTGTAGAACTGCGCGGCAGGGTCGAGCTGGAACACCACGGCGAGTGCGACGCTGACCGCGACGACGCCGGAAATCCACAGCGACGCCTTGTGCGGCGAGCCGTGTTTGACATGCGGGCGGCTCAGCGACTCCGGTAAGACGTCGCGCTGCGACAGGGCGAAAAGGTAGCGCGATGCGATCGTGTGGAACGCGAGGATGCAGGCGAACAGGCTGGTGAAGTAGAGCACGGTGATTATGTCGGCACCCACGATGCCGATGTAGCGCGACGCGGTGTCACCCAGGAAAGTGCCTCCCGAATCGGTGGCGCGTGCCACCGCCGCCGCGTCACCCCAGCCCGAGATCAGTGCCCAGCTGGTGACCGCGTAGAAGACGCCGATCAGGATCAATGCGACGTAGGTGGCCCGCGGGATGGTGCGTTCGGGTGTGCGGGCCTCGTCGCGATAGATCGCCGTCGCCTCGAAGCCGACATAGCTGATGATCGCGAAAAGCAGTCCGATGCCCAGGGATCCGGAGACGATGGCACTCGGATCGATGATCCCCGTCGACAAACCTTGGTCACCGCCGCGGGCGACGATGACGAGATCGAGAACCACGACAATCGCGATCTCGGCGGTCAGCAGCACCCCGAGCACCTTGCTGGACAGTTCGATGTTGCGGTACCCGAGGAACGTCACTACGGCGAAGGCGAGCGCAGCGAACAGCCACCACGGCAGTGCGGGCCCGCCGACGAGTTCGACGACGGCGGCGCCTGCGGGTCCCAGCAGACCGTAGACACCGGCCTCCAGCGCCACGTAGCTGACGATCGCGACGAAGGCGATGCCGATACCTGCGGGCATCCCCAATGACTTTCGGACATAAGAGAAGAACGCTCCGGCCTCGTCGACGAACGGCGTCATCGCCGTGAATCCGACCGCGAACAGCAGCAGGATGATCGTCGAGATGATGAACGTCGCAGGGAAGCCGGCTCCGTTGCCCGAGGCGAGGCCCAATGGAACGACGCCGCCGATCACGCCCAGCGGCGCGGCCGCGGCCACCACCAGGAAGACGATGGACGCCACCCCGAGATTGCCGCGCAGCTGGCGTGCCGGTGCCGGCGGATCATCTCTCAAAGAATCTGGCGCAGCTGTTATTTCGGACATGGTGCCATCCTTCGATGAGTCGATAGGGTTATTGGACGCTAGGCCGATACGCGATGGGTCACCACATCTGAAGTCAGCGTGAGTCTTATTACGCGGCCGCGGCCTTGACCGCGCGGCCTACCTCGGTGCGAATCGCCGTGTACTCGGGTGAGCGGCGGAGTTCGTCGACGTCGACGCCCGTGCGGGGAAGGTCGACTGGAAGGTCCAAGGCCACTTGTCCCGGGCGGCGCGTGAGCACCACGATGCGTGAACCGAGGAAGGCGGCCTCGTCGGCACTGTGCGTTACGAACACGGTGGTGCGGCCCGATTCCGCGCTGACCTGGCGGACATCTTCCTGCAGTCGCTCCCGGGTGAGCGCGTCGAGCGCCGCGAACGGCTCGTCGAGCAGGAACAGCGGGGTCTCGGCCGCCAGTGCGCGGGCGATCGCGACGCGCTGCTGTTGGCCACCGCTGATCTCCCAGATCTTGCGGTCGGTAGTCCCTTCCAGACCCACTCGCGACAGCAGTTGGTCGCGGCGAGCGGCCCGGCGTTCGCGAGGCACTTTCGCGTACTTGAGTGCCAGGTCGATGTTTCCGCAGACCGTGCGCCAGGGGAACAGTCGCGGCTGCTGAAACACCACACCGGCCGTCACCCCCGGTGTCGGTGGTGTGCCCGATACCTGCACCTGCCCTTCGCTGGGCGACTCGAAGCCGGCCAGCAGCCGCAACAGCGTGCTCTTTCCGCAGCCCGACGCGCCGACCAGCACCAGGAACGATCCGGGGTCGATGCTGAGGTCGACCGGACCCAGCGCGGTGACCGCGTTGCGCCCACTGCCGTAGCGATGCGACACTCCGGCTATCCGGATGGCCGCGTTGTTGTTCTGTCGGACAACGTCTTTCAGATCACTGACTGAGGACACCGGGCAAACCCTTGGTGTAAATCGCATCCTGGAACGTCTGCAGCGGTGCCGCCGACGGAATCTGCTTCTGATCAGCCAGGAACTGCGATGCGCTCTGCAGGTTGTTCGCGAGGTTACCCGGCTTGCCTTCGCCACCAAGCCACTCAGCAGAGGCGACCTCCTCAGGCGTGAGGAACACTCCCTGCTTGATCTGACCCTCGGTCTCCTCGGGCGACAATCCGATCTCGGCGGCGACGGCCTTGGCGGCTGCGGCGGGATCATCGTGAATCAACGTCAGTGCGCGTGCCTCCTGCTGGCGCCAGGTGTCGACGACCTCCGGATGTGCAGCGGCGAATTCGTCGGACACCACACCCAGATCCAGCGTCGGCTTCCCGTCCTTCGCCAGTTGGCGGCTGGTGATGAGGTCCTTACCGCTCTTGCGCAGATCGTCCAGCGTGGGCAGCCATGTGTACGCCGCGTCGATGTCGCCACGGTCCCATGCGGCCAGAATCGCCTGGGGCTGCAGGTCGACCAGCTGAACATCGTTGGGAGACAGCCCATGCTGGGCGAGTGCGGCCAGCACGCTGTAATGCGCCGTCGAGGCAAACGGAGTGGCGACCCGCTTGCCCCTCAGCTGCGCGATGGTGTCGATACCGCTGCCGTTGCGTGCGACCAGCGCCTCGTTGTCACCGGCCACGTCGAGGACGAACGCGACCTTGTACGGGATGTTCAGTGGCGCCGACAATCCGCGGGCCACCGGGCTGGATCCCAGGGCGCCGAAGTCGAGTTCCTTGGCGATGAACGCGGTGTTCACGTCGGCGCCGGAGTCGAACTTCGTCCACTTGATGTTGTAGTCGGGCAGCGCTTCTTCTAGCCAGCGGCTGTTCTTCACGATCAGGTCACCGCTGGGGAAGGTCTGATACCCGATTCGGATTGTCGGCTTGTCCGCCTGCTGTCCCGACTGGTCGACGGAGCAACCGGCCAGCGCCAGTGTGGCAACAACCAATGCAGCGAATACGGTTTTCAATCTCATATCTTTCCTCTCCAGGGGACAGCGCGCCGTTCGATGGCACGGAGCAGACCGTCGATGATTAGTCCGGAGATGCCGATGGCGAAGATGCCGACGAGCACGACCGGAGTGTTGTTGTAATTGCTTGCGTCCTTTACCAATCCGCCGACACCGGGGATGCCGTTGAACAGTTCGGCGGCCACCACGGACGAGTAGGCCATGCCGACCGCCAGGCGGATGCCGGTGAACGTCTCGGGCAGCGCCGAGGGGACGACGACGTCACGGATGACCTCGGTGCGCGAAGCGCCAAGTGCGCGAGCGGCTTCCTGCAGACCCACCGGTGCCGCGACGACGGCTGCGGTGGTCGCCACCGCCGCGGGCGGCAGCGCGGCCAGCGCCAGTAGCGTGATCTTGGGTGCCTCGTCGATGCCGAGCCAGATGACGAGAAGGAAGAAGTAGGCCAGCGGGGGCAGTGCGCGCAGGAACGTCAGCCAGGGTTCGAGCACACTGCGTACCCAACCGATCGAGCCCATGATCAGGCCGAGCAGCACTCCGAGCGCTACACCGATGACGACACCGGCGAGCACCCGGCGCAACGTCATGTAGAGGTGTTCCCACAACAGGTAGCCGGCGTATCCACGGACTCCGTCGTGGGTGGTCGACACGTCGACGAAGGCCTGCCACACCGTGCTGGGGTAGGGCACAAACGTCTGATTCCAGATGCCACTGGCCGCCGCCAGCTGCCACACGACGAAGAAGACGATCAACGACAGCAGGGGGAGTGCCGCGCGGGTGAGCCTGCCGCGCCACTTGCCTGCGGGCGGCGCGGAAGCCGGCGAGCCGACCTGCGGCTCGTCGGGAGCGATATCTACAAACACCGACACTGTGTGCGACCTTCTGTTGCTGAGATGGAACGGAAATGGCTCAGCGACAGCAGAAGTCGTCAGACAGCGCGGTGGTCATTCCGCTATTACTACCGGCTTCCGCGTGCGGCGTGCAGGGCTAGGCTCAGTGCGAATTTAAGTGTCGGCGGCTTGGCGATCGTTGGAGCGCCTTTTCGGCCTGCGCGGACCGCTCGCCGACTTCGTCGCGACAGCGCGGCCGCAGGCGGCCGTCGTACCCCTTAGTGGACATCGACCCGACTGGACGCATAACCTAGCCTGGTTATGCGCTTAAGCACGGCATGGACAACGGTGTTCCCGGGGCGCGGCGAAAGGTTTGACGGACAGTGACTACGACCATTCCGGTGTTCAACCCCTCGACAGAAGAACAGATCTTCGAGGTCGTCGACTCAGACCAGGCAGCCGTCGACGCGGCAGTCGCCCGGGCCCGCGAGACCTTCGAATCCGGGGTGTGGCGCAAGCTGCCCGCCGCGCGACGCGCGGAGGTGCTCTTCCGAGCCGCCGAGATCATCAGGGAACGTACCGACGAGCTCGCCTTGCTCGAGGGCCGTGACAACGGCATGAACAAGGTGGCGGGTGAGCAGATCATCAAGGTGTCGATGGAGATGCTGCTGTACTACGCAGGTTGGGTCGGCAAGATCCACGGCGAGTCCAGCAGCGTCGTATCCGATGGCCTGCTCGGACACTACGAGAGCTTTCACAACTTCACCCAGCTCGAACCGGTCGGGGTGTGTGGCCTCATCATCCCCTGGAACGGGCCGTTCTTCGTCGCGATGCTCAAGGTCGCGCCCGCGCTGGCGGCCGGGTGCTCCTGCGTACTGAAGCCCGCCGAGGAGACGCCGCTCACCGCGTTGAAGCTGGAGGAGATCTTCCGCGAGGCAGGCCTGCCTGACGGCGTGCTCAACGTCATCACCGGTTACGGCGAGACCACCGGTGCGGCGCTCACCGCGCATCCGGACGTCGACAAGATCTCGTTCACCGGGTCGACAGAGGTCGGCAGGCTGATCGTCAAGGCGGCCGCCGGGAACCTCAAGCGCCTCACGCTCGAGCTGGGTGGAAAGTCGCCCCTGATCATGTTCGAGGACGCCAATCTCGACAAGGCGATCATGAACGCGAGCCTTGGACTGCTCGCCGGATCGGGGCAGAACTGTTCCTGTACCTCGCGCATCTACGTTCAACGCGGCATCTACGACCAGGTGGTCGAGGGAATCGCGGGGTTCGCCAAGATGCTGCCGATGGGAGGCAGCGAGGACCCCGATTCGGTACTCGGACCGCTGATCAGTGACAAACAGCGCCAGCGTGTCGAAGGCATTGTGCAAGAGGGTGTTTCGAAGGGCGCCGAGATCATCACCGGCGGCAAGTACCTGGACCGCAAGGGCTACTTCTACGAGGCGACCGTCATCACCAACACCACGCCCGATATGCGGCTCATCCGCGAGGAGATCTTCGGGCCCGTCGGCTGCGTCATCCCCTTCGACGAGGAAGAGGAGGTTCTGGCCGCCGCGAACGACACGGAGTACGGCCTGGCCGGCGCCATCTGGACGGAGAACCTGGGGCGTGCCCACCGAGTCGCGAACGAGCTTCACGCAGGGCAGGTCTGGGTCAACTGTGCGCTTGGGGCGGATCCATCGATGCCGATCTGCGGGCACAAGCAATCGGGTTGGGGCGGCGAGCGAGGTCGCAAGGGCATCGAGGAGTACTTCAACACCAAGGCGGTCTACATCAGCCTCTGATCAGGTCGAGGCCCGCACGACCAGCCGGGTGATGTCGGCCGGCTGCGGCGGTGGCGACGACGGATAGTTCAGTTCGGCGAGCAACGCGGCGGTGGCCACGTCGGCGACCGCGGTCGGATCGAACTCGACCGTCGTCAAGGGCGGCGAGCTCAGCGCTCCGATGGGCGCGGCGTCGACCCCGATGACCGCCAGATCGGCGGGGCACGTCAAGCCCGCCTCCCGTACGCCGAACAGGATCAAGCACGCGACCTCATCGCTTTGCGCGCACACCGCGGTGACGCCGTCGCGCACCCACGAGGTGACCACCTCCACGACGTTCTCCTGGGTGACGTCGGCGACGCGGACCGGCGGCAGCTCCCTCGCCGTGGCCGCTGAGAGGATGCCGCCCAGCCAGTAGTCGCCCAGAGCGCGCCACCTCTTGGCGCCGGCGCGGGCGAAGGCGATCTCCCGGTGGCCGCGTGACACGAGATGGTCAATTCGCATCTCGCCCACAGACTCTGGTGGATTGCCCAGTGCGGGCAGCGTCCCGATCTCGATGTGCGGGATGTCCGCCGCCTTCATGGCGCGCACGACTCGATCGGGCAACGGGAACAGGCTCGTGACGGCGACGGGATCGATGTTCTCGATCGCGTCGACGATGTTGCGGTCGTCTTCGGTTTCGAAGATCTGGATCTGGAGCAGCCCTGCCCGTGCCAGATCGGCTGTCATCCGGCTGCCCGCCTGCAGCGGCATGTCGCCGACGGCGATGCGCGGAACCACGTAGAGCACGGCCCCGCTCCTGCCTCGCGCCAAGTTGCGGGCGGCCAGGTTGGGTCGGTAGCCCAACTGCTGGGCGGCGCGGATCACGGCGTCGCGAGTCCGCTCGGAAATCCGGTGCCCCTCGACGTCGTTAAGGACGTAACTCACCGTGGCAGTCGACACGTTCGCCAGACGCGCGACGTCAGCGGTGGTGGGCCTGGGCAGTCGCGTTTCGCCGGCTGCCGCGCCACGGGGACCGGCCATGCCACATCGTGGCATGTTCAGTCCCCGGGTTCGCGCATAGTCCGCGGCGTGGTCACCGCCGCATCGGTGTCAGAGCTGTGCCCAGACCGACTTCGTCTTCAGGTACGCGTCGATACCTTCCTGGCCGAACTCGTGTCCCCAACCGGACTGCCGGTACCCGCCGAACGGCACCGCGTGGTCGAACACCAACTGGCAGTTGATCGTTACGGTTCCGGCTTGCAACCGCTTGCCGAGACGATGCGCACGGCTGAGGTCGTTGGTCCACGCGGTGGCCGCCAGGCCGTAGGTCGTGTCGTTGGCCATCGCGACGGCCTCGTCGTCGTCGTCGAAAGGCAGGACCGTGACCACGGGCCCGAAGATCTCCTCCTGATACAGCCGCATGTCACGGTTGACGTTGGTCAGGACGGTCGGGTGCACGAAGTAGCCCTTGCGATCGAGCCGGTGGCCGCCCGTGACGACCTCGGCACCCTCGGACTTGCCCTCGTCGATGTAACCCATGACCCTGGTCAGCTGCTTCTGACTGATCAGCGGGCCGCTCATGCATCCCTCCTCATCAGGTCCGCCGAGCTTGACGAAGTTGGCCATGTTGGAGATGCCTTCGAGCACCTCGTCGTAGACGCCGCGCTGGACGAAAACGCGCGAGCCGCACACACAGCCCTGGCCGGAGTGCACGAAGATTCCCATCGACGCCATGAAGATGGCCTTCTGCAGGTCCGCGTCGTCGTAGATCAGCACCGGCGACTTACCGCCGAGCTCGAGCATGACCTTCTTGAGGTTGCCCGCCGATGCCCGCACGATCTCCTTGCCGATCTCCGTCGAGCCGGTGAAGGCGACCTTCTCGACGTCAGGATGCGCGGTGATCGCCGCGCCCGCGGTGTGGCCGTAGCCGGTCAGCAGGTTGACGACACCCTCGGGCACGCCTGCCTCGTGGATCAACCGGTTGAGCAGGATCGCCGACAGCGGCGTCTCCTCTGCGGGCTTGACCACCATGCTGCAGCCTGCGGCCAGCGCAGGCGCGAGCTTTGCGCATGCGTTGAAGATCGGGCCGTTCCACGGAAAGATCAGGCCCACAACGCCGTACGGCTCCTTGAGCGTGTAGGTGTGCATGTCGACCCACGTGTCGGTGGCGATGCCCGCGGTCTTCACGTCGTACGCGTTGCCGCTGATCTTGGTACACCAGCCGGCGTAGTAGCGGAAGAACTCGGCGCAGTTGGGCAGGCCAAGCGTCGCCTGCATCAGCGGCATGCCGGTGTTGAGCGAATCGAGGTGTGCAATCTCGTCGGCGTGCTCGTCGATGAGATCGGCGATCTTCCACATGATCTTGGCCCGCGCCCGTCCGGGCAGCTCCGACCACACGCCCGCCTCGAAGGAGGCCTTGGCACGCGCGACGGCCTCATCGACGGCTTGCGCGCCGCAGTCGGTGAACTCGACGATCTGCTCCTCGGTCACCGGGTTGATCACCGAGATCTTCTCACCCGTGCCCGGCCGTGCGGTGAGTTCGTCCAGAACCGTCTGCAGTGTCGCCGTCGATGTCATCGTTGACCTTTCTCGTCGCCCACGGGGAGCGCGTCGCCCACCATGCTGAGCAACTGCTTAGCATGGTGGCGACGCGAGGGTCAAGGCAGGCGCGAGCGGATGCGAAAACGATTACCGTTCAGGCGGCGGCGGAGACGACGCTCATCGCGTCGAAACGGTCGAGCACCGTGGCGGCGACCAGGTTGTGTGAGCCCAACGGCTCGGCCATCTGAATGCCGTGAGCTGCCGCATAGGACGCCACGCGGTCGGTGATGATGCCGTGCGCCAGGAACCATGGAGCGATCACAAGATTGCGGGCGCCGTCGGCCCGCAGCCGCTCCACCGCGTCGGCGACGTTCGGCCGCGGTCCGGTTGCGAACGCGACTTGGGCACCGGCCCAACGGGTTCCGGCGCTGAGCGCACGCGCCACGTCCCCGGTTCGCGCGTTGGCCGCCTCATTCGACGATCCGACGGCCGCGACCACAACGCCGAGGCCGTCCTCGTCCGGCGACACCCCGGTCTCGGACAGCCGCTGCCGCAACACGGACAGCAGGGCGGGATCTTCCCCGAGCACCTCGGCCTGCTCGACCCGCGCACCCGACTGCCCGATCATCTCAGGGATGTCGACGCGCGCGTGATACGCGTCGGCCAGCAGGAACGGCACCACGACGCCGTCGGGAAGGCCGGTCAGCACGTCACGCAGGTTCGGGTCGGTCTTCTCCAAAAACGCGGCACGGACGTCGAGCCAGGGCCGCAGCCGCCGGATGCGGCCGGCAACGGCATGTGTCACCGCGGCCGACCGCGGGTCGACGCTGCCGTGTGCCGCCAGGACGAGCGTCGGGCGGCTGGTGGGAGCCGGAGCCGTCACGACGCGTGCAGTCCGCATTCCGTCTTGGTCTGGCCCGCCCAGCGACCGCTGCGCGGATCGGCGCCCTCGACGGGCTTGGCGGTGCACGGTGCGCAGCCGATCGACGGATAGCCCTCGAAAACCAGGGGATTGACCAGCACATCGTGGGCGTCGATGTACGCCTGCATGTCCTCGTCGGACCACGCCGCGATCGGGTTGATCTTCACCAATCCGAAAGCCTTGTCCCAGCTGATGAGTGGCGCGTTGGCACGGGTGGGCGCCTCGACGCGGCGGATGCCGGTCACCCATGCCGAGTATCCGCGCAACGCCTTGGACAGCGGCTCGACCTTGCGCATCCGGCAGCACTCGCTGGCCTCGCGGGCGAACAGATCCTTGCCGAACAACTCGTCCTGCTTGGCGACCGTGTTCTCCGGCGTGACGTTGACGACGTTGATGTCGTAGACCGCCTCGACCGCGTCACGGGTGCCGATGGTCTCGACGAAGTGGTAACCGGTATCGAGGAACAGCACGTCGACGCCCGGGCGTACCTTGGCCGCCATATCGACGAGGACGGCGTCCTGCATGTTCGACGCGACGACGTAGTTGCCGCCGAAGTTCTCGTCGGTCCAGCGCAGCAGTTCGTCGGCGTTCGCACCCTCGAGTTCCGCCGCACCGCGTTCTGCCAACGCGATCAGGTCAGCCTCTGAAATGACGTCAGTCATCTGTGCCCTTCCTCTTCGCGCAAGCGCTCATCGCAGATCCGCCTCGTCTGCTCGTACGGCCCACGTAGCGAAACGCTCGCCGTCCTCGCGATGTTTCACGAAGTTGCGAACGACTCGTTCGATGTAGTCAGCCAGCTCGGTCGAGAGCACCTTGTGCTGACGCAATTTGCGGCCGAACCCGCTGTCCAGACCCAGGCTTCCCCCGAGGTGGACCTGAAAACCCTCCTCGGGCCCATCACCCTCGTCGACCATCTGGCCCTTGAAACCGATGTCGGCGACCTGGATGCGCGCGCACGAGTTCGGGCAGCCGTTGATGTTGACGGTGATCGGCACGTCGAGCTGGGCGTTGATGTCCTCGAGGCGCTTCTCCAGCTCCGGGACCAGCACCTGCGAACGGCTGCGGGTCTCGGCGAAGCTCAGCTTGCAGAACTCGATGCCGGTGCAGGCCATGAGGTTGCGCCGCCAGTGCGACGGTTGCGCCGGCAGCCCCAGCGCGTCCAGGCCGTTGCGCAGCTCGTCCAGCTTGTCGTCGGGAACATCGAGGATGATCAGCTTCTGGTACGGCGTGAATCGGATCCGATCGCTGCCCGCGGCCTCGGCCAGGTCGGCCACCTTAGTCAGGATGGTGCCCGAAACGCGGCCCGCGATCGGTGCGACGCCGACGGCGTTCAGGCCGTTCTTCAGTTTCTGCACGCCGACGTGGTCGATCGGTCGCGTGACCGGGATCGGTGCGGGTCCGTCGATCAGCGGCCGCTTCAGGTACTCGGTCTCGAGAACTTCACGGAACTTCTCGACACCCCAGTCCTTGATCAGGAACTTCAGCCGGGCCTTCGACCGCAGCCGCCGGTATCCGTAGTCACGGAAGACGCTGACCACGCCCTCCCATACGTCGGGCACCTCGTCGATCGGCACCCACGCGCCGACCCGCTGACCGAGCATCGGGTTGGTAGACAAGCCGCCGCCGACCCACAGGTCGAAGCCCGGACCGTGTTCGGGATGCTCGACGCCGATGAACGCCACGTCGTTGACCTCGTGCACCACGTCCTGCAGGCCCGAGATCGCGGTCTTGAACTTGCGCGGCAGGTTCGAGTACTCGGGCTTGTTGATGTAGCGCTTGACGATCTCGTGAATCGCCGGAGTTCCGTCGATAACCTCATCGAGTGACTCGCCGGCCAGCGGGGAGCCGAGGACGACGCGGGGGCAGTCGCCGCAGGCCTCGGTGGTCTGGAGTCCGACCTCGTCGAGCCGCCGCCAGATCTCGGGCATGTTCTCGACCTCGATCCAGTGGTACTGGATGTTCTGCCGGTCGGAGATGTCGGCGGTGTCGCGCGCGAACTCGGTGGAGATGCCGCCCAGCGTGCGCAGCGCGGCCGCGGTCAGGGCACCGCCGTCGCTGCGGACGCGCAGCATGAAGTACTCGTCCTCGAGCATGTCGGTGTTCTCGTCACCGGTCCAGGTGCCGTCATAGCCCGGCTTGCGCTGGGTGTACAGACCCCACCAGCGAAAACGGCCGCGCAGGTCGCCCTTGTCGATCGACTCGAAGCCGTTCTTGGCGTAGATGTTCTCGATGCGCGCCCGCACGTTGAGCGGGTTGTCGTCCTTCTTGGACTGTTCGTTCGGGTTGAGCGGCTCGCGGTATCCGAGTGCCCACTGGCCCTCGCCACGTGGGCGCTTGACAGGCTTGGGCTTTGATTCGGCTGTTGTCATATGGTTTGGCTCCTTTGTGGAGCCGGACCGCGCGTCTCACCGGTGGGCTGACCGGCGGCGCAGATCCGGCGGCCAGCTGCAAGTACAGGTGGGCAGGTCAGCGCGTCAGGGCAGACAACAACAGGTACATACGCGCTTGAAGTCGACGTGACGCCGCACCACCAGCGATACGCGGTGGGGGAAGATGCGGCCGGACTTCACGTTGCCAATTGTGCCACGGGCACCGACAGATGCCCTAACCGGGGCAGATTTGCGCTCACCGTGAGCAAAAGGCGCGATCTGGGAAACTGGCTGCATGACAGTCCCGACGGCAGGCGTGCGCGAGCTGCCCGATCTGGCGCCGACGCCGGGCCGTCCGTTCGGCGTCTACGTCCATGTGCCGTTCTGCGCTGCCCGCTGCGGCTACTGCGACTTCAACACCTATACCCCCGCAGAGCTGGGCGGAACGAATCCCGACAGCTGGCTGGCGGCGCTGCGTACGGAGCTCGCACTGGCCGCCGATCGGCTGGGCTCCACGCCCGTCGTCGACACCGTCTTCGTCGGAGGCGGCACCCCCTCGCTGCTCGGTGGCCCCGGTCTGACGTCGGTGCTGGCTGCGATCCGCGCGCATTTCACGCTCGCAAATGAGGCCGAAATCACGACGGAGGCGAACCCCGAGTCGACGTCACCCCAGCTGTTCGAGCACCTGCGGACGGCCGGCTTCACCAGGGTGTCGCTGGGCATGCAGTCAGTGGCACCGCACGTGCTGGCGGTGCTGGATCGGGTGCACTCGCCGGGGCGGGCTCTGGAAGCGGCGGGCGACGCCCGCGCTGCGGGCTTCGAGCACATCAACCTCGACCTGATCTACGGCACGCCCGGGGAGACCGACGACGACCTACTGCGCTCGGTCGATTCCGCCGTCGAGGCGAAGGTCGACCACGTGTCCGCCTACGCGCTGGTGGTCGAGGACGGTACGGCGCTGGCCCGCCGCGTGCGGCGCGGCGAGGTTCGTCCACCCGACAACGACGAGCTCGCGCATCGGTACGAGTTGATCGACGCGCGGTTGTCGGAAGCGGGTCTGGGTTGGTACGAGGTTTCGAACTGGTGCTTGCCCGGTGGTGAGTGCCGGCACAACGTCGGCTACTGGAACGGTGGTGAATGGTGGGGCGCCGGGCCTGGTGCGCACGGTTACGTCGGCACCACCCGATGGTGGAATGTTAAGCATCCCAACCCATACGCGCAAACGCTGGCCGAGGGGACGTTGCCGGTGGCCGACTTCGAGCGGCTCGACGCGGGCGCGCTGCACACCGAGGACGTCATGCTGCGGGTGCGCTTGCGCGAAGGGCTTCCGGTGGCGACGTTGAACGAGGCCGAACAGAGTCGCGCCCAGACCGCGATCGAGGACGGGCTGCTGACACGAGCCGGCGACCATTTGATCCTCACCGACCCGGGTCGCCTGTTGGCCGACGCGGTGGTCCGCACTCTGCTTGACTGACGATTGAACGATTCTGCGGTGGTAATCCGTTGTGTTGTGCGACGACGGAAAGCGAGGAATGCGCCGGTGCATCGCATATGACCGATCCTGATCAGGGCGAGCTGCTGCGGGCGATCCACGACGCCCACAGCAGGGATCTGCAGCGCTATGTAATGCGTCTGACGCGGGGCGACATGCCGTTCGCGGAGGACGTGGTGCAGGAATCGCTTTTGCGGCTGTGGCGAAAGCCCGAGATTCTCGAACAGCCCAGCGAATCGGCGCGGGCGTGGCTGTTCACCGTCGCCCGCAACCTCGTCATCGACGACCGCCGCAGCGCGCGCTTCACCCGGGAACTGCAGAGCGACGACCTCCCCGAGCGTCCGTCGCTGGATGCGATCGGACCCGCGGTCGACAAGTGGGTCCTGGCCGACGCGCTGAAGTCGTTGTCCAGCGATCATCGCAACGCCATCGTGCGCGCGTACTACCTCGGCCAGACCGTTGCCGACATCGCCCAGCAGGAACAGGTTCCCGAGGGCACGGTCAAGTCCAGACTTCACTACGCGCTACGCGCGTTACGAATCGCGTTGCAGGAAAGGGGGGTTGGCCGTGACTGAGAACAAGCCCGACGACGATCTCGCGGAATGGGATGCCGCCTACGTGCTCGGCGCGCTGAACCCAGACGATCAGCGGATCTACGAGAACTATCTCGCCACGAACCCCGAGCGGAACGCCGAGTTCGGCGAACTGGCCGGGATGCCCGACATTCTCGGTGTGCTCAGCCCCGAAGAGGCCTTGGCTTTGACCGACCTCGCGGGCAGTCCGCCGACCGCGGATCGCCCCGACAACGTCGCGTCGTTTTCCGCCGCCTCGGCGAAGCGGCAGCGGCGGTCCGGGCGGGCCATCACGGTCGTGGTGGCGGCCGCCGCGGCGTTGGCGATCGTCGGCGGCGTAGTCGGGGCGACGGTCTTTCCTCGCACGACGTCGGTGGAGACGGTGGCGATGTCACCGATGCAGCCTGGGTCGCGTCCCGGTCTCACCGCCCAGCTCGCCGTCACGGAGAAGAAGTGGGGGACCGAGCTCAACTGGGCCTGCGAGTACACCAAGGATTGGTCGCGCGACGTCGAGAGCTACGACATCGTCGTCACGACGAAGAGCGGCGGGCAGACGGTCGTGGGTTCGTGGCGTCCCGCCGGGGACGAAGCCGCCGGATTGTCAGCGGCGACGAGCATTCCGACATCGGAGATCGCCAAGGTCGACATTCGGGTGACCGGCACCGATGAACCGCTGGCCGTCACCACTCTTTGAGGGTCACCGGCGAGTTCGACGACGGCGGAAACGTGATCGGCGCCACGCTCATGATCACTGTGTAGGCCCTGCGTAGGGACCAATTCCGGCGCCTGGTGTGCCAGGATGGCGACCATGACGCGGGGTTTGTTAGGCAAGGCTATCCAGACTTTCAAGCACGCAGGGCTTCGTTGACGTGGCAACTACCCCTGAGCCGGTCGCGATCGTCGGCATCGGCTGCCGGCTGGCGGGCAGCATCAACGACCCGGCGCAGTTCTGGACGTTCCTGATCGAAGGCCGAAGCGACGTACGAGAGGTGCCGGAGGAGCGCTGGGAACCGTATCTGCGCCGGGATCCCCGCAACGCGGCGGTGTTGAAGGAAACCACGCGCTGGGGCACCTTCCTCGACGACCTGGCCGGGTTCGACGCCGAGTTCTTCGGGGTGTCACCGCGCGAGGCGGAACTGATGGATCCCCAGCAGCGGCTGGCGCTCGAAGTGAGCTGGGAAGCGCTCGAACACGCCGGTGTGCCGCCGCGCACGTTGGCGGGAACCGACACCGCCGTGCTCATGGGCGTCAACTCCGACGACTACGGCAAGCTGATCATGGAGGACCTGCCCGGCATCGAGGCATGGACCGGGATCGGCACGTCCCTGTGTGGCATCGCCAACCGGGTGTCGCACCTGCTCGATCTGCGCGGGCCGAGCGTCGCGCTGGACGCCGCGTGCGCCGCATCGCTGGTGGCCGTGCACCAGGCCTGCCAGATGCTTCGCTCCGGTGAGACGTCGCTGGCGCTGGCCGGCGGTGTCAGCGCCCTGATCGGCCCTGGGCTGACGCGTGTGCTCGACGAGGCGGGGGCGACGGCCCCGGATGGGCGCTGCAAGACGTTCGACGCCAGTGCCGACGGTTACGGGCGCGGCGAGGGCGCGGCGGTGGTCGTGCTCAAACGCCTCACCGACGCGGTGCGCGACGGTGATCGGATCCTGGCCCTGGTGCGCGGCGGTGCGATCGCGCAGGACGGTCGGACGGTGGGCATCATGTCGCCCAACGGCGATGCTCAGGCCGACATGTTCGCGCGGGCGTGCAAATCAGCCGGCGTGCCACCCGCGAGTGTCGACTTCGTCGAGGCGCACGGAACCGGCACGCCGACAGGCGATCCCACCGAGGTGCGGGCGTTGGCGTCCGTCTACGGAGTCGATCGACCGGCGGACGCGCCGTGCCGAATCGGATCGGTGAAGCCGAACGTCGGCCACCTGGAAGGCGGCGCGGGCGTGGTCGGCCTCGTCAAGGCGGCGCTGGCGCTGTACCACGAAGCGATCCCGCCGACCGCCGGGGTGAAAACGCTGACCCCCGCCGTTGATTGGGCGAACAGCGGCCTGCGGGTGCCGACCGTCGTCGAGCCGTGGGAGCGCACCGGCGACGCACCCCGTCGCGCCGCGGTGTGCAGCTACGGCTACGGCGGGACGATCGCCCACATACTGCTCGAGGAAGCCCCCCGTCCCGAGACTCCTTCTGCTGCCGAGGTTTCAGCCACGCCGACGGTCGTGCCGATATCGGCGCGCTCAACGGCCCGGGTGCGCACCCAGGCGCGGGCCCTGGCCGACCATTTGCGCGCCGGCGACAAGGGACTGGATCGCGTCGCGGCGACGGCGTGGGTGCGCCGCTCGCACGAACCGGCAAGGGCCGCGGTGGTGGCGGAGAACATCGACGGTTTGGTGGCCGGGCTGGACTCGCTCGCCAACGACGAACCCGATCCAATGGTCGTGACCGGCAACGCTCTCGCGACAGAAGGTGCGGTGTGGGTGTTCTCCGGCCATGGATCGCACTGGGCCGGCATGGGACGACAACTGCTCGAACGTGCGCCCGCATTCAGCGCGGTCATCGACGCGATCGATCCGGTGTTTCGCGAAGAGCTGGGGTTTCGTGCGCGCGATGCGCTGCGCACCGGCGAACTCGGCGGCACAGACCGCGTGCAGGCGTTGACGTTTGCGATGCAGGTGGGTCTGGCCGCGGTGCTACGCGAGCGGGGCGTGACGCCCGCCGCCGTGATCGGGCACTCGGTGGGTGAGGTCGCCGCGTGTGTGACGGCAGGTGTGTTCGACCTGACGGTGGGCGCCGCGGTGGCGTGCTACCGGGCGCGTGGATTCCAGTCGGTGATGGGCGACGGCGCCATGGCACTGGTGCGCCTACCTTTCGCTGAAGCCGAACGGAGACTCGAGGGACGTCGCAGTGTGGTGGCGGCGATCAGCGCTTCACCCGCATCGACCGTCGTGTCCGGCACCGTCAGCGCCGTCGAGCAGATCTGCCAGATGTGGACCGACGAAGGCGTGATGATCCGCCGCGTCAACACCGACGTGGCGTTCCATAGTCCGGCGATGGATGCGCTGACCGCGGAACTCGGCCGGCTCACAGCAGAGCTGCCGCCGCCACGTCCCGCCGAAATCCCGCTGTACACAACTGCACTGACCGATCCGCGGTCGACGGCACCTCGCGACCAGCACTACTGGGTCAGCAACCTTCGTGATCGCGTGCGCTTCGCGGAGGCGGTGACCGCGGCGGCCGAGGACGGCCATCGGCTGTTCCTGGAGGTGTCCGCCCACCCTGTCGTCTCACATTCGATCGTGGAGACGTTGACGTACGCGGGCATCGACGAGCATGAGGTGGTCCCGGTGCTGCGCCGCGACCGTCCAGAGCTGCAATCGGTGGCCACTGCGGTGGGCGCCCTGTACTGCAACGGCGCCCCCGTACGCCACGGCATCGATGCCCGCACACCGTGGGCCGACTCGCTGCCCGTGACGCAGTGGCAGCACCGCCGCTTCTGGCGCACGCCGACGCCGCCGCCCGGTGGTCGCGGTGTGCATGACGTCGACACTCACACCCTGCTGGGCGGGCGGATGGACGTGACAGGCGCCGTCGCATCCACCATGTGGCACACCCGCCTGGATATGGACAACCGGCCGTATCCGGGCAACCATCCTGTGCAGAATACGGAAATCGTCCCTGCCGCAGTCATTTTGAACACCTTCCTAGGCGCGGTCGCCAATCTGAACACGCGCTCTGACCGGTCGAGTACCGACCTCGTGGACGTCCGCCTGCGCACCCCGGTGGCGCCGAGCCGCGCCCGCGATGTGCAGGTGGTCCTGCAGGACCGCGGGCTGACGCTGTCGACACGGCTGGTGGACGACGACGACACTGCCGACGACGGCGGGTGGCTCACCCACAGCAGCGCGGTCGCCGCCGCCGACGACGACATCGAGGATCTTCTCGGACAGGTGCTCGACGAGTCTGCCGCGCGTCAGCGGTGTGCCGACGCCCTTGCGCCGAACCACATCGTGGACACCCTGGCGACGCTCGGTGTGGCGGCGATGGGATTCGATTGGGAGATACTCGATCTGCACCGCGCCGATTCAGAGCTGATCGCGCGGGTCGCCGCCCACGGCGACCGGACCGCGCCCGCGACGTGGGCGGCGCTGCTCGATGCCGCGACATCCGCGGCTTCCACGATTTTCGACGGACCACCGCGGCTGCGGATGCCTGCCCGAATAGAGCGGGTGCAGGTGTACGGCCGTCCGCCGGCGGTCGCGGTGCTGCAGGTTCGACGCCGGCCCGACACCACCACGACCGATGTGCTGATCGCCGACGAGTCGGGCACTGTGCACGCATCGCTCACCGGGATGTCGTTCGAGGAACTCCAAAGCCCTGCCGGAAGCGATCTTTCGCGGATGCTTCACCACGTCACGTGGCATTCGGTCCCGTGGGACCAGGGCGAACGGCCGTCCGCGGTGTTCGTCGTCGGCGGTGACGCCGACACCCAACGCTTCGTGACCCGCGATCTCGCCGGCGCTGACGTGCCGTATGTGACCTACGCCGAACCGGGCGAGATCGCCGAGGCCGCCGTCGAACTGGACCGCGACGCTGTGGTGCTGGTCCTGGCCCGCGCGCACGACACCCCGCAGAAATCGGTCGAGGTCGTCATGCGTACGTTGCGGCACCTGCTCGATCGCGGCGCGAAGGCACGCATATGGGTGCTCACCCAGGGTGTGCACGAAGGCGGCAATGTCGTCCACGCTCCGCTGTGGGGGCTTGCCCGCGTCGCGGCCGCCGAGCATCCCGAGATCTTCGGCGGTGTCCTCGACGTGGGCAATGCGCATCTGCCCGTCGGCGCTCTCGCGTCCCTTCGCGGTCATCCCGTCGTCGTGCTCCGCAATGGCGACACGAAGGTCGCGAGGTTGGCTTTCGCCGGCCGGGGGACCGGCACGCCCATGCAGTGTTCGCCGGGTGGTACCTACCTGATCACCGGCGGCACAGGCGTTCTCGGCCTGAGGATGGCGCAACGACTCGCCGATATCGGTGCTCGGCGCATCGTTCTGCTGTCTCGCTCAGGCATGTTGGACCGTGCCGATTGGCGGGACGCGGCGGAATCCGAGCTGATTCGCACAGTGGCTGCGCTCGAGGAGCGGGGGGTGTCGGTCCACGTCATGCCGCTCGACGTCGGCGCGCCCGACGCCGTCGAGGCGCTGCGGGTCGCGCTGCGGCATCTGCCACCCGTGCGGGGTGTCATTCATGCCGCTGGTGTGGAAGCCGGTGCACTGCTTGTCAATACGAGTGCCGAGGATTTCGAGATGGCCATGCACCCCAAGGTCGACGGGACCTTGACATTGCACGAGGTCTTCCCGCCGGAGCAGTTGGATTGGATGATCTTGTTCTCGTCGTGCGGTTACCTCGCGGGCTTCCCCGGACAGGGTGCCTACGCGTGCGCGAACTCGTTCCTCGACGTCATGGCCCGTCATCGCCGTCGTCTCGGCGACCGCACGGTGAGCATCGCGTGGACGGCGTGGCGAGGTTTGGGGATGGGCTCGACGTCCGGCTTCGTCGCCGCTCAGCTCGACGCGCTCGGCATGGGCACCATCGGTGCCGACGAGGCGGTCCGTGCGCTTGATCTGGCGATGCGCGATGATCAGCCGAATGTCGTTGTGCTTCCCGTGCTCCCGGGAGCCACCGCCGTCCCGATGCTCGCCGATGTCGCGCCCGTCGAGAACGACGAGTCGGCGCTGGCGGATTCGGTGGCGGGCAGTTTTGTGGGGGACGACGGCGAACCCGACCCGAAGCGCGTCATCGAGTGCGTCGTCGGCGCTGTCTCGGCCCAGCTGGGTCTCGCGGAAAACGATGTGGACACCGGGTTGCCTCTGGTGGAGATCGGTGTCGACTCGATCATGACCGTCGGACTGTTACGTCAGCTCGAGAAGCAGACCGGGCTGCCGCTGCCGCCAACGCTGCTGTGGGAATACCCCTCCGCAGCCGCGGTGTCGGAGCGAATCACCGAGCTGCTCGCATCACCGGAAGCCTCGCAGGAGTCCTGCGAAGTCCCGGTGTCCTGATCGCCGGGAGGGTCAGGACGACGCGAGCTGCGCCACGACCTTCTTCTTGTCGACCTTGCCCACCGCGGTCTTGGGCAGTGCCGGCATCGGCGCGAGCACGTCGGGGCGTGAGTGTGCGGAAACGCCCCGTTCATCGAGGAACTGGTTCAGCTCGGCGAGCGTGACCGCGCGTCCGCTGAAGACGACTGCAGCGCAGATCTTTTCGCCGAGGTAGTCGTCGGGTAACGCAACCGCGGCCGCGGCGTCGATCGCCGGATGTGCGAACAGGTGCTCCTCCAAGTCGGAAGCGGATACGGTTTCACCGCCGCGGTGAATGACATCCTTGATCCGCCCGGTGACCTCCACGTAGCCCGCCCTCGGGCCGTCGGTGAAGATGCGCACCCGATCCCCGGAGCGGTAGAAACCGTCGGGGCTGAACGACCGTGCGTTGGCCTCCTCGGCGCGGTAGTAGCCGTTGAGCGTGTAAGGGCCGCGCACCAGCAGCTCGCCCTCCTCGCCCGGGGCGACTTCGCGGCCCGCCTCGTCGACCACTCGCATCTCGTCCAAGGGTGACATCGGCTTTCCCTGGGTGTTGACAACGACGTCGACGGGATCGCCGATGCGGGTGAAGTTGAGCATTCCTTCTGCCATGCCGAAGATCTGGGACAATCCGGGGGTCAACCCGTCGAGGATGTAGCGGGCCTCCTCGGGCGTCATCCGTGAGCCGCCGACCTGGACTACGCGCAGCGATGTCGGCAGCACAGGCTCCCACTCACACGCCTGCGTCCACACCTTGGCGAGTGCGTTGACGAGTCCGGTGACGGTGATCTTGTGTTGGTCGATCACCGCGAACGCCGACTCGGGGCTTGGATCGGCGGTGAACACCGACGTGGCCCCTACGGTCATCGAGCCCAGCAGGCCGGGGCAGCCCAGCGGAAAGTTGTGCCCCGCTGGCAGCGCGACGAGATACACGTCCTCGCCGGTCATCTCGTACGCTTGCGCGCACGCGGTCGCGTTGTAGACGTAGTCGTCGTGCGTGCGGGCGATCAGCTTCGGCAGGCCGGTCGTGCCACCCGACACCAGCAGCAGGGCGGGGTTACCCGGGTCGACCGGCGCCTGATCGCGGATCGGACCGTCGAAATCGGCCAGCTCCGGCCATGATTGGAACGGACCGGGGTCGCCATCCACGAACACGTGGGCCAGCCGGGGATGTTCGTTCACCAGGGCCTGGGCCAGTTCCCGGTAGTCGAAACCGGCGACCCGGTCGGCGACGACGAGGCCGACTGCACCGCTCACGTCGGCGAAGTGGCTGAGTTCGGCATGGCGATGACCCGGCAGACACATCACCGGGACGGCGCCCGCACGCAACAGACCGAACAACGCGACGGCGAACTCAGCCGAATTGGGCAGCTGCAGCATCATGCGGTCACCGGGGGCGATACCGCGTTCCGCCAGTGCCGACGCGATCCGATTGGCACGCGCGTCCAGTTCGGCGAAGGTATAGGTGGTGTCCGGATCGATCACCGCGGCGCGGTCCGGCCAGTTCGTCGCGGCATCGCTGAGGATCGAATCGAGCCGGCGGCCGGTCCAGAGCCCGGCGCGGCGGTACTCGTTCGCGCGGTCGGCGGGAAATGGCACGAAACCGGTGGTGAGATCGCTGTGCTGAGAGTCGAGACCGGTGCTCATTGTGGGTAGGACCCCTCCGGGTAGGTGTGTTCGGCACCTCGAATATAAGGTAGCCTCGCCGAGTTAGTTAGGGCAGCCTAATTTGGAGGAGAGCGTGGCTTTTGCGGGTGGGGCGACAGACAACAGAGGTGCCGCCGTTCACGCCATCCGGGAGGAAGTCGCCGAACTTCTCGGCGTGAACCCCGACGAGGTCGACCCCGAGGGCGACCTGATCGCGTCCGGGCTCGACTCGATCCGCATGATGTCGCTGTCGGGTCGCTGGCGTAAGCGGGGGATTCCGGTCAACTTCGCCGCGCTGGCGGAGAACCCGACGGTGGCAGCATGGTCGGCGCTGGTCGCGCAGCACTCCGGTGATCCCGCCGAGGCCGCGGACACGGCCGTCGAGAGCGACGATGACGACGACGGTGTTTTCCCGCTCGCACCGATGCAGCACGCGATGTGGTTGGGCCGCAACGACGATCAGCAACTCGGCGGCGTCGCGGCACACCTTTACGTGGAGTTCGACGGCGCGGGCGTCGACCCGACCCGTCTGCGTGAGGCGGCAGCAAAACTTGTTGCACGCCATCCGATGTTGCGGGTGGAGATTCTGCCGGACGGTACCCAGCGGATCGGTGATCGCGGCCTTCCGGTCACGGTCTACGACCTGCGCGAGATGGACGCCGAAGGGGCTGAGCAGCGACTGGAGACCATTCGGCAGCAGAAGTCGCACCAACTGCTCGACGGCGATGTGCTCGAACTGAGCCTGTCGTTGCGCCCGGACGGGCGGACGCGGCTGCACGTCGACATGGACATGAACGCCGCGGACGCGGTGAGTTACCGCAAGTTCATGGCCGACCTCGCGGTGTTCTACCGCGGCGGCGAACTGCCCGAGCTGGGCTACACGTACCGCCGATACCGTGCCGCGTTGACGGCGACCGATCCCGGGCCCTCCGACGAGGACCGCCGGTGGTGGGCAGAGCGCCTGCCCGAACTCCCCGAATCGCCTGCGCTGCCACTGGTTCCGCTCGCCGAGCAAGCCGACCCCCGCAGCAGCGTCCGACTTTGGCACATCTTCCATGTCGAGACGCGCGATGCACTCTTCGCCGCAGCACACCGTCGCGGGTTCACCCCCGCGATGGCCGTCGCGGCGTCGTACTCGAATGCGTTGGCGCGCTGGTCGAGCGGCTCACGGTTCCTGCTCAACCTGCCGATGTTCGGTAGGGAACCGTTCCACCCCGACGTCGAGAAACTGGTCGGCTGCTTCACCTCGTCACTGATGCTCGACATCGACCTGACGCGCACCAGCACACCCGCCGAGCGGACCCGTGCCGTGCAGGAGACGTTGCACAACACCGCTCGGCACTCGAGCTACTCGGGTCTGTCGGTGCTGCGCGACCTGGGACGCCACCGCGGCAACCAGACGCTCGCGCCGATCGTCTACACCAGCGCGCTCGGACTCGGCGATCTGTTCGCCGGTGAGGTCACCGAATTGTTCGGCGCTCCCGTATGGACCATTTCGCAAGGCCCGCAGGTGCTCATCGATGCGCAGGCGACGCCGCTGGCGACCGGTCTGATGATCAACTGGGACGTCCGCGTCGACGCGTTCCGTCCCGGTGTCGCCGACGCGATGTTCGCCTACCACCTGGCCGAGTTGACCAGGCTGGCCGCCGACGACGCGGCGTGGGACGCAAGCGATCCGCCCGCGGTGCCCGCGGCGCAACGAGCCGTCCGCGCCGCGGTGAACAGTGCGACCGCACCGCCGAGCGGGGAGACGATCCACCAAGGGTTCTTCCGCAATGCGGTGGCTGCGCCTGACGCGCCCGCGGTGTTCAGCGACGACGGCGACCTGACCTATGGCGCGGTACGCACCCGGGCGCTTGCGGTCACGGAAGCCCTACGCGGCAGTGGGGTTCGTCCCGGCGACCTGGTGGCGTTGATCGGTCCCAAGTGCGCCGAGCAGATTCCCGCGACGCTCGGAATTCTCGCCGCCGGTGCCGCCTACCTTCCGATCGGTGCCGATCAGCCGACCGACCGCACCGCCCGCATCCTGGAATCGAGCGGTGTGGCGGCCGTCCTGCTCTGTGGTGGTGCCGATCCGGTCGAGACCGCGGTGCCGGTGATCACCGCCGCGACGGCAATGCAACATGCCGTCGATGTTGAACCCACCCCGGTCGAACCGCACGACCTGGCCTACGTGTTGTTCACGTCGGGCTCGACCGGTGAGCCCAAGGGCGTAGAGCTGACACACGACGCGGTGATGAACACCATCGAATTCGTCAGCGGCCGCTACGAACTCGGTCCGTCCGACCGGAGTCTGGCTCTGGCGTCGCTGGAAGCCGACATGTCGGTGCTGGAGATCTTCGCGATCCTGCGGACCGGTGGTGCCGTCGTCGTGGTGGACGAGGCGCACCGTCGGGATCCCGACGTCTGGGCGGGGCTGATCCACAAGCATTCGGTGACGTTCCTCAACTGGATGCCGGGCTGGCTGGACATGCTCCTCGAGGTCGGCGGCGATCGGCTGGACACGCTGCGGGTGGTGTTGCTCGGAGGCGACTGGGTGCGGCCCGAACTCATTCGGGGACTCCGCAAGTCAGCGCCCACAGTGCGCGCCGCGGGGCTGGGCGGGGCGACCGAGACCGCGGTGCACGGCACGATCTGCGAGGTCGATGTTCCGCCGGCGCACTGGACCTCGATTCCTTACGGCATGCCGTTCCCGAACAACGTCTGCCGGGTGGCGGCCGCCGACGGATCGGACTGCCCGGACTGGGTACCGGGCGAACTGTGGTTCGCAGGGCGCGGCATCGCACGCGGGTATCGCGGGCGACCGGACCTGACGGCCGAGAAGTTCGTCGAATACGACGGTCGAACCTGGTACCGGACAGGTGATCTCGTCCGATACCAGCCTGACGGAACCTTGGAGTTCGTCGGCCGCATCGATCACCGGGTAAAGATCAGCGGTTACCGCATCGAGCTCGGCGAGGTGGAAGCGGCCCTCAAGCGGGTGCCGCACATCGACGCGGCGGTGGCCGACGTGATCCCGGGCGATCCGGATGTACTTGCCGCGCTGGTCCGTACCGACGACCCGAGTGTCGAATCGCACGCCGTCGCGGCCGCGCTGGCCGAGCTGGTTCCTGCGCACATGATTCCCAAGATCATCGTCGTGAGCGATCAAATCCCGTTCACGGTGAACGGCAAGCTCGACCGCAAGGCCGCCGCCCGGGTGTTGGCGCAAGCCGAACTGCCGGCCGCCAACGCTTTCCGCCCGGCATCCACGCCACTGGAGTCGGCGCTCGTCGCGATCGTCGGCGAGGTGCTCAACATCGCGGCCGACAAGATCGGCATCGATGACGACTTCTTCTCCCTCGGTGGCGATTCCGTGCTGGCTACCCAGGTGATCGCGCGGGTCCGGGACTGGCTCGATACGCCCACGGTGCTCGTCACGGACATGTTCGCGGCGCGATCGGTGTCGAAGTTGGCAGAACGACTCGTCAGTCGGGAACCGGATGCGGATCGGCTCAACATGGTCGCCGAGGTGTATCTGGAGGTGGCTGCGATGGACACCGCCGACGTACTCTCTGAATTGGCGGGCGGCTAGTTCACGGACGGCTCTGAATCCCCTGCGTCACAACAGTTTCAGAAGTCCGCGCTTTGGCGGAGACCCTTAGAGATCTCTTCGGATTATTTCTAGAGGTTTCTTAGGTTTCGAACGTATGTTCGAGTCATGAGTGCGGAGGCGCTGCGGGAAGCGATCGCAGCCCTGCGTGCCGCGCATGATCACTTGGCCGCGCTGCCCATCGACGTGCTGACGAAGTCCGAATTGGTTGATGCTCTTGATGAACTGGAGGCGCTGTCGTGTCAGTTGCCGACTCAGGGCCACCGGATGTTGGCCCGCGTGCAGATCGAGGCGACGGCCAAGGAGATGGGCGCGAAGTCCTGGCGTCAGGTGTTGGCGACGCGATGGCGCATCTCGACGTCGGAGGCGGGGCGTCGCCTCGATGAGGCGGCGCTGTTGGGACCGCGCCGCGCGTTGACCGGAGAGCCGCTGGACCCGGTGCTGCCGTGTGTTGCGCTCGCGCAGGCGCGCGGAATGATCAACGGCGAGCATCTCGAGGTGCTGCGGAAGGCGATGGACCGTATCCCGCCCGCGATCGACACCCTGACCCGCGCGCAGATCGAAGTCGATCTGGTCGGCCACGCGGTCGGATTGGGACCCAAGGAACTCAGGGATCAGGCCGAGCGCACCCTGTTCCTGCTGGACCAGGACGGTCCCGAACCCGACGATGCCGAACGCGCACGTCGCCGCGGCGTGTCAAAGGGCCCGCAGGGTTCGGACAAGATGAGCCCGTTGAGGGGCAATCTCACCCCGGAGTTGGCGGCCACGCTGGAGGCGATCTACGCCAAGTGGGCCGCGCCTGGGATGTGCAATCCCGATGATGAGAGCCCCTGCATCTCGGGCACTCCGAGCCAAGCCCAGATCGACAACGACCAGCGGACGCTTGCACAGCGCCAGCATGACGCGCTGCTGGCGGTGGGGCGCAGTGTGTTGGCCAGCGGGGTGCTGGGACAGCACAACGGGTTGCCGACCTCGATCATCATCCGCACCACCCTGCAGGATTTGGAGAGCCGCGCGGGGGTCGGCGTCAGCGGCGGCGGCACGGTGGTGCCGATCCGCGATGTGATCCGCATGGCCGCGCACGCCAATCAGTTTCTGGCGGTGTTCGACGAGGCGACTGGTTCGGCGTTGGATCTGTTTCGGGCTCGGCGGGTGGCGTCCCCGGCGCAGCGGCTGATGCTGATCGCCCGCGATGGGGGGTGCACGAAACCGGGGTGCACCGTTCCGGCGTATGGCAGCCAGGTTCATCACGCTGCCAAGGATTGGGCCGATGACGGGTTGACCAATGTCGATGAGCTCGGGTTGGCGTGCGGGCCGGATAACCGGATGGTCGGCGCGGGCGGGTGGACCACCCAGATGAACGAGGACCACGAGGTGCAATGGATCCCGCCCGCGCACTTGGACACCGGCCAAGCCCGCGTCAACGACTACCACCGCCCCGAACGGCTACGCCCACCCAGCGACGAACCCATCGAGGAACCGGCAATACGGGCCGATGACACACCCTCAGACGATGTCCCACCATTCGAAAACGCGCGATTCGACGACGAATGGCTCATCGGACCACCCGATTACGAACCGATCCTCAACCCGCACGAACCCGGCGGCCCAGAACCCAACGCCGCCTGAGGCGCTGGCGGGTGGCTAGTTCAGCGCGGCGGCCAGTCGGCGCCACTGATCGCGGGGGAATTCCCTGGGATCGGCGGTGAGCACCTGCACGCAGACATGGTCGGCACCCGCAGAGAGGTGCTCGTTCACCCGGCCGAGCACGGTCGCTTCGTCGCCCCACGCGATGATCGCGTCGAACAGCCGATCGCTGACCGACGCCAAGTCCTCCTGGGTGAAGCCGGAGCGCAGCAGGTTGTTGGCATAGTTCGGCAGCGCCAAATACGAACGCAGCCAATCCGTTCCAAGCGTCCGCGCCTCGTCCCTGTCTTCGCTGAGCAGCACCGTCTGCTCGGGCAGCAGCAGCGGGCCTTCGCCGAGATGCTCACGGGCGTAGCGGGTGTGGTCCGGCGTCACCAGATAGGGATGAGCGCCGCGGGCCCGTGTCGCAGACAGTTCGAGCATCTTCGGACCCAGCGCGGCGAGCACCCGGTTCGCGACGGGCACCGGGTTGTCGGTCGCGTCGATCGCATCCAGGTAGGCACGCGTCGCGGCGAGCGGCTTCTTGTAGAGGCCCGGTTCCTTGGAATCGATGAGTGGAGCGTGGCTCACGCCGATGCCGAGCAGAAAGCGTTCACCATGTTGAGCCGTCAACTCTGCATACCTGGTAGCCACGTCCGCGGGCTCGTGCATCCACAGATTCAGGATCCCGGTGGCGATCACGACGCTCTTGGTCGTCGCCAGCAGATTGCTCACTGAGTCGAGCACCGGACCGCCCACGTCCGGGATCCACAGCGCGGTGAACCCGAGCTCCTCGAGCTCGGCCGCGGCCTCGGCGGCCTCTCCGGCGTCGCCGTAGCGCAACTGAGAACTCCACACTCCGACGCCTGCCAGATCCATCCGTTGATCCTTTCCCGGGCAACTAGCCACTCACGCTACCGTCGGCGCCCGGCAACCCATCGTCGGGGGCCACGGACTCACGCCGACCGTGTCTGCCCAGGTGGCAAGCCATCCGAACGTGCGTGAACGTGGTCGAGCTCACCCGCTCGGACCCCGGACGTACGAGTCTCCGACACGCTCAATTAGGGTAACCTCACCAACCTAGGACAGCCTGCGCTAATTCATGCTGGGAGGGTTCGTGCGTTCTCGCTGCGGTGCTGCAGGCCGTCCCGAACGACCGACCGAAAACCATCGCCGAGCCGCCGATGATTGACGAACAGAGCCAGCTGACCTTCCAGCCCTGGATCAAACGATCCCCGGGTCGAAAGAGCGACGGCGCGACCGTGGTGTTTCCCCACGCGGGGGGCGCCGCCGCGGCCTACCGGGGCTTCGCCGCGGCGTTGGCTGCCGGCGGCGCCGACGTCTACGTCGTGCAGTACCCCCAGCGAGCGGACCGGCTCACTCACCCCGCCCCGGACACCGTCGAAGACTTGGCCGCGCAACTCTTCGACGCCGGCGAATGGACCCGACTCGGGCCGATGAAACTGTTCGGCCACTGCATGGGCGCCGTGATCGCGTTCGAGTTCGCTCGCGTCGCCGAAGCCAAGGGTGCCGACGTGAGCAGCCTCTGGGCGTCGGCGAGCCAGGCGCCCTGCACGATCGCCACCTCACCACGGCTACCCACCGCCGAGGCGGAGGTGATCGCGAACATGGTCGACCTGGGCGGCACCGATGAGCGGCTGCTCGCCGACGAGGACTTCGTCGACCTGCTCGTTCGCGCCGTGCGCGCCGACTACCTGGCGTTCAACCGTTACGCGTGCGGCGACGATGTCCAACTGCGCGCCGACATCCACACCATCGGCGGCCGCAACGACCACCGGGTGAACGAGGACATGCTGCGCCGTTGGACCACACACGCCGGCGGGGCGTTCACACTGTCGCTTTTCGATGGTGGGCACTTCTACATCAACGACCATCTCGACGCCGTTGCGGAGCTCGTCAATGACGTCTAGCGACGCGGACGCCGTCGTGATCGCCGGGATGGCGATTGAAGCGCCCGGCGGAATCGATACCGCGGACGCCTACTGGTCGTTGCTGTCCGAGCGACGCGAGGCGTTGAGCCCGTTTCCGCGGGACCGCGGCTGGTCAGTCCGCAAGGTGCTCGACGGGTCACACCGCGAGGGGTTCAAGCCGATCCACGATCTCGGCGGATTCCTCTCCGGTGGCGCGACTTTCGATGCGGAATTCTTCGGTATCTCGCCGCGCGAGGCCGTAGCGATGGACCCGCAGCAACGGGTCGCGTTGCGCGTGGCCTGGCGTGCACTAGAGAACACCGGGATCAACCCCGACGACCTCGTCGGTCACGATGTGGGCTGCTACATCGGTGCGTCGACAATGGGTTACGGTCCCGATCTCGCCGAGTTCACCAACCTCACGGGCCATTTGATGGCCGGTACCGCCCTCGGACCTGTTTCCGGGCGGATCGCCTACACGCTCGGGCTGGCCGGACCGGCGATGACGATCGATACCTCATGCTCCTCGACATTGACCGCAATTCATCTAGCCGCGCAGGCGATTCGGTCAGGGGATTGCGACATGGCGATCGCCGGCGGGGTCTGTGTGATGGGGTCACCGGGATTCTTCGTCGAGTTCTCCAAGCAGCACGCGCTGTCCGACGACGGTCGCTGCCGCCCGTACAGCGCGCACGCAAGCGGCACCGTATGGGCCGAAGGCGCGGCGATGTTCGTGCTGCAGCGACGTTCCGCCGCACTTCGCGATGGACACCACGTACTCGGCGAACTTCGAGCGACATGTCTCAACCAGGACGGTCGCTCCGTCGGGTTGACGGCGCCGAGCGGCCCCGCGCAGACGCGGCTGTTTCAACGTGCGCTGCGCCAAGCCGGAATCCGTGCCGAACAGGTCGGCATGGTCGAAGGTCACGGCACCGCAACCCGACTCGGCGACCGCACCGAACTCACCTCCTTGGCCCAGACCTACGGGGCCACCGAACCTGGCCGCGGCGCACTGCTCGGATCGGTGAAGTCGAACATCGGCCACACTCAGGCCGCTGCGGGCGGGCTCGGCCTGGCCAAAGTGCTCATCGCCGCTGCGCGCGAAGCCGTGCCCGCGAGCCTGCACACAGCCGAGGCAAGTCGCGAAATCGATTGGGAAAAGCAAGGTCTGCGGCTGGCAACCGAACTCACACCGTGGCCCGCGACGGATGGGCACCGGTTGGCCGCGGTGACGGCGTTCGGGATGAGCGGCACCAACGCGCACGTCATCGTCTCCGTACCGGAAGCCGCGTGATGCCCACCAACGGACTTCCCGACGGCCGCGAGCTCGTTGTCCTCAGTGCGCACGCCGAGGAACTTCTCACCACCGATGCCGACGCGATCCTTCGGTACCTGCGCCCCGGCACGGACGTCTCTGCCGTTGCGGCCACGCTCCTCCGCACGCGCAGGCTGCGGCGGCACCGCGCCGTCGTCCGCGCGGCGAGCATCGCTGAATTGGTCGAAGGCCTGCAGGCGCTCAGCGCCGGAAACGAACATCCGATGGTGGCGACATCGTCGGAAACAAGCACCGGTAAAACGGTTTTCGTCTTTCCCGGCCAGGGCAACCAATGGCCGTCGATGGGAGCCGATGCTTACGATCGGTCACCGGTGTACCGCGCCCAGGTAGATGAATGCGTGGCGGCGTTCGCCGCCGCCGGCCACGTTTCGCCGCTGCCGTACCTCACCGCGCACACCGGTGGTGGCGACTGGTCGCAGGTCGAGATCCAGGGCGCGCAGTTCGTCCACGCCGTGTGTGTGGCTCATATCTGGCAATCCTGCGGGGTGACACCCGACATCACTGTCGGCCACAGCCTGGGTGAAGTGGCAGCGGCATACGTCGCCGGTCGAATAACACTCACCGATGCGGTCGCCGTGGTCATCGCGCGTGCGAAAGCGGTCGACCGCCTGCAGGGCGACTATCGCATGGCCGCGCTGGGCATTTCGGTCGGGGAGGCCGAGCACCTGATCGCCACCGTCGAAGGCTGGCTCGAGGTGTCGGCGGTCAACTCGAAGTCGTCGGTCGTCGTCTCGGGCCAGCGCGATGCCGTCACCGCTCTGGTGGCCACCGCATCGGATCGGGGTCTGTTCGCCCGCGAGCTCGGCGTGAATTATCCAGGCCACACCACCGCGCTGGAGGCGCTGCACGACGACCTGTCGGCCCTCTTGCCCAAGGGTCAGTTCGGCCCTGCACCAGTGCAATTCATCGGGTCGGTCACCGGTCAAGCCGTGCCGGCAGGGACCGGTTTCGCGCACTACTGGTACCGCAATCTGCGCGATACGGTGCGTTTCGACCGCGCCGTCGACGCGGCTCGCAGACAGGGCGGAGCCCGGTTCATCGAGATGTCGGCGCACGCGTCGCTGCTGTTCGCGTTGGAAGATCTGACCGGCGACGGGCCTGAGCCCCCGCTCATCGTCGGATCTGGTCGACGCGACGAACCGCTCATCGACACTTTGTCGGCCGGCATCGCCGCCGTCGCGGTCGCCGATCCGGGGTTCGGATGGTCCGTCTTGGCCGACACGGGGATGCCAGTGCTCCAGGGCTTTCCCAATGCGCCGATGAGTGAGGTACACGTATGGGCCGAACCCGAACCGCTGGCACCCGTGTTCGGGTTGACCGTTTCGAGTGAGAAGTGGAAGCAGAGCGCCGTATTCGCCACAACGGGTGCGCACCGGCGAATCGCAGTCGTCGACCTGGTGGGTCCGGGCAGTTCGCTGTCGGCGCAATTGAGGACCGCCATCGCGCGGCACGGCGACGCGGAACCAGCCCAGCCGGGCGAGGCCGACCTCGTCCTCGCGATCGCCCCGCTGCTCGACCACCCCGACGCCGAGGTCGCCGCTGCGCAGATCGCACGAATCGTGGGCGAGGGTCTGTTCGACTATGCCGATGCCGGGGGATCGGCCTGCCGCGACCTATGCCTTGTGACGGTCGGCGGCGAACACGTACTTCTCGATGAGCCCGTTGCGCTACCGGCGCAGGCGGCACTGGCCGCGATGCACCGCAGCATCGGTTACGAACGACCCGACCAAGCGTTCCGCCATCTGGATCTGCCGTCCTGGGAGATCGACGACGCCACCGCGACGGTGGTCATCGACGCCGCGCGTGGCCGTGTGCACGAGGGAGCGGTCCGCGACAGCGCCTCCGGCCCTGCCCTTTTCGTCCGCACGCTATCCGAGTCCGATGCTCCCGCCCTGGACTGGAAGCTCGACGACGGACTGCTGGACAACGTGGTGATCACCGGTGGAACCGGGGCGGTCGGACTGCACTTCGCGCGGTATCTCGCAGAGCAGGGCGCTCGCCGCATCGTGCTGCTCAGCCGAACGGGCGTCGACGCGGCGATCGTGGCCGAACTGACGGGTGTCGCTGGCTTCGCCGGTGTCGAGATCGTCGCCCCTCCGTGTGATCTGCGCTCCGCCGAGCAGGTCTCGGCCGTCGCGCGGGATCACGGCGCCACAGGGGCGTCGCTCCTCATCCACGCGGCGGGGGCTGCGAGCTTCGACGACTTCGCAGATATCTCCTCGGAGTCCTTCTCCGATACCGCGGCGGCCAAGATCGGCGGCTTCGCGCGCATGACCGATTTGTGGCCACTGCGTTCTGATACGCGAATCCTGGTGTGCTCCTCGGTGTCCGGTGTGTGGGGCGGCCGCGGCCACGCAGCGTACTCGGCTGCCAACCGGATGCTCGACGTGATGGCTGGTCAGCTGCGGGCCAAGGGCCAGCATTGCGTCGCCCTCCGATACGGGCTATGGCGCACGGATCCTGGCCGCGACAGCGGTATCACGGCTCGTGCCGGCGTGAGCGCCATCGAGCGCTCGGGACTGCTGCCGATGGCGCCCGGGTCTGCAGTCGCCGCCAGCCTGCGTGAGCACGAATCCGATCCGATGATCATGGCCGCCGACCCCGACCGGCTGCGAAAGTTCCTCGACAGCCAGACCGTCGAGCAATCCGGCGCGGCGGCCCCCTCGGCCAGCACCCGCAGCGGCGAAGGGCCGACCAGAGTCATCGCCGAAGTTGCTTCGGTGCTCGGCATCGACGCCGCGACGATCGACCGACAGACATCGCTGCTCGACCTCGGCTTGGATTCACTGCTCGCCCTTGATCTGCGCAAGCGGTTGCGGCGGGTGACCGGTGCATCGGTGCCGCTGGGCGCCCTGCTCGGTGGCATCACCAGCGCTGAACTCATCGCCGACCTCGACACCCGATTACAGAAGGTGGAAACGACGCGTGACTGACATCGCCGATATTCGCGAACACGCCGATGAGCGCCGGCTGGAGCTGTTGCGGCGCAGGCTTTCCGAGAAGGGCCTTCGGTCGGATGAGCAGACGCCCGTCGAGCCGACGAACACCGAACTGTCTGACGGGCAGCGTCGCATGTGGTTCGTTCAGATGGCCGACCCCACCGGCGCGATCCTCAACATCTGCCTGTCCTATCGGATCAGGGGGGCGCTGGACGTCGCGCGGCTCCGCGACAGCGTGAACGCGGTGGCCGCGCGGCATGTGCTGCTGCGCACCACGTACAGCGCGGATTCGGACGGCGAGCCGCAGCCGACCGTCCATGACGACCTGATGCCGGGCTGGTCGGCGCACGACCTGTCCGAGCTGTCCGAGCACTCCAGCAGATTGCGGCTGGAAGTGCTGGCGCAGCGTGAATTCGGCGCACCCTTCGACCTGAGTTCGGATTCGCCGCTGCGCCTGACCGTCGTGCGTACCGGTGCCGACGAACACGTCATGCTGCTCGTCGCGCACCACATCGCCTGGGACGACGGCTGCTGGCAGGTGTTCTTCGCCGACCTCACCCGCGCCTACCGCGGTGAGCAGCTCGGCGCGCCGACTCCGATCCCAACGCCGGTGTCGGGTGCCGTCGACGGCGATCTCGAGTACTGGCGCAACGTGATGGCCAATCCGCCGGAACCGCTGGAGTTGCCCGGCCCCAACGGATCTGCGATCCCGACGAACTACCGTTCGCAGCGCACCACGCTGCGGCTGCCCGACGCGACGGTGGAGCGCGTGGCCGCCGTGGCCAAGGAGTCCGGTGCCACCCCGTACATGGTGCTGCTGGCCGCATTCGGTGTGCTGATCCAGCGCTACACCCACTCCGACGACTTCCTCGTCGCCGCGCCGGTGCTCAACAGGACCGCCGACCTCGACGACGTCATCGGGTACTACGGCAACACGGTCGCGATGCGGCTGCGTCCACAGCGGGGTCAGACATTCCGTGAGGCGATTGCCGACGCCCGCGACACCGCAGTCGGTGCCTTCGCTCATCAGGGGGTCAACCTGGACCGAGTGGTCGCCGAGATCAACCCCGACCGCAGTCACGGTGTGGAGCGCATGACGCGGGTTACGTTCGGGGCGCGTGGCGCCGACGATCACGGCTTCAATCCCGACGGAATCACCTGTGAGCGAGCCGAGTTGCGCGGCCAGTTCACCCAGCTGCCGTTCGGTTTCATGGTCGAGTTCGACGGTGCGGGTATCGAGATCGAGGCCGAATATCTCGTCGAGGTTCTCGACGGCGGACTGGCCCGGCAGCTGCTCGAGCACTACGTGGTGCTGCTCGACAGCGCGCTGGCCGACCCCGGGACGCCGATCAGCGATCTCGACCTGATGGGACCCGCCTACGCCGACTGGCTGCGGAAGGTCTCAGCCGGTGAGGAATACGACACCCCGGCGACGACATTGGCCGCGTTGGTGGAGGCGCAGTCCGCCCGGACACCGGATGCGACCGCCGTGGTCTTCGAGGGACGCCATTACACCTATCGCGAGATCAACGAATCGGCGAACCGATTCGCACACTGGTTGATCAAACAGGGAATCGGCACCGAGGATCGTGTCGCCGTGCTGCTGGACCGTTCCCCAGAACTGGTGATCACCGCCCTGGGGTTGATCAAGGCCGGCGCGGTCTACCTACCCGTCGATCCGACCTATCCCGAGGATCGGTTGAACTTCATCCTGTCCGACTCCGATCCCAAACTCGTACTGCGCGAGGCCGTCGGCGGGCTCGACGGCTATTCCGCGTCGAACCCGACCGACGCCGATCGGGTCCGTCCGCTCGGACCCGAGAGCACCGCCTACCTGATCTACACGTCGGGCTCCACCGGGCTGCCCAAGGGTGTCCCCGTCCCGCACCGGCCGGTCGCCGAATACTTCGTCTGGTTCAAGGGTGACTACCAAATCGACGAGCGTGAGCGGCTGCTCCAGGTCGCCTCGCCGAGCTTCGACGTGTCTATCGGCGAGATCTTCGGCATGCTGGCATGCGGTGGACGACTGGTGATTCCGCGTCCGGACGGTCTCCGCGACGTCGGCTATCTCACCGATCTGCTGCACGACGAAGGCATCACGTCGATGCACCTCGTCCCGTCGCTGCTGGGTTTGTTGATGTCGCTGCCGGGCGTGAACCAGTGGCGCACCCTGCAACGGGTACCGATCGGCGGCGAAGCGCTCCCCGGTGAGCTCGCCGACAAATTCCACGGCACGTTCGACGCGCTGCTGCACAACTTCTACGGCCCCACCGAGACGGTGATCAACGCCAGCCGTTACAAGGTGGAGGGCAAGCAGGGCACGCGCATCGTGCCGATCGGCACGCCGAAGATCAACACCCAGATTCACCTGCTCGACGATGCGCTGAAGCCGGTCCCGGCCGGCGTCATCGGCGAGATCTACATCGGTGGAACGCATGTGGCGCGGGGTTATCACCAGCGGCCCGGGCTGACCGCCGAACGGTTCGTCGCCGACCCCTTCACCCCCGGCGCCAGGATGTACCGGTCCGGCGACCTGGCTCGCCGCAACGCCGACGGGGACATCGAATTCGTCGGCAGGGCAGACGAACAGGTGAAAATCCGCGGCTTCCGGATCGAACTCGGAGAGGTCGCCGCCGCGATCTCCGTCGACCCCAGCGTGGGTCAGGCGGTGGTCGTGGTCAGTGAGCTGCCGAACCTCGGTAGAAGCCTCGTCGGGTACCTCACGCCCGCCGACACATCCCCCGGAGCCGCCGACGACGTCGACATCGAGCGTATCCGCGCTCGGGTCGCGGCGGCACTGCCGGACTACATGACGCCGGCGGCCTACGTGGTGATCGACGAAATCCCGATCACCGCGCACGGCAAGATCGACCGCGCCGCGCTCCCGGAACCCGACGTGGACTCCTGGGCCGGCGCGGCGGCCGAATACCGCGAACCCGCCGAGGGGACGCAGCGGCGCGTCGCCGGCCTGTACGCCGAACTGCTCGGCCGCGACCGGATCGGTGCCGACGACTCGTTCTTCGACCTCGGCGGTCACTCGCTGCTCGCCACGAAACTGGTTGCCGCGGTGCGGTCGCAGTGCCACGTGGACATCGGCGTCCGCGAGGTCTTCGAACTCGGCACGGTCGCGAAGCTGGCCGAGCGCATCGACTCGATGTCGGCATCCGACTCGCGGCGCCCGCGGATCGCCGCGCTCCCACACGACGGGCCGATGCAGATGTCGGCCTCGCAGCTGCGGATGTGGTTCCAGTACCGCATCGACGGTCCCAACCCCGTCAACAACATCCCGTTCGCCGCGCGGCTCACCGGGCCGTGCGACGCCGATGCGTTCGTCCACGCGGTCCGCGACGTCGTCGCCCGGCACGAGGTCCTGCGTACCACCTACCGCGAAATCGACGGCGTGCCTTACCAGATCGTGAACGCCGCCGAAGAGGACTCGGTCTCGGTGCGGCGGGCCCGCGGTGACGACGAGGCATGGCTGGACGCCGAACTCGACCGCGAGCGGCGGCACATATTCGACCTCGAGGGCGCGCTGCCGGTCCGCGCGGCCGTGCTGTCGACACCCGATGCGCATGTGGTGTCGCTCGTGGTGCATCACATCGCGGCGGACCACTGGTCGGCCATGGTGTTGTTCAACGATCTGCTCGCCGCCTACCGGTCCCGCCGCGCCGGTGAGGCGCCGACCTTCGCGCCGCTGAACATCCAGTACGCGGACTACGCGGCGTGGCAGGCGGCACTGCTGGCCGACACCGGCGGACCCGTTGTGGCGCAACGTGACTACTGGCGCGGACGGCTGGAAGGTCTGCCCGAGGATCCGGGGCTGACCCCCGACCTCGAGCGCCCGCCGGTGCTCAGTGGTGAGGGCGATGCCGTCGAGTTCGGCATCGACGGCGCGATCCGCGCGCAGCTGACCGAACTGAGCCAGCAGGTCGGCGTCACCGAGTTCATGCTGCTGCAGCTGGCAGTCGCCGTGGCACTGCACAAAGCTGGTGAGGGCAACGACATTCCGCTGGGCACTCCGGTGGCCGGCCGCACCGAGGCCGAGCTCGATCACCTGGTCGGGTTCTTCATCAACATCGTCGTGCTGCGCAACGATCTGACCGGCAACCCGACACTGCGCGAACTGCTGCGGCAGGCCCGCGACACCGCGCTGGGCGCCTACGCCCACCAGGACCTGCCCTTCGACCAGGTGGTCGACGCAGTCCGGCCGGCGCGGTCGCTCTCTCGCAACCCGCTTTTCGGTGTCGTGGTGCACGTGCGCGAGGCCCTGCCCGCCGGGCAGGTCGTGGAGTCCTCGGCCGAGGGTGACACCGTGTTCACTGCGCTGGAGCCGCCGTTCGATGTCGCGCACGCCGACCTGTCGGTCAACTTCTTCGCCGCCGCTAAAGTTGCCGGCTCAGCCGGCGGTGCTCGGATTGCCGGCTCAGCCGGCGGTGCTCGGATTGCCGGCTCAGCCGGCGGTGACGGCGGTTATCGAGGGCACGTCATCTACCGCACCGACCTGTACCGGCGCACGACCGCGGAACGGTTGGTCCGCTGGCTCGGCCGTGTGCTGGCCGCGTTCGCCGACGATCCCGATCAGCGGCTGCGCGACATCCAGATCGCCGATCGCGAGGAACGTCAGCGGGTGTACGGGTTCAGCGTCGCGGCGGGCGTCAGCGTGCTCGACCAGTGGCGGGATCCCGTGGCAGTCGGTGTCATCGGCGACGTATACGACCACCACATCGACGAACAGGGCGCACACCTGCGACCTACAGGGAAGCGCGCGCGCTGGTCCGACAGTGGCGAGGTTGAGTACATCGAAGCCGCCATGCCGACGGCGCCGGCAGGTCCGGCTGGGCCGTTTGAGGCCGCCCGCACCGAAACTGAACGCGTCCTCGCCGCATTGCTCGCCGATGTACTCGAACTGCCCGACGTCGGTCGCAACGACGACTTCTTCAGCCTCGGCGGCGACAGCATCCTCGCGGTGCAGGTGGCCGCGAGGGCGCGCGATGCGGGATTGGCGCTGACCGCGCGAATGGTGTTCGAGCATCCTGCGATCCGGGAACTGGCGGCCACCATCGATGCGGGGGGCAGTGCGCCAGAAACCGCCGCTATCCGCCACGAGCCGATGGCCGCCTCGGGCCTGTCGCCCGACGAATTGGCGGCGGTGACATCGATGTTCCACTCGTCCCGCGACGGTGCGCAGTGACCCAAACCAGCACCAAGACCGATGCCGAGGTGGCCGTCGAAGATGTGATGGCGCTCAGCCCGCTGCAGCAGGGGTTGTTCTCGCTGGCCCAACTGAGCAGCGGTGACGCCGGTGACGACCCGTACGTCATCGCGATGTCCGCCGACATCTTCGGCGAACTGGATCCGGAGTTGTTGCGCACCTGCGCCGCGCACCTGCTGGCCCGGCATCCCAACCTGCGCGCCAGCTTCTTTCGCGGTGACCTGAGCCGCCCCGTCCAGGTCGTCCCCACCCGCGTCGACCTGCCGTGGCGCACGATCACCGCCACCGCCGACGAGGTCGACGCGCTGGACTTCGACGAACGATTGCGCCCGTTCGACCTCGAGCACGGACCCGCGATCCGCTTCGTGCTCATCGAGGTGCCCGAATCGCGTTGGCGCTTCGTGGTGGTCGCCCACCACATCATCATCGACGGCTGGTCGCTGCCGCTGTTCGTCGGTGAGCTGATCGGCATGTACCGCGCAGGCGGGGATGCCGCTGTCCTGCCCCCGCCGCCGCGGCCGTACCGCGACTACATCGGTTGGCTCGCAGCGCGAGACCAGGAGGCCAGCCGCACACTGTGGCGCGAACACCTCGCCGGCATGGATGGTCCGACCCTGCTGTCGCCTACCCTTTCCGCGGGCGAGCCCGACGGCGGGTCGCCGCGTCGCACCGAGCTGAAGCTTGACACCGGCACCACCGCCGCGCTGGCCGAAGCGGCGCGTGCGCACGGGGTCACCGTGAACACCCTGGTGCAAATGGCCTGGGCGACTTTGTTGTCCGCGTTCGCGGATCGCAGTGATGTGGTGTTCGGCGTGACGGTGTCGGGTCGCCCCAGCGAGCTGGCCGGGGTTGAGACCATGGTCGGACTGTTCATCAACACCGTGCCGCTGCGGGTGCGGCTGGATCCCGCGACCTGCGCGGGCACGCAATGTGTTGCACTGCAACGGGAGGCGGCGAAGCTTCGTGACCACAGCTACCTGCCGCATGCCGAACTACGATCGCTCGGCGGCATCGGCGAGATGTTCGACACCCTGCTGGTGTATGAGAACTTCCCGCCCGGTGGACTGGTCGGCGGCGGGGAGTTCACCGCCAACGGCGCGACGTTCCGCCCGGCGGCGCTGGAGAGCCTGTCGCACTTCCCCGTCACCGTCGCCGCCCATATGGTCGACGACCAGCTGACGGTGCTCGTCGAGGTGGTCGACGGGGCACTCGGGTCGATGACGCCCGACAGCCTGGGTCGACGACTGCTCAACACCGTGCAGCTGTTGATCACCAAGTGGGACAGCCCGCTTCGCGATATCAGTGTCCTGCTCGACGGGGAGCAACCGCGAACCGAGATCGTTGAGGCACCCGAACACACCGGGGTGCACACCAGGTTCACCGACGTCGCCTACACCCGGCTGGCATCGCGGGCACTGAGCTGGTCCGGCGGCGAGCTGACCTATCGCGAGCTCGATGAGGCCGCCGACCAGGTGGCCGCCCTGCTAGTCGGTAGGGGGGTTCGCGTCGAGGACCCGGTGGCGATCAACCTTTCACGCGGCCCGCAATACGTGATGGCCATGCTGGGGGTGCTGAAGGCCGGTGCCGTCATCGTCCCGCTCGACCCCGCTATGCCTGCCGACCGGATCGCTGACATCCTCGCCCAGTGCGGTGCGGCGGTGATCGTCGACGATCTGTTGATGTCGGCCGCTGCCGCCGGGCAATCCGACGGATTCCAGCCCGTCGCAGCACATCCCGGCCAGGCTGCGTATGTCGTCTTCACGTCGGGCACCACGGGACGGCCGAAGGGCGTCATCGGTACCCACCAAGCGCTGCTCGCGTACGCCGAGGATCACGCCCAGCACATTCTGCGGCCCGCCGCGGCCCGGTTGAGCCATCCGCTGCGCGTCGCGCATGCCTGGTCGTTCACCTTCGACGCGGCCTGGCAACCGCTGGCGGCGCTGCTCGACGGGCACTCGGTGCACATCGTCGACGACGACGTCCAACGGGATGCCGAATCGTTGGTCGAGACCATCGCACGGTACGGAATCGACCTGATCGACACCACCCCGTCGATGTTCGCCCAGCTGCACGCGGTCGGACTGTTGACGACGGTGCCCCTTGGCGTGCTCGCGCTGGGGGGTGAGGCGATCGGCATTCCTTCGTGGAACCTGATCCGCGACGAATGCTCTCGCACCGGCATGACGGCCTACAACTGTTACGGACCAACAGAATCGACGGTTGAGGCCGTGGTCGCGCCCATCGCCGATCATCCCGAGCCGACGATCGGTGTGCCCACGTCGGCGACCCGCGCCTACGTACTGGATTCGTGGCTGCGGCCCGCACCCGACGGCGTGCCCGGCGAGCTCTACCTGTCCGGTCGCCAATTGACCCGCGGCTATCTCGGCAGGCCCGCCGAGACCGCGGGCCGATTCGTGGCCGACCCGTTCGTTCCCGGCGAGCGGATGTACCGGACCGGTGACGTGGTGCGACGCCAGCCCGACGGGGCGCTACAGTTCCTCGGCCGCTCTGACGCGCAGGTCAAGATCCGTGGGTTCCGTGTCGAGCCCGCCGAGATCTCGGCCGTGCTGCACACACACCCCGCGGTGCGTCACGCACATGTCGCGGTACGGGAGCGGGTTCGCGGCGGGCCGCGATTGATCGCCTATGTGGTCGCGGAACCAGCGCCTGACCTCGCCGAGTTGCGGGGCATGCTGTCAAAGCGGTTGCCGCGCTATATGGTTCCGCAGAGCATCGTCTTCGTCGACCAGATGCCGCTGACGTCGCACGGCAAGATCGACGAGCCCGCGCTGGCCGCGCTTCCCGTAGCCGACGCTCCTTCGGCGGCAGCGGAAACCGAAACCGAGGCCGCGCTCGTCGCTGTGTTGACCGAGCTACTCGACGGCGTCGAGATCGATGTCACCGCGGAGTTTCTTCAGCTCGGCCTCGACAGCATCGTCGCGCTATCGGTGGTGCAGGGCGCCCGCAGGCGCGGCATTCCCCTGCGGGCACGGCTGATGTTGGAGTGCACGACCATCCGCGAACTGGCCGCCGCGATCGACAACGAGTCTGTCACCGTCGACAGCCGGGGTGACGAGGGAACCGGGCCGATACCAGTGCCGCCCAACGTGCACTGGCTCTACGAGCACGGCCAACCGCGGCGGCTGGCGCAGACCGAGACGGTACGGCTGCCCGAGGGGATAACCCGCGCGGACCTGGACCGCATGCTCGATGCCGTCGTCGACGGGCACGAGGTCCTGCGCAGCCGCCTGGACATCGAAACGATGACGCTCGTCGAACACGAGCCCACCGGCTTTCTCACCGAGGTGTGGGTAGAGGGTGACATGGTCGACGCGGTCGCCGAGCATTCCGCACATGCGGTGGAACGGATTGACCCGCAACGGGGATCGATGATGTCGGCGGTGTGGCTGCGAGAGTCCGACGGACCGGGCGTGCTCATGCTGGTCGCACACGTGCTTGCGCTGGATCCCGCATCGTGGCGGATCGTGCTGGGTGAGCTCGACGCATCGTGGCACACCATCACATCGGGTCTGGATCCGCTGGCCACGACGGAGCACACCAGCTATCGGCGGTGGTCGCGGATGCTCGCCGAGCGCGCCGCCCGACTGGACACATGCGACTTCTGGGCGGCCCAACTCGAGGGTGCCGATCCGGTGCTCGGCACCCGACGCCTCCGGCCGGAGATCGACCGGATCGGCGACGTCGTCGTCACCATGTCGCTCACCGAGCCAGAGGTGTCGGCGCGTGTTCTCAGTGGTGCCGTGCCCGCGCAGAAGATCCTTGCGGCCGCGGCCGCAAGGACCATCGATCGGTGGCGCGAGCATCGGGGTCAGGACCAGGCGCCGCCCCTGCTCGCACTGGAGACGCACGGCCGCGCGGACGGAATCATGGACGACACCGACACTTCCGACACAGTGGGTCTGCTCACCGCCATCTATCCGCTGCGGATGAATGTGCCAGGCGCGATCGACGCGGTGCCGGGCGACGGTATCGACTTCGGGCTGCTGCGCTACCTGCGTCCGGATACCGCGGAGCGGCTGCGGGGGTACGCCGAGCCGCAGGTGCTGCTGAACTTTCTCGGCAGGGTGCACGTCGGCACCGGCGGCGAGCTGATCCCCGATCGCTCACTGTTGGCGCGCGTTTCGCCGCGGCCGGAACCCGATCTCGCTGTACGACATGAGTTGACCATCCTGGCCGCCGTGATCGGCGACGCGGACAGGCCGGTCCTGGGCACCCAGTGGCGCACGCTGCCGGAGATCCTGTCCGCCGACGACGTCGCCACCCTGCAGTCGATGTGGCAGGACTCACTACGAGAGGTTGCACCATGAGGCCTACCCTCGCCGTCGTCGGCGCAGGAGCCAAGGCCATTGCCGTCGCCGCCAAAGCGGCCGAGCTGAACGACATGGGCGTCGACGTGCCCAAAGTCGTTGCGGTGGAACGCACGGGCGTTGCCGCCAACTGGCAGGCCGAGGGCGGCTGGACCGACGGCCAGCACCGGTTGGGTACCAGCCCCGAGAAGGATGTCGGCTTCCCGTACCGCTCGTCGTCCCCTGCCCTGCGGGCGGGGGCCCAGGCGCCGGGCCGCAACGCCGAACTCGACGAACGCATGACGCGGCACAGCTGGCAGGCATACCTGATCGCGACCGGCCAGTTCGCCGAATGGGTAGACCGCGGCAGGCCCGCTCCCACACATCGCAAGTGGAGTCAGTACCTGCGCTGGGTCGCGGGCAACTGTCGGATGAACATCGTCTCCGGTGAGGTCACCGGGATCTCCGTCGACAGCACCGCCGCCACACCCCGCTGGGCACTGCACACGTCCGAGAAGGCGGTGCTCGCGGACGGCGTGATGATCACCGGTCCCGGCCAGCCCGAGCGGTCCATTCTGCCCGGCAACCCGCGGGTGCTCTCGATCGCGCAGTTCTGGCACCGGGCCGCGGGCAACGAGCTGATCACCGCGGAGCGGGTCGCGGTGATCGGGGGAGGCGAGACCGCCGCATCGATTCTCAATGAGCTGTTTCGGCACCGGGTTTCGACGATCACCGTCATCTCGCCCGGAGTCACCCTGTTCACCCGCGGCGAGGGATTCTTCGAGAACAAGCTGTTCTCCGACCCCACCGGCTGGACCAGCCTCACACTGAACGAGCGCCGCGACGCGCTGGCACGTACCGACCGCGGCGTGTTCTCCGCGCGGGTGCAGGATGCGTTGCTGTCCGACGACCGAATTCGCCACCTTCGCGGCCGCGTCGCGCACGCGGTGGCACGGGACAGCCGAATCCGCCTGACGCTCAGCACGAATCGGGGAAGTGAGAATTTCGAGACCGTGCACGGATTCGATCTCGTGATCGACGGTTCGGGCGCCGACGCGCTGTGGTTCCTGCCGCTGCTGGGCCAGGATGCGCTGGATCTGCTCGAACTGAGCCTCGGCGGCCCGCTGACCGGTGACGCGCTCCAGGAGTTCATCGGCGACGACCTGGCCGTCGCCGGCGTCACGCCAAAACTGTTCCTGCCCGGACTGTCCGGGCTCACCCAGGGGCCGGGTTTTCCCAACCTGTCCTGCCTCGGACTGCTGTCGGACCGGATACTCGGTTCCGTTTACGCCACGGAGCGAGGCCCGTCCGAGCGACCACCCATGACTGTGACGGACGACGCACTGGAGAGAAGCGAATCCGTGGGCTGAGCTAGGCGTCGGCCGCGATGCGCCAGCCGGCGCTCTGCTGTTGCCGGCGCCAGAACTCGGCGAATCGTCCGCCGCGTCCGGTCAGCTCATCGATGGCGCCCTGTTCCACGATTCGCCCGGAGTCGACGAACAGCACATTGTCGGCGTTGCGGATCGCTCCCGGCCGGTGCGCGACGATGACGCGGGTGCGGCCGCGTGGATCGTCTCTGATCGCGTCGGTGACGGCCGTTTCGTTCTCGGTGTCCAGCGCGCTGGTCGCTTCGTCGATCAGTAGGACGCCAGCCGGTTTCACGAGGGCTCGTGCAATGCTGACCCGCTGACGTTCACCTCCGGACAGCGCCGCGCCCGCCTCACCCACCCGGCTGGACTCGCCGTCAGGTAGGCGCGAGACTATTTCGTCGACGCGGGCCAGCGCCATGGCGTTTCGGAGATCGTCGTCGCGGGCGTCGGGGTGTCCGGCACGGACATTGTCCTTGATCGGGCCGTCGAACAGATAAGGATGCTGGAACACCATGCTCACCAGCGCCCGCCGCGTGGCCGCATCGAGTTCGTCGATATCGACGCCATCGACGAGGATCTGGCCGTGGGTGGGAGCATGCAATCCCGCGATGAGCGAGAGGATCGTGCTCTTACCCGACCCCGATGGGCCCACGATCGCGGTCGTCGTTCCGGGTTCGAGCACGAAGTTGAGCTCGGCGAGCACGTCACCGGCGTCTGCGGCACCGTCGTAGCGGAAAGCCACGTCGCGGAACTCGATTCGCGGCGCGCGGTTTGCGGTGGCGGCAACGCCGCCGCCGACCGCCGCGCGGGGGGCGTCGATGATGCTGCGCAGCCGGTTGAGCACGCCGCGTGAGTTCTCGACGGCTCCGGACAGGTCGGCGAGCGCGTTGAAAGGTTCGAGGAACCGCACCGTGACGATCAGCAGCGCGACGGCCTCCGGGGCGCCGATCTGACCTCGCACCGCCAGGGTCGTGATCATGCCCGCCAGCACGATCAGCGCGAGTTGGCTTGCCACGCTGAACATCAGCTGCCCGGGAATCTGGAACAGCAGCAGCCTCATCGCGGCACCTCGTGCGGTCGCCACCGCCTCGCCGGTCTGGCTGCGCGCTGCCGTCGCCCGCCGGCTGGCCCGCAGCGCCTGCTGCGTCCTGGCGAATTCGAGGATGCGTTCGGTGAGCGCGCTGTGTGCGCGACCGTCGGCGGCGTCAGCTGCCCGCACTATCCGCTGGCTGGCCACCAGCGCACCCAGCATCAGGGGCAACGCGATGGCCGCGGCCACGCCCAACTGCCATGAGACGAAGAACAACCCGAGTGCGATCGCCGCGGGCAGCAGTAGCGCGCCGAGGAACGGTGTGAGCAGGTTAGCGACGAAGGACACCAGATCCGGTGCACTGGCGGCGATGGCCTGACGCGCCATCGCGGTGTTGTCGGTGGTGAACCATCCGAGCGGGACGTCGGTGAGCCGGTCGGCCATCCGGTGCTGAGTGTCGTTCGCCAACGCGAAACCGATGCGATAGCCGATGCGCGCCTGGATCATCTCGACGATCCAGCCGCCGACGGTGGCCGCGGTGAGCGCGCCCAGCCACGGCAGGGCATCGGCGGGTGCCGAGCTGAACAGGGCGGCCAGCAGCGGTACCAGCAGCAGCGCGCTGGTGGCGCGCAGGATCACCGAAACAAGGCTCAACACTGCGTAACCCGTGAGTGCGCCGCGGTACCCGGCGGGGACCAGCCGGATCAAATTACCGATCATCGGGTGGCCTCTCCGGTGAGTACTTCCGCGTGTGTTCCGGTCTCGCCTCGGCTGTCCCACAGTTGGCGGTAACGGCCGTCGGCGGCGAGCAGTTCGGTGTGCGAGCCGATCTCGGCGATACGCCCGCCGTCGAGCACGACGATCTGGTCGGCTTCGGTGACGGTGTGCAGCCGATGGGCGATCACCAGTACCGTGCGGTTGTGGATGAGGCGGCTCAATGCCTGTTGCACCAGGTATTCCGATTCGGGATCGGCGAACGCGGTCGCCTCGTCCAGGATCAGGATCGGCGTGTCGGCGAGCAACGCCCTGGCGATGGTGAGCCGTTGACGCTCGCCTCCCGACAGCTGGCTGCTCGCACCGAGCTCGGTCTGGTATCCGTTGGGCAGCCGCATGATCCGGTCGTGGATCTGTGCGTCCGTCGCCGCCGCCTCGACGTCAGCGTCGCTCGCATCCGGTCGGGCCAACGCGATGTTGTCTCGGACCGTGCCCTGGATGAGCTGGACATCTTGGAACACGAAACCGACCTGCGTGTACAACTCGTCGGGCTCCAACGTGCGCACATCGTGCCCGTCGATGCTGATCGAGCCGAAGTCGACGTCGTGGAATCGTGCGAGAAGTGATGCCAGCGTGGACTTTCCGGATCCGGAAGGGCCCACCAGCGCGGTGACGGTCCCCGGCCGCAGTGCCAGCGTGACGTCGTGGATGACGGGAACTCCCGGGCGGTAGCCGAAGCCCACGTTGTCGAAGGTGACCGTTCCCGGGTCGGCGGCAGGCGTCTTCGCCGCGGCGTCGTCTGCGTCCATGGTGGCCAGTTCGTCCTCGTCGAGGGTCACGGCGATGCGACGGGCGGCCTGCATCCCGTCGCGCAGACCGGCGAATCCGAAGGCGATGCCGAGCAGGCGGGTACCGAACGTCGTTCCGAGGATCAGGAACGGCAGCAGGGTCAACGGCGCCATCGCGCCGGAGACGACGAACAGGGTTCCCGCGGAAGCGATGAGCCACAGGAACGTTGACGGCCGAGTGGTCAGATCCATGAACGTCTTCTTGCCGATGAACGGCCGCTGCCAGACGTTGATGAAGTCTATGTACTCGTCGAGGCGACGACGGAATGACGACGCCGCCGCGCCGCCGAAGACCCGGATCACCGGCTGACCCTCGAGGTAGGCGGCGGCCTCGCCGTTCATCCGCTCGGCCCACCTCGACGCCTCGGTGATCTTCGGACCGCTCTGGTACACCATCGTCCACGTGGTGACGAGGTACACCAGGATCGGCAGCAGTAGCACCAATGCCAATCGCCAGTCGACGACGAACAGGTAGACCAGCACCGCGATCGGCGCGACGACGGCGGCGACGGCATCGGACACCGCATGGGTGACGAGGTAGTGCAACGACAGGGTGTCGTCCTGGATCAGTTTCTTGACCGCGCCGGATCCGCGTTGGGTGAACCATCCCAGCGGTACCCGTGCGAGTTTGTCGATCAGCCGTCGACGAACAGTGGCGTTGAAACGCATGTCAACGGCGTGCAGCCACAACAGCAGTGCGGCGCTGAGCGCGGCGCACGTTCCGAGCAGCACCACGAAGACGATCAGGGTGCTGCGCAATGCGGACTCACCCGCGCCCGCCAGCAGCTGCCTGGCCAGCTCGACGAGAACGATGAAGGGCGCCAACTGAATCAGCGTGATCAGCGTTTCGAGAATGCCGGTCGCGATCAGCTGCGGCTTCACCGGCGCCAACAGATCCTTGGCGGCCTGCGAACGCCACCGCCCCCTGGGTGCCTCCGCGGGGACCGGTGCCGCCGTGCTCTTCTCGACCGCACCGGTTTCGGACTCCACGGCCGAGGGCGTGTCCTCGTTGTCGCGGCGGCTGCCCATCTCGCGGCCCTGCGTCCAGTACGCCTGTGCCTGCAGGTCGGACTTCGGGAATCCGAACACGTCGCGCATGCGCTTACGCAGGTGCTTGAGCGACCCTGCCTCCGGTCCCGCCCACGCCGACCAGTTCGACCAGTCGCGGTCCTCGATGGCCGCGGCGAGGGCGAGCTCGTCGGTCCTGTCCACCCAGTGCAGTGCCCGACGTGGATGGTCGTTGATCGGGATGAGTTCGTCGTCATGGGAGTGCCGTTCGAGGTACACCTCGACGTCCACATCGTCTGGCAGCGCCGCGAGAATCGAGTTGATCGCGGGTATCGACGCCGAGTCGCCGATGAGCAGATAGCCGGCGGGCAATTCCTCGGGGACCGCGAATCCTTTGGACCCCAACGCGACGACGGGAAGGGTCATCCCCGGTTCGGCTCTGGCCGCCCAGTGGCTGGCCGGACCGGACGGCTCGTGGAGGACCATGTCCACCGCGAATTTGCCTGACTCCGGCTCGGTCCAGACGAGCGTGTAGATGCGCTGGAACTCGCTGTCGCCGCCCTCGGGGTCGGGAAACCAGAAACGCAGAAACGCCGTCGGCTCGACAACGACGTCCTGGAAGATCGTCGGTGAAGACATGGTGATTCGGACGAAGTGCGGCGCCACCCTCACGACGTCGGTGACGGTGGCCCGGTGGTCACGCCCCCCAAAGCTGCGCAGCAGGGCTCCCTGCAGGCCTCTTCCCATGTCCAAAGTCCTTTGCTCGGCAATGTCCGATCACGACAAGCCCCCGCCGTGCCCGACCTCGACAAGGTGGCGAGAAGCCCGCAGTTAGTTAGCCTAGCCTAACCTGCATGCGAGGCGAGGCGTCCCGCCCGGCGGGTGCATTCCGCCCCGCTGACATACCCCAGCTGATCTACCGTGTGGCGGTGACCACCCGGCGCGCGCTGAGCGTTGTCGCCGCGCTGTGGATATCGGCGGCCGTCATCTTCATCGGTTTCGAGGCCATCGCGGCGGCCGCGATCCCGTCCTACAGCTACACCGCGAAGTACATAAGCGTGTTGGGCGTCCCCGAATGGTCACCGCGCGCGACGCTGATGAACTGGGGTTTCTATCTTCAGGGCGCGCTGTTCCTCGCCGGTGCTGTGGTCGCGGTGCGCGCCGTTCATCGTCGGCGGACCGGCGTGGCATTGCTGTTGCTGACAGCCACGAACGCCGTCGGGAATTTCCTCGTCGGATTCGTGCACGGCTTCTCGCCGTTGTGGAACGACGGCTACGAATGGCTGCACGGGTTCGGCGCATTTCTCGCGATAGGCGGTGGAAATGCGGCGATCGTGGTGGGTTCGGTGGTGGTTGGCCATGCCGTGTCGGCTCGCTGGTATCAGCCGATCGGGGTGATGATTGGAGTGGCGGGCCTGGTGTCCGCCGCGTTGCTGCACACGTACACCAGTTGGGCAGTGGATTTTTCGCACATCGGCCTCGTCGAACGGGCCTGTGTGTACACGATCATCGGCTGGCAGGTTTTCACCGGCATCGTCCTATTGGCACGACCTCGCAACGACGTTGCGGCGCCACGCGTAGAAGAAGGAGTGGCTTGATGGCCGAGACGACGCGAGTGGTGCTGGCTGACGACGACGTCCTGCTGCGGGCCGGTTTGGCCAGCCTGCTCGAGGGCGCCGGCTTCGAGGTCGTGGGCCAGGCCGACGACGGCGGGCAGTTGCTCGACCTGGTCCGCGCGATGACGCCCGACCTCGTGGTGACCGATATCCGGATGCCACCCACCAACACCAGCGAGGGCCTGGACGCCGCCCGACAGATCCGGCAGGAACTGCCGGATACCGCGATCATGGTGCTGTCCGCACATGTCGCCGTCGACGATGCGATGGATCTGCTGGCCGCGGGGGACCGCATCGGTTACCTGCTGAAGAGCCGCGTCACCGATGTCGCCGATTTCATCGACTCGCTGGAGCGTGTCGCGCGGGGGGCGTCGCTCGTCGACCCGGCTCTGGTGCGCGAACTCGTCTCGGCGCGCAAGCGGGACGACCCGCTGAGCGTGCTGAGCGAGCGCGAGAGCGAAGTCCTCGCGTTGATGGCCGAGGGTCGATCCAATGCCGGTATCGCGCACCGTATTTGGGTCACCGAGGGCACAGTGGAGAAGCACATCCGCAGCATCCTGAACAAGCTGAGCTTGCCCGAGACGGGTGAGGATCACCGCCGCGTACTCGCGGTGCTCGCCTTCCTCGACGCCCGCTAGATCGACACCTGTTCGGACATGGGTGCATCCATGTCGAACACCCGCGCGTGCAGCACGATTCGGTTGCGCAGCGCCGAACGCACGGCGCGGTGCAGCCCGTCCTCGAGGTAGACGTCGCCGTTCCACTTCACCGCGTGCGGGAACAAGTCGCCGTAGAACGTCGAGTCCTCCGATAGCAACCGATCGAGCGCCAGCACGGTCGTCGTCATCACCAGTTCGTCGAGCCGGATCTGTCGGGGCGGGATCTGCGCCCACTGTCGATGCGACAGCCCGTGATCGGGGTAGGGCCTCCCGTCGAGCACGCCCTTGAAGATCACCGGAGCCGCCCCGGCTTCGATTTCTGGGACTTCTGGCTCCGCGCCGCAACCCACCCCCGCGTCGTCCCCCGAGGCAAACGCATCACTCGCAGAGGCTATCGCAAACGGCTAGTTCGCAACGCAATCATCCGCCGTGCGGTATCGCCGCTGATGATGCCCGTAAAATGAATCAACCGGTACGGGAAAGGTAGGTGAACGCATGGGTAGCGCCGAAGATCGACGATTCGAGGTGCTGCGCGCGATCGTCGCCGACTTCGTAGCCACCAAGGAGCCTATCGGCTCGAAGTCACTCGTCGAGCGCCACAATCTCGGCGTCTCCAGCGCGACCGTCCGCAACGATATGGCGGTCCTGGAGGCCGAGGGTTACATCGCCCAGCCGCACACAAGCTCGGGCCGAGTGCCGACCGAAAAGGGCTACCGCGAATTCGTCGACCGGCTCGAAGACGTCAAGCCGCTGTCCTCGGCCGAACGCAGCGCGATCCTGGGGTTCCTGGAATCCGGCGTCGACCTGGACGACGTGCTGCGCCGCGCGGTGCGGCTGCTCGCTCAGCTGACCCGCCAGGTCGCGATCGTGCAGTACCCGACGCTGTCGACGTCGTCGGTGCGCCACCTCGAGGTGGTTGCGCTGACACCGGCACGGCTGCTGCTGGTCGTCATCACCGACACGGGTCGCGTCGACCAGCGCATCGTCGAACTGGGCGACCCCCTCGACGAGCATGACGTGGCCAAGCTGCGCGATCTGCTGGGCCAGGCGCTGGAGGGCAAGCCGCTGGCCGCCGCGTCGATCGCGGTCGCCGATCTGGCGTCGCAGCTCAACGGCAACGGCGGGCTGGCAGACGCGGTCGGGCGGTCGGCCACGATGCTGGTGGAGACGCTCGTCGAGCACAGCGAGGAGCGGCTGGTGCTGGGCGGAACGGCCAACCTGACCCGCAACACCGCTGACTTCGGCGGGTCGCTGCGGTCAGTCCTCGAAGCGCTCGAGGAGCAGGTGGTGGTGCTACGACTGCTGGCCGCGCAGCAGGAGGCCGGCAAAATCACCGTGCGAATCGGCCACGAAACCGAAGCCGAGGCAATGGCCGGAACTTCGGTGATTACCACCGCATACGGAAGTTCGGGCAAGGTGTACGGCGGCATGGGTGTGCTGGGCCCCACCAGAATGGACTATCCCGGAACTATCGCCAATGTCGCCGCGGTTGCTCTCTATATCGGGCAAGTGTTGGGTAGCCGGTAGTACCGGCGACGAACAGACACGAACCAGCAGGAAAGGTCAGGCAAGGTCAGCGTGGCACGCGATTATTACGGGCTGCTCGGCGTGAGCCGAGATGCGAGTGATTCGGAGATCAAGCGCGCGTACCGAAAGCTGGCCCGGGAACTGCATCCCGACGTCAACCCCGACGAGGAGGCGCAGGCGCGGTTCAAAGAGATCAGCGCCGCCTACGAGGTCCTCAGCGATCCCGAGAAGCGCCGCATCGTCGACCTCGGTGGCGATCCGCTGGAATCGGCCGCGTCCGCAGGAAACGGCTTCGGTGGTTTTGGGGGGCTCGGCGACGTGTTCGAGGCGTTCTTCGGCGGCGGAGGCACCTCTCGCGGGCCGATCGGCCGCGTTCGGCCGGGTTCGGACTCGCTGCTGCGGATGCGGCTGGACCTTTCCGAGTGCGCGACGGGCGTGACCAAGCAGGTCACCGTCGACACCGCCGTCCTGTGCGACCTCTGCCAGGGCAAGGGCACCCACGGCAACTCCAAGCCCGTCACGTGCGACACCTGCCACGGAAGCGGTGAGGTGCAGACCGTGCAGCGCTCGCTGCTCGGCCAGGTGATGACGTCCCGGCCCTGCCCGGTGTGCGGCGGGATCGGCGAGGTCATCCCGGACCCGTGTCATCGGTGCGGTGGCGACGGTCGCGTGCGGGCTCGACGCGAGATCAGCGTCAAGATCCCCGCGGGCGTCGGTGACGGCATGCGCGTCCGGCTGGCCGCACAGGGCGAGGTCGGACCCGGCGGCGGGCCTGCTGGTGACCTCTACGTCGAGGTGCACGAGAAGGCCCACGACGTGTTCGTGCGCGACGGCGACGATCTGCACTGCACCATCTCGGTGCCGATGGTCGACGCGGCGCTGGGCACCACCGTCACCGTCGACGCGATCCTCGACGGCCCGACCGAGATCACGATCGCGGCGGGCACCCAACCGGGACAGGTCACGACGCTGCGCGGACATGGGATGCCGCACCTGCGGTCCGGGGTGCGCGGAGATTTGCACGCCCACATCGACGTCGTGGTGCCGTCGCGATTGGACCACGAGGACATCGAGCTGTTGCGCAAGCTGAAGGAGAAGCGCAGCCGCGACATCGCCGAAGTGCGTACCGCGCATGCGAATTCATCCGGTGGCGGACTCTTCAGCCGCCTGCGCGAAACGTTCACCGGTCGCTGAGAGACCGTGACCGAGGCGCTCTTCTACGTCGATGCGCTGCCCGCAGAAGGTGATCTCGCCGTCGTCGACGGTGACGAAGGCTTCCATGCGGCCAATGTCCGGCGCATCCGACCAGGCGAGGAACTCGACCTGAGCGACGGAGCCGGCGCGGTGGCCCGGTGCGTTGTCGAAGATGTCGGCAAGGGCATGCTGACCGCCCGCGTGCGCGACCGCAGGACCGTTACGGCACCCACTCCGAGCATCACCGTCGTGCAGGCGCTCCCGAAGTCGGACCGCTCCGAGCTGGCCGTCGAGCTCGCCACCGAGGCAGGTGCCGACTCGTTTGTCGCATGGCAGTCGGCGCGTTGCGTGGCGCGATGGGACGGACAGGCCCGCGTGGACAAGGGGCTGCGCCGGTGGCGGGCCGTCGCCAAGTCGGCGGCACGGCAATCGCGGCGGCCGTACATCCCCGATGTCAGCGGCGTGGTATCGACTAAGGAGCTGGTGGAGCGAGTGCGCGACATGGCGACCACGCCGGTGCTCGTCCTCCACGAATCCGCGACGCAGCCGATCACCGAGGTGCCCGTCGCCGATGCCGAGACGCTGCTGCTGCTCGTCGGCCCGGAGGGGGGCATCGACGACGAGGAGATCGCCGCCCTGTCCGGGGCGGGGGCCACGGTCGTGCGGCTCGGGCCAACGGTGTTGCGTACGTCGTCGGCGGCGGCGGTCGCGCTGGGGGCTCTCGGTGTGCTCACCCGGCGCTGGTCATGAGCCGGCCCGCGGCCTAACCATTGGGTTGCATCGGTACCCGGCGGTAAACTGGGTACTCCCAGGCAAACAAGCAGGCGAAACCAGGAAGCAGGCAGAAAACCGCACGTGACGCCCAGCGAAACGAACGCTGACTCCGACGCGACCGTTCGCAGCAGCATCGATGTTCCGCCCGACCTCGTCGTGGGCCTGCTTGGATCCGCCGACGAAAACCTGCGCGCACTCGAACGCATCCTCGCTGCCGACATCCATGTCCGCGGTAACGCGCTGACCCTGTCCGGTGAGCCCGCCGATGTGGCGCTGGCCGAGCGGGTGATTTCCGAGCTCGTCGCGATCGTCGCCAGCGGACAGCGGCTCACCGCCGATGCCGTCAGGCACAGCGTCGCCATGCTCACTGGAACCGGCAATGAATCACCCGCCGAAGTACTGACCCTCGACATCCTGTCGCGGCGCGGCAAGACCATCCGCCCGAAGACGTTGAACCAGAAGCGTTATGTCGACGCCATCGACGCGCACACCATCGTCTTCGGCGTCGGCCCCGCAGGCACCGGTAAGACGTATCTGGCAATGGCCAAGGCGGTCAACGCATTACAGTCGAAACAGGTCAACAGGATCATCCTCACCCGCCCCGCGGTGGAAGCCGGTGAGCGCCTTGGGTTCCTGCCCGGCACGCTGAGCGAGAAGATCGACCCTTATCTGCGGCCGCTGTACGACGCGCTCTACGACATGATGGATCCCGAGTCGATCCCAAAGCTGATGAACGCCGGCATCATTGAGGTTGCCCCGCTGGCGTATATGCGTGGCCGCACACTTTCGGATGCGTTCATAATTCTGGACGAAGCGCAGAACACCACCAGCGAGCAGATGAAGATGTTCCTGACCCGTCTGGGTTTCGGGTCGAAAATCGTTGTCACCGGGGATATCACGCAGGTGGACCTGCCCGGTGGGGCATCGTCGGGACTGCGGACGGCGATGCGGATTCTCGATGGCGTCGACGACATCCACTTCGCCGAGCTCACCAGCGCCGACGTGGTTCGCCACCGGTTGGTGGCCGACATCGTCGACGCGTATGCGAAGTCCGAGGAGCCGGATCTGATGAACAGGGCGCAGCGACGTGCTTCCGGTAGTCGGCCGCGGCGGTAACGGAATTCAACGATGAGTATTGAGGTGTCCAACGAATCGGGCATCGACGTTTCCGAAGAGGAACTGATCAGCATCGCCCGATTCGTCATTCGCAAGATGAAAGTCAACCCGGCCGCCGAACTGTCGATGGTGCTGCTCGACACGGCAGCGATGGCAGACCTGCACATGCGGTGGATGGACCTGCCCGGTCCCACCGACGTGATGAGCTTCCCGATGGACGAGCTCGAGCCGGGCGGGCGGCCCGACGCGGCCGAACCGGGGCCGTCGATGCTCGGCGACATCGTGCTGTGCCCACCGTTCGCCGCCGATCAGGCTGCCGCGGCAGGTCATTCGCTTGGCCAGGAACTGGCGTTGTTGACGGTGCACGGCGTGTTGCACCTGCTCGGGTACGACCATGCCGAACCCGATGAGGAGAAGGAGATGTTCGCGCTGCAGCGTCAACTGCTTGAAGAGTGGGTCTCCGACCAGGTCGAGGCGTACCACCAGGACCGCCAGTCCGAGAAGGATCGGCGCCTACTGGACAAGTCCCGATTCTTCGACGAACAGTGAACAATCTCGGTCAGTTGATCAGCGTGATCGTATTGGTCGGCGTGGCCGGTCTTTTCGCGGCGACCGACGCGGCGATCAGCACGGTGTCGATGGCGCGCGTCGAGGAACTCGTGCGCGACGAGCGTCCCGGTGCGGTGCGGCTGGCGAGGGTGATGGCCGAGCGTCCGCGCTTCATCAACCTCTGCGTCTTGCTCCGAATAGCCTGCGAGGTCAGCGCGACGGTGCTGCTGGCCGCCTTCCTGGACGACTATTTCGGGGTGAGCTGGGGACTGGTCTCGGCCGCGGCGATCATGACGGTGGTCAGCTTCGTCGCGATCGGTGTCGGCCCGAGGACCGTCGGCCGGCAGAACGCCTATTCCATCTCGCTGGTGGCTGCGCTTCCGCTGCAAGCGATTTCGATCGTGCTCACCCCGGTGAGCCGCCTGCTTGTGCTGCTCGGTAACGCGCTGACCCCGGGCCGCGGTTTCCGCAACGGGCCGTTCTCGTCCGAGATCGAGCTGCGTGAGGTCGTCGACATGGCGCAGCAGCGCGGCGTGGTGGCCGACGACGAGCGGCGGATGATCCAGTCGGTGTTCGAGCTCGGCGACACCCCGGCTCGCGAAGTCATGGTGCCACGCACCGAAATGGTGTGGATCGAGGGTGACAAGACGGCGGGTCAGGCGACCTCGCTGGCGGTGCGCAGCGGACACTCGCGCATCCCGGTGATCGGCGAGAACGTCGACGACATCGTCGGTGTCGTCTACCTGAAAGACCTTGTCCAGCGGACGTATTACTCCAACAACGGCGGACGCGACACCAAGGTGTCCGAGGTGATGCGGCCCGCAGTGTTCGTACCGGACTCCAAGCCGCTGGACGCGCTGCTGCGGGAGATGCAGCTCGACCGCGTTCACATGGTGCTGCTGGTCGATGAATACGGTGCGATCGCCGGGCTGGTCACCATCGAGGATGTGCTCGAGGAGATCGTCGGTGAGATCGCCGACGAGTACGACACCGACGAAGTCGCGCCCGTGGAAGAACTGGGCGACCGTCGATACCGCGTGTCGGCGCGCCTGCCGATCGAGGATCTCGGCGAGCTGTACGACATCGAGTTCGACGAGGACCTCGACGTCGACACGGTCGGCGGGCTGGTGGCCTTCGAGCTGGGCCGTGTCCCGTTGCCGGGTGCCGAGGTGACGTGGGACGGGCTGCGACTGCTCGCCGAGGGCGGGCGGGATCATCGCGGACGTGTCCACATCGGCACCGTCCTCGTCAGCCCGAACGAGCAACCGGAGGGCGACGATGAGTGAGCTTGATGCCGAGGACGCCAAGTTGGTCACGCTGGCACGCGGCGCGATGGGCCGGGCCGACGCGTCCTGCGGTGCGGCAGTGCGCGACCTCGACGGGCGCACCTACGCCGGCGCTCCGGTCGCTTTGGACTCGCTGGAGCTGACCGCGCTGCAGGCCGCCGTCGCGGCGGCGGTGTCCAGCGGTGCGACCGGATTGGAGGCCGCCGTGCTGGTCGGCGGAAGCGTCGACGACGCAGGGATAGCCGCGGTGCGCGAGCTGTCGGCCGACGCCGTGGTCATCGTCACCGACCGGGCTGGCACCCCGCAGTGAGTAACGAGTTTCGTTCGGGCTTCGTCTGTTTCATCGGGCGGCCCAACACCGGCAAGTCGACGTTGACCAACGCCCTGGTCGGGACCAAGGTGGCGATCACCGCCAACCAGCCGCAAACCACCCGCCACACCATCCGCGGCATCGTGCACCGTGAGAACTTTCAGATCATCCTGATCGACACCCCGGGCTTGCACCGGCCGCGCACGCTGCTGGGCCAGCGGCTCAACGATCTGGTGAAGGACACCTACTCCGAGGTCGACGTCATCGGGCTGTGCATCCCCGCCGACGAGCGGATCGGACCGGGGGACCGCTGGATCCTCGAACAGATCCGCGCGATCGCGCCAAGGACCACGCTGGTCGCGATCGTCACCAAGACCGACAAGCTGGCACGCGATCGCGTTGCCGCCCAACTGATCGCGGTGAGCGAGCTGGTGGGCGGGGACACCGAGATCGTTCCCGTGTCGGCGACCACCGGTGAGAACCTCGACGTGCTGACCGACGTGCTGGCCGCCCAGCTGCCGCCGGGCCCGGCTTTCTACCCTGACGGGGAGCTCACCGACGAGCCCGAAGAAGTGTTGATGGCCGAGCTCATCCGCGAGGCCGCACTCGAAGGTGTGCGCGACGAGCTGCCGCACTCACTGGCGGTGGTCATCGAGGAGGTCGAGCCACGCGAAGGGCGGGACGACTTGATCGACGTCCACGCGATTCTCTACGTCGAACGCGACAGCCAGAAAGGCATCGTGATCGGCAAGGGCGGCGCCAGGCTGCGGGAGGTCGGCACCGCGGCCCGTATGCAGATCGAAAAGCTCTTGGGCACAAAGGTTTACCTCGACCTACGGGTCAAGATCGCCAAGAACTGGCAGCGTGACCCAAAACAGCTCGGGCGTCTGGGATTCTGAGCGCTGGAAGAATCCGTCCAGCGGCGTCGGTTACAGGTACGCGATGCAGTGGGCCGCGTCGCCCGGCGCCTGCTCGGCAACCACCGTGCCGTCCAAGGTGATACGGCATCCCTGGCTACCGGTCTTGGTGACCACGACGACCTGTAGCAGCGCCACGTCGGGGCCGATCGACACGGTCTGGGTGAACGGCGTCGCGGTGTCCTCGGGGATGCGGCCGCCCGGATCGAGGTCGATCGAGTACACCGTGCCTGATCCGGTGACCTCGTAGACGACGGTCCGTGATTGCGCGGATGCCGGCGCGATGCCGATACCCGCCGAGACCGCGGCCGCCGCGAATGTCAGCGCGGCGACCCTTGTGCAATTGATGCTCACGAATCCTCCCGAACAAAGATTTTTGCCACCCCGACGAAACCTGACGATAGCTTCAGGCCAGGGGCGAGTCAGTGATTTGAATATATTCGCTGCGGGGGGATATTTCAGCCCGGGAAGCCGGCTCCCGGCTGTCCGAACGGCCGGTTCGGTGACTGCACGGGAGGTGCGCCGTCACCCTTGCCGTAGACAGCGACCACGACGGTGCGGTCGATCAGATTCGCTGACCACACGCCGATGTCGACGTTCGAGCAGTCCGACATGATCGCGTTGTAGTCAGGCCGGTGATACCACTGGTTGATCAACTCGATGCCGCTGATCGCCAGTGCCGGATTGATGGCCGTCGTCTCGGCCACGGCTCCGGCGTAGCCGGCGTTGCGCGCACGGTCGGCCACAGTCGACCCGTCGGAACCGGTGTCGCCGTTCAGTGCCCTGTTGTTGAGGACGTCATCGGTGTGCCACTGCGCGGCCAACCGCAACTTCGGATTGATCTTGATGTCGGTGGTGCACCCGGCCTGGTGCTGCATGGTGTAGACGTTGGCGACCACGCTGTCGTTGAGCCGCTTGTTGTCAGCGCCAGCCGTCGGTGTCCCCAGCACGTTGCCGGCCGCCATCACCAGGACCGGGAGTGCGTATGCGCAGTGCCACGCTTTCATGGGCGATGACATTACGCCACTTCGCCGGGCCTGATCTCCTCAATGGAACGGCCGGTCGGGTCCGGGTCGGGTGCCATCGACGGCGTCCACCACACCTCCGGTTGCTTGTTGGCCCAGCCGTTGATCGCCTCGAGCGCGGCGGCCAGCGAGATCAGCAACGGTTCACTGTTGGCCGGACCCATCAATTGCACCCCGATCGGCAGACCAGCGGACGTGAACCCCGCGGGCACGTTGATCGAGGGCCAGCCCAGGAGGTTCCACGGCCAGGTGATGGGACACGCCTGGATCATGGCGCGATCGGTGGCCAGGCCGCTGAGAGTGTCGTAGTCGTGGACGTTGGGGGGCGGTTGGGCAGTGGTCGGTGCCAGCACGACGTCGACGAGGTTGAAGATCCACTCGATCCGGCGGTGCGCCGCGGCCTCGCGGGCGCGTGCCTTGCGCAACGTGTGCTGTGACAGCATCCAGCCGGTCCGCATGTTCGCCTTCGTGCGCTTGTCCAGGTCGACGCCGTAGCCCAGGCGGTCGGCCCAGTCCAGCAGTCCCGAGGTCGAGCGCGACAGAAAGCTCCACGACATGGCCAGGTTGTATGCGGGATCGGCTTCGACGACCGTGTGCCCGAGCTCTTCGAGCTGGGCCGCGGTGGCGGCCATCGCGGCACGGATCTCGGGGTGCAGTTTGGCCCGGAAGACGGTGTACGGGAACTTGGTGGACAGCGCGATCCGCAGCGGTCCCGGTGCTCGGCCGACGTAGTCCGACATGTGGACGGGCGGTGGCTGGTGCAGGTCACCGGGAACGTTGCCCGACGCGGCGTCGAGCACGATCGCCGCGTCGGTGACCGTCCGGGCGAGCACACCGTTGACGGTGATGCCGTTGAACGCTTCAGGCAACGGCCAGGTGGAGATCCTGCCGCGCTGGGGTTTGATGCCGACGAGATGAGTCCACGCCGCGGGGATGCGGACGCTGCCGGCCCCGTCGGATCCGATGGCCGCGGCCACCAGGCCCGCGGCCACCGCGGCGGCGCTGCCGCCCGACGATCCGCCCGGTGTGTGCTCGCGCGACCACGGATTGCGAGTGTGGCCGAAGGCCGGTCCGCTGGTGAACGGCCACTGGCCCAGCTCGCAGGTGTTGGTCTTGCCGACGATCACCGCGCCCGCGGCCCTGAGCCGTCGGACGACTTCGGAGTCCTCGCGCGCGGGCTCGATGTTGCCCGCCGCGCCGAATCGGGTGGGCACGCCCTTGACGTCGACGTCGTCTTTGACGGCGATCGGTATGCCCAGGAGCGGATGTTTTGAAAGATCCTGGCCCGCTGCGCGTTTGCGGTCCGCCTCGGCGGCGTCCGCCAGCGCTTGTTCGGTCAGCACCACCCGGAACGCGTTGAGCGTGGGCTGGCTGGCGGTGATCGCGTCCAGTGAACGGCGCACCAGGTCATCGGACGTGACGGAACCACTCGCCAGCTGAAAAAGCTGCTGAGTGAGCGTGGGAAAACGGGTGAGCTCGACCATCACCTATAAAATACCGGCGCTGCGTACACCGAACATGTCCGATCGCAATGGGAGACTGTTGTGATGCGGCTGTACCGGGATCGAGCGGTGGTGCTGCGTCAGCACAAGCTCGGTGAGGCCGACCGGATCGTCACCCTGCTCACCCGTGACCACGGGTTGGTGCGCGCGGTGGCCAAGGGGGTGCGGCGCACCCGCAGCAAGTTCGGGGCCAGGCTGGAGCCGTTCGCGCACATCGATGTTCAGCTGCATCCCGGCCGGAATCTCGACATCGTCACCCAGGTCCAGGCCATCGATGCGTTCGCCACCGACATCGTCAGTGACTACGGCCGCTACACATGTGCGTGCGCGGTCCTCGAAACAGCCGAGCGCTTGGCAGGTGAGGAGCGGGCCCCGATGCCCGCACTGCACCGGCTGACCGTCGGCGCGCTGCGGGCGGTGGCCGACGGCAGCAGGCCCCGGGAACTCGTGCTGGACGCTTACCTGTTGCGCGCCATGGGAATCGCCGGTTGGGCGCCTGCGCTGACTGAATGCGCCCGCTGCGCGGCGCCGGGGCCGCACCGAGCGTTCCACGTCGGGGCCGGGGGCAGCGTGTGCGTCCATTGCAGGCCGTCGGGGTCGGCGACACCCCCGCAGGCGGTGATGGACCTGATGGCCGCGCTGCACGACGGGGACTGGGAGCACGCGCAGACGTCGACGTCGTCGCATCGTAGCCAGGCCAGCGGCCTGGTCGCCGCGCACCTGCAGTGGCATCTGGAGCGGCAGCTGCGGACGTTACCGCTGGTCGAGCGGATGTACCGGGTTGATCAGACAGTCGCCGACCTACGGGTTCCGCTGGTCGGGCAGGATATGGCGCATGGCTACCAAGAGGGGCAAGGGCAAGGAGAAGTACCCACAGCTGCCCCCGGCGCCTGACGACTATCCGACATTTCCCGACAAGTCGACGTGGCCGGTCGTCTTCCCAGAACTGACGCCCCGCACCAACGGTAAGTTCGCGCGGCCACCACAGCACACGTCCAAGGCGGTCGCCCCCGAGATCCCGGCCGGGCAGGTACCCAATCACGTCGCGGTGGTGATGGACGGCAACGGACGGTGGGCCACCCAGCGCGGGCTGCACCGCACCGAGGGTCACAAGATGGGCGAAGCGGTGCTCATCGACATCACCTGCGGGGCAATCGAAATCGGCATCAAGCACCTGACGGTGTACGCGTTCTCGACCGAGAATTGGAAGCGCAGTAGCGAAGAGGTGCGCTTCCTGATGGGGTTCAACCGCGAGGTGGTCCGTCGTCGCCGCGAGAATCTCAACGACATGGGCGTGCGGATGCGCTGGGTCGGCTCGCGGCCGCGCATGTGGCGCAGCGTCATCAAAGAGTTCGACATCGCCGAGCAGATGACTGTCGACAACGACGTCATCACCATCAACTACTGCGTGAATTACGGCGGCCGCACCGAGATCGTCGAAGCGGCCCGCGAGCTTGCGCAGGAGGCTGTGGACGGCAAGATCAACCCGAGCCGGATCAGCGAGGCGGCCTTCGCCAAGCATCTGCACCGCTCCGACATTCCCGACGTCGACTTGTTCATCCGGACGTCGGGGGAGCAGCGGGCAAGCAACTTTCTGCTTTGGCAGGCGGCCTACGCCGAGTACGTCTTTCAGGACAAGCTGTGGCCCGACTACGACCGCCGCGACCTGTGGGAGGCGTGCGAGGAGTACGTGAACCGCAACCGTCGATTCGGCCGGGCCGAATGATGTACCTGAGCGGCCGGGCCGAATGATGCACCTGAGCGGCCGGGCGTGATGTCCATGCAGGATCGCCTGGCCGCCGTCCTCGGCGAGGTGGTGACGCTGAGTCGGGAAGAGGACGGCGCGATCACCCTGCACCACGATGGCACGGTCGCATCGCTGCGGGTGGTCGAGATCGCCGAAGGTCTGGAGCTGGTGTCGCTCACCCAGATCTTGGCGTGGGACCTGCCGCTGGACGCCAAACTCCGTGCGGCGGTGGCCGATCACGCGCACAACACCCTGCTGGGCACTGTGTCACTGGCGAGCAAGAGCGGCCACAAAGAGGTCGCGGCCGGAGCCAAGCGGAACTCTAAGAAGGTCGCGGATGTGTTGCTGCGCTACAACTTTCCCGCAGCGGGTCTCACCGACGAAGCGTTGCGCACGCTGATCCTGATGGTGCTGGCCACCGGTTCCGACGTGCGGCGCGCCCTAACCTGACGGCTTGGCGCTCGTGCATGCTCCGCACAGGCCGAAAATCTCGATCGTATGACTGATGTCAGAGAAGCCGTGCTTGCGGGCGACTTCGGTCGCCCACGTCTCGACCTGATCGCCCTGTACCTCGACTGTCGAACCGCACGCCCGGCACACCAGATGGTGATGATGGCCGTCGGAGCAGCGCCGGTACACGGCCTCGCCGGTGTCGGTGCGCAGCGCGTCGACGACGCCGGCGGCGGCCATCTGCTGCAGGGTGCGGTAGACGGTGGTGAGCCCGATACCCTCACCGCGCCTGCGCAATTCGTCGTGTAGCTCCTGGGCGGATCGAAATTCGTCGAGCTTGTCCAGTAGTGCGGCGATCGCGGCGCGCTGCCGGGTGGAGCGGACTCCGGTAGCGGCCGGCGCGGGCCCCGTCACTGGTGGCCCTCCGCAGCGTGCGTCACGGCTGCGACGACGATGTCGGCCAGGTGGTGATCGACGAGGCGGTACATCACCTCTCGTCCCGACCGCGAGCCCGCCACCACCCCGGCGGACTTGAGGATCCGCAGATGCTGGCTGACCAGCGGTTGGGGCACCGCCAGCGCGTCGACGAGTTCGTGGACACAGCGCGCCGACTCGCGCAGTTGCAGCACGATCGCAATGCGCACCGGGGCGGCCAACGCCCGCAACAGGTCGCCGGACGTGTCGAGCACGTCGCGGGGCGGCAGCTCGGGAAACGGCTCGCCACTGTGATCGTGACCGTTCTCGACGGGATCTTCGGCGAAAGTGGAAACCGTTTTCATTATGGCGCCCAGAATACATGCAGACTTCCGCATGTCAACCGTGTGCGCGCTTCTCGCTAGGGTGTTATCCCGTGGCTTCCATCATCGACACCGTCGCCAACCTCGCCAAGCGTCGTGGACTCGTCTTCCAGTCCGGCGAGATCTATGGAGGCACCAAGTCGGCGTGGGATTACGGCCCACTCGGAGTGGAGCTCAAGGAGAACATCAAGCGCCAGTGGTGGCGTTCGGTCGTCACCGGTCGCGACGACGTCGTCGGCTTGGACAGCGCGATCATCCTGCCCCGCGAGGTGTGGGTGGCCTCGGGGCACGTCGAGGTGTTCAACGACCCGCTCGTCGAGTGCCTGAACTGCCACAAGCGCCACCGTCAGGACCACATGCAGGAGGCGTACGCCGAGAAGAAGGGGACGCGCGACACCGCCGTTGATCCAGACACCGTGCCGATGTCGGAGATCGCGTGCCCGGACTGCGGCACCAAGGGGCAGTGGACCGAGCCGCGCGACTTCAACATGATGCTCAAGACCTACCTCGGCCCGATCGAGACCGAGGAGGGCCTGCACTATCTGCGTCCAGAGACTGCGCAGGGCATTTTCGTCAACTTCGCGAACGTCGTCACCACCGCGCGGAAGAAGCCGCCGTTCGGCATCGGCCAGATCGGCAAGAGCTTCCGCAACGAGATCACGCCGGGCAACTTCATCTTCCGCACCCGCGAGTTCGAACAGATGGAGATGGAGTTCTTCGTCGAACCCGACAGCGCCCCCGAATGGCACCAGTACTGGATCGACACGCGGCTGCAGTGGTACGTCGATCTCGGCATCGACCGCGACAACCTGCGGCTCTACGAGCATCCGAAGGAGAAGCTGTCGCACTACAGCGACAGAACCGTCGACATCGAGTACAAGTTCGGCTTCCAGGGCAACCCGTGGGGTGAGCTCGAAGGTGTGGCGAACCGGACCAACTTCGACTTGTCCACGCACTCAAAGCATTCCGGCGTTGATCTGTCGTTCTACGACCAGGCGACCGAAACCAGGTACGTGCCCTACGTCATCGAACCCGCAGCCGGCCTGACGCGGTCGCTGATGGCGTTCCTGGTCGATGCGTATCGCGAGGACGAGGCGCCCAACGCCAAGGGCGGTGTGGACAAGCGCACCGTGCTCCGACTCGATCCGCGGTTGGCTCCGGTCAAGGCCGCGGTGCTGCCGCTGTCACGCAACGAGCAGCTGTCGCCGAAGGCGCGTGATCTCGCCGCCGAGCTCCGCAAGTCCTGGAACGTCGAGTTCGACGATGCGGGCGCCATCGGACGGCGCTACCGCCGCCAGGACGAGATCGGCACACCGTTCTGCGTGACGGTCGACTTCGACACACTCGAGGACCAGGCCGTGACGATCCGCGAACGCGATGCCATGACTCAGGAGCGCGTGGCACTCGATGCCGTCAGCGACTACCTCGCTATCCGGCTCAAGGGCGCCTAGAAGCGGCCGCCGCCGCCGAACATCCCGCCGCCGCCGGAGCCGCCGAACGAACCGGGGCCGAAGCCGCCGCCGCCGAAGCCGCCACGCATGCCTCCGCTGAGGATGTTGCCGATGAGGATGCCGCCGATCATCGCGCCGATATTGCCCCCACCGCCACCGCGACCGCCGAACGGACCACCCGGACCCATATACGAGCGTTGCGCGTTCTGCAGATCGGCGGTGGCCAGGGTCTGGGCCTGTGACGCCAGCATCGCTGCGCCGTTGGCGTGCGCGATGGCTTCGGCGGGATCGGTCGGCCCCTTCTGCTCGGCGGCGCCAAGGTGCCGGACGGCCTCGGCCAGCCGGGTGCGGGCCTCCGGACCGACGATGCCACGGCGTGTATCGATAAAATCCGACACCGATCTGATCCGCGACCGCGCGGTGAACAGCGCCTCGTCCAACGCCCTGTTGAGTCGCTCGGCCGCTTCCCGCTCCTCCTCAACAGCAGCCAGCAGCCGGTCCAGATCCGCGTCGGCTTTGGTCAGTTCGGTGAAAGAACCCAGCGGGTCAACCGATTTCGATCGCTGCGCAGTGGCCACCGCGACGGCCGCCGCGTCGCGGGCCTCGGCAAGTTGGGCGGCTTGCGGCGCGTTGCCCTTTTGTAGCAGGGCACCAGCCTGCTTGATGCCGTTCTGAATGTCTTCGATCGCCGACGGCAGCGTGGCGACCGCTCGGCGGATATCGCTGGCAGCGCTGTCCACCGCGTCCAGCAGCCCGCGTGCCTGGGCCAAGGCGGACTCGGCCGCGCGGACGCTTTCGACGAGTTCGGTCTGGCGCCCTGCCACCGGCCGGAGGGCGAGATCACGCCCGCGGGTGATGCTTTCGTCGGCGAAGGTCAGCAGCTCCTTGGCCGCGTCGACGTTGCCGGCCACCGAGCTCAGCGCCGTCGCGTCGAACTCGCTGTGCAGTTGCGCGAGCTTCTGCCCAGACGAGTCGAGCCGGGCGGTGATGTCGACCACCTGTTGGGTCATCGCGTCGAGCCGGGATGGCGCGTTGATCACCAGGTTCCGCAGATCGGCGAAGGCGCCTTGCTGCGCGTCCAACTCACGATCGGCCTTGGCGGCGGCGACCACGACACGAGTCAGCAAGTCGCGACGCTGCGCCGGCGTCTCCGGGATGGCGTCGTCGAGGATCTGACGGACGTTGAACGCTTGGGCGAGAGTCGTCTTCGCGTTGCCGACCGCACGCGTGAACGGCTCGGTCCGGTCCGTGCCGAACTCCTCGACGGCCAGTTCGAGTTCGTGCTCGCTGGTGCGCACGGCGTTGTCGACCTCGACCACCATTGCCCGTGACAGGTCGTCGAGGGCATCGAGCGACACCGCCGACAGTGCGTACGGATCCGCGGGATCGATTCGGCGTGCCGCGGCGAACTCGGCTTCGCGACGCTTGTGCCGTCGTCGTCGTTGCCAGAGCATCAACAGCACGACCGCAAGTGCGATCGCCCCCAGCGCCACCGCCAACCCGACCCAGCTGATACGCGCGCCCGAGCCCGAGGACTGAGCGAGCCCGTCGGCCGCCCCCACCGCCGCTCCAGTCCAGTCGTTTTGGCGAAGGGCGGGCTCGATGTCGTTGCGCCGCACGCTTTCCACCCGGCTGGAGCTCAGCTCAGTGGCGCTGTCGGGCACAAGGAAGGCATACGCACGGTCGACTGTGGCCACCGCTAGCAGCGCGTCGAAATCGCCGAGGTCGCTGGTCCGCATCGTGTTGCGCGCCCAGGCTTCCGCTGACTGTCCAGAGAACGACTCGACGTAAACGACCCACAACCGGGTCTTGCTACTGGCGTACAACTCGTCGACCGCCGATGTCACCTGTGCCAAGCCGGCGTTGTCGAGGACGCCCGCTCGGTCGGTGACATATCCCGGGAGGCGGAACGGGGCCTCAGCGGACGCCGACGGCGCAAGAAGCGCACCGGCGACGATCGTCGCGAGCAGGAGGGTCAGCAAGCGGGCGATGCGCATGGTCGCCAATCTAGTGCGCGGCACGGCCGCACCGGTTGATGCTGGCAGACTGTGCGGCGGTGGCAGCGAATCAGGATCTCTACGACAAGTTCGACCGCGAGCGGCTGGTGGTCGAGCCGCCGAAAGCTGCCGCGTTGCCGGGCACCGACACCGAGCACCGCACCGATTTCGCGCGCGACCGCGCCCGGGTGCTGCATTGCGCCGCGCTACGTAGGCTGGCCGACAAGACCCAGGTGGTGGGGCCGCGCCAAGGGGAGACTCCGCGCACCAGGTTGACCCATTCGTTGGAGGTGGCGCAGATCGGCCGCGGTATGGCCATCGGTCTGGGCTGCGACCCCGACCTCGTCGACATGGCCGGGCTGGCCCACGACATCGGCCATCCCCCGTACGGTCACAACGGCGAACGCGCCCTCGACGAGATCGCCGCGGAATGTGGCGGCTTCGAGGCGAATGCGCAGAACTTCCGTATCCTGACCCGGCTGGAACCCAAAGTTCTTGGCCCGCAAGGTCACAGCGCCGGATTGAACCTCACTCGCGCGGGGCTGGATGCGGTGACGAAGTATCCGTGGCGCCGCGGCGGTCAGCGGCGCAAGTTCGGGTTTTACGAGGACGACGCGGCCGCCGCGGACTGGCTGCGCTCGGGTGTGCCGGAGGAAAAGCCGTGCCTGGAGGCGCAGGTCATGGACTGGGCCGACGACGTGGCCTATTCGGTGCACGACGTCGAGGACGGTGTCGTCTCGGGCCGGATCGACATGCGGGTGCTGGCCGACGACGACGCGGCCACTGTGCTGGGGCGCCTCGGCGAATCGAGCGGGATGGGGGCCGGACTGCGCTCCGACGATCTGGTGGCCGCCGCAGGCCGGCTGTCGAATCTGCCCGTCGTCGCGGCCGTCGGCAAGTACGACGGCACATTGGCCGCGTCGGTCGCGCTCAAGCGACTGACCAGTGAACTGGTCGGACGATTCGCGTCCGCGGCCATCGCGGCGACCAGGGAGGTGGCCGGAACGGGGCCGCTGGTGCGGTACCGGGCCGAGCTTCGGGTGCCGGGGCTGGTCAGGGCAGAGGTGGCGGTGCTCAAGATCTTGGCGCTGCAGTTCATCATGTCCGATCCACGGCACCTGGAACTCCAAGCACAACAGCGCGAACGCGTGCACCGCGTCGTGGAGTGGACGCTGGCCGGCGCACCCGCCACGCTCGATCCGATCTTCGTCCCGGCGTACAACGCCGCCGAGTCCGACGGCGCCCGGATGAGGGTCGTCATCGACCAGGTCGCTTCATTCACCGAGGGTCGATTGGAGCGCTTGGAACCGGCCTAAGCCTGATCGCGCGCGACGCCGGGCGCTCTAGACTGGCCCGGTGGCCGGCCGCATCCCCGATCGTGACATCGCGGCCATCCGTGAACGCGTACGCATCGAGGAGGTCGTCGGCGACTACGTGCAGTTGCGCCGGGCGGGTGCGGACTCGCTGAAGGGCCTCTGCCCGTTCCACGACGAGAAGTCTCCGTCGTTTCATGTGCGGCCCAACCACGGGCACTTCCACTGCTTCGGCTGCGGCGAGGGTGGCGACGTCTATGCCTTCGTCCAGAAGATCGAGCACGTCAGCTTCGTCGAGGCCGTCGAACTGCTGGCCGACCGCGTCGGCTACACCGTCACCTACACCGGCGGCTCGACGACCAACGTGCAACGCGACCGCGGCAGTCGCAGCCGGCTGCTGGCGGCCAACGCCGCCGCCCAGGAGTTCTACGCCGAGGCGCTGAAGTCCGACGAGGCCGCACCGGCGCGCGAGTACCTGATCGAGCGCAACTTCGACGCCGACGCCGCGGCGAGGTTCGGCTGCGGTTTCGCCCCGTCGGGGTGGGAGACGCTGACAAAGCACTTGATGCGCAAGGGTTTTGAGTTCAAGGAGCTGGAGGCCGCGGGCCTGTCTCGCGAGGGCCGACGCGGCCCGATGGATCGCTTCCACCGTCGCCTGCTGTGGCCGATCCGCGCCAGCGGTGGGGAAGTGATCGGCTTCGGCGCCCGCCGGATCTTCGACGACGACCAGATGGAAGCGAAGTACATCAACACCCCGGAGACCGTGCTGTACAAGAAGTCGTCGGTGTTGTTCGGCCTCGATCTGGCCAAACGCGACATCGCCAAGGGACACCAGGCGGTCGTGGTCGAGGGCTACACCGACGTGATGGCGATGCACCTGTCCGGCGTGACGACGGCCGTCGCCTCCTGTGGCACCGCCTTCGGTGACGAGCACTTGGCGATGTTGCGGCGACTCATGATGGACGACAACTTCTTTCGCGGTGAGCTGATCTACGTTTTCGACGGTGACGCCGCAGGACGCGCCGCGGCGGTTAAGGCGTTCGAGGGTGAACAGAATCTCGCCGGGCAGTCGTTCGTCGCGGTGGCCTCAGAAGAGAAATTGGCCGGGATGGATCCGTGTGACATCCGGCTCCATTTCGGCGACGGGGCATTGCGGGATCTGGTGGCGCGACGCACGCCGCTGTTCGAGTTCGCCATTCGCACGGCCCTTGCCGACCATGACCTCGACAGCGCCGAAGGCCGGGTGAACGCCTTGCGGCAATGCGTGCCGATGGTCGCCGGCATCAAGGACAGCATGTTGCGCGACGAATACGCGCGCCGCGTGGCGGGCTGGGTCGGTTGGGCCGACGTCGCGCAGGTGATCGGCAGGGTGCGCGAGGAAGCGCAGAAGCGCGGTATGCCCGAGCGCGGTGGTCGGCGCCGCGCGGCTGCGGCAGAACACGGCGCACCACGGCAGGCGCGTCCTGCTGTGCCCAAGGCAGAGCGTCCCGATCCGGCCGATCCGACGCTGTGGCCGCAGCGCGAGGCGCTCAAGTCGGCGCTGCAACACCCGGCGCTGGCCGGTCCGGTGTTCGACTCGCTGACCGTCGAGAGCTTCACCCACCCCGGTTATGCCGCGGTCCGAAAGGCGATCGACGCCGCAGGGGGTGTGGCTGCGGGGCAGTCCGGCGGGCAGTGGATAGATGCGGTGCGCGGACATGCGGGGTCCGAGGCAGCCGCGGGCCTGGTCAACGAGCTCGGCGTGGAAACCATCAATGTCGACGACGACGAGAAGATGCGGCGCTACATCGCCGGAGTAATGGCGAGGCTGCAGGAAGTGTGGGTCGGACGGCAGATCGCCGAGGTCAAATCCAAGCTGCAGCGCATGTCGCCGGTTGAGCAGGGCGACGAGTATCACGCTCTGTTCGGGGACCTGGTCGCCATGGAGGCCTATCGCCGCAGCCTGCTGGAACAGGCCAGCGGCGACGACCTCACTGCGTGACACCGCGTAACGCGATAGGGTAGGCGCGCGATCAACCGTCGGGGAACGGTTAAGAAAGGCTCATTCGTGACATCGACCAAGAACCAGGCACGTCGGCTCATTGCCGTAGGTGCGTTGGCGGTCGCCGCCGTCGCGGCGCCCTTCGCAGCGTCCGCGCTGACAAGCGATGCGATTGAGAGTGTGGCACTGCCTCCCGGCTGTCTGGCGTGGTTCGGCAACGCGGAAGATGGCAAGTGCCTGGGTTACTCCAACGGCAACGGAGTGAACATCGGTACCCCGGAATTCGGGTTCGAAGGCGGCAACGGATCGAACGGCGCGGGCTTCTCCACCGGCCCCCTGATCCCGGGCCGCACCATCACCGAGCCATACGCGCCCTAACTAGCGCTGCCGGCCCTTCGGCACGGCCTCCGGCCCGATCACGGTCGTTCCATGGTCGATCTCTGACAGCGTGACCAAATGTGGGTCCGGTGACACCCGATCCGCGATCTTGCGACGCCCCGCATCGATCACCGCTTTGGCGGCCGGGCTCTCGGTGACCGCCCGGTATGTCCCGGCAATCTGTTCATACCGGCGTCGGCCCGCCTTCGTACCCAACACGTAGCCGACAGCCAGTACGGCGACATACCGGATCACTAGACCCCTCCCGGACGACGGTGCGATTCCACCATCCTGCCTCACATCCCTGGGTGCGTGTGGGGCGGAGGCGCATTGGCGATGCGAGCGGGAGGTGCGCTAGAGTCATGCCTCGGCCCGCGCTGATGAACACGTCGCGGGTGAGCCGTCCCCTGTAGCTCAACTGGCAGAGCATTCGGCTGTTAACCGAAGGGTTGCTGGTTCGAGTCCAGCCGGGGGAGCAAGCATTTATCCAGGTCAGAGTCTATTTCTGCCCTCACCCGCCCACGGTCATGCTATCTGCGTGCTGGCCGGCCTCGCGTCGACAGTTGTCAATCAGCGTCGCTTCGCCGCGCTGAGCGGTCCTGATGCGGTGTCCTCCAGACCGCCGGATCGAGCGCGGCAAGGCCGGCGGTGGTTAGGTCATCGGGAATGGGCACGCCCACGTCCGAAACCCGTACATCTAGGGTCTCGTCGCGGCTGGTTGCGGATACCACAACGCTTTCGGTGAGTACTCCGTCGTCTACGGTCAGCAAGCCCTTCTCGATCAGCCCCATCAGCATGATGTGGGTGTAGATCACCCGGTCGCAGATACGAGCGATGCCAGGTGCGGCGGCGTAGTACCGCTGGTCGATGCTCAGGTCGCGGATGACCGGTGACCTCGGCGACTTGGCGTGGATCACGTCGCCGTACAGCCAGGCGTACATCAGCTTGCGGTCGGTGGTCGTGCCGCTGGGCACGGCCACCCAATACGCCTGGGCCGGTAAGTTGGCGTCAATCACGCTCTGCCAGTATCCGTGCCACCAAGCCAGGTCGATCTCGTCGTTGAGCCTGTCCGATCCGACCAGTCCCGTCAGCGCGTTGAGCGCGTTCGCATAGTAGATCGGTTCACCGCTCAAGATCAGCGGGCGCACCCGGCTGGCCAGCGACTCCAATGCCTCCTCGGGTGGATACTCCGCTCGCAGTCGATGGTTTTCCTCGCCGGTCTTGGTGTTGACCGTGACCGTGATGGTGATCTGCCCTTTGTGCAGCTTGCTCATCAACGCCGCCTGCTCGCGGATGAGCGAGTGCGCCATCACCCGTCGAGCGCGGAGGATGAAACCCTCGATGACAGCTCTTGATGGCGGTTTCGGGGCCATGACCTGCACTGTACGACCGCACACCGACTGAGCGGCGATGCCACCGCGGTTGACGACGCGGACACCGACCGACGGGGGTATTTGCGGCCTCTCGCCTCTACGTCGAAGGGACTGTCGGAGACATGGCCCATACGATTGCTCATACGCTGAAGTTGCCGTGCCGATTTCATCGCCAAATGGCGCACAGATAAAGGGGGTGGGCGATGAACGGCAAAGCACGAGTCGATGAGCTTGCAAGAGAATTACGAGTACCGGTCAAGGACGTGTTGTCCCGGCTCAACGCTCAGGGCGTGATCGTTCGGTCAGGTTCGTCAACCGTTTCAGTACGGGTTGCACGCTGGCTTCGTGATTCCTATCGGCTTCGTGGCGAGGTGAAGCCTGCGTCTTCGGCTGCCGCTCAAGAGTCAGCACTCAACAGACAGAGATCGCGGCCGCAAAAGAGCGCACGAGCGCGAGGCAGACCAAGGAAGCGGTCGAACAAACGGCGATGGCGGAGCAACGAGCGGATCACCGAGCCCGGGCGCCGCGAATGGGTCCCCGACCCCGAGGTGCTGCGCAAGCTCCTTGAGCAAGGGGGCGGGTTCGGTCGTTCGCGTCCCAAGACTGAAGCGGAGAAGGCTTCTGATGACGCGGCCAGAGAAAGGATGCGGTCTTACAAGCCCAGCACCTGGAAACTGGGCCGATCACCCGGCAGCTATCGCTGACACTTCGGAACTGGTGTCGTCTACGCATCGCGAGGGTGGCGGATGTAACGGGCGAGAAGGTCTGGCGGCTGGCCATCTTCGTCGTCGACCTCGAACGACGCGCCAACAATAGCGGGTTGGCGACGGCGGAGAGTGCAGACGCAGCACGTTCGTGAGCTCGGTCAAGGGATTCGCCACTGTCCGCTGTAATGTCACCGCTCTGATTTAACCTCCCCCTATGGGGGAGTTCGACGCTCTGTACGCCACCCTGGACGGTGAGTCGCAGAAGCGTGGCCGCCAGTTCGAGCA